>CAZVHW010000026.1:4460-26160 GCA_964626835.1 uncultured Enterobacterales bacterium
ACCTCATTATCGAATTGAGGCATCACTTCTTCATTGAAGAGCCGCATCTGCTCCTGGGCCTGCATCTCCCGGTCGTCCTTGAACTTCTCCTTCATCTCGTTCATGAGAGGCTGGAGCTTCTTCATCTCCTGCTGGGAGCGGAAGGACTTCTGGGTGAGCGGGAAGAAGGCGCCCTTGACCACCAGGGTCAGCACGATGATGGCCACGCCCCAGTTGCCCACCAGGCCGTGGATGGCGACCAACAGCCAGTAGAGGATCTTGGCGAAGAACCCGAAGAAGCCCCACTGGACGGATTTGTCGAGATCGTGTCCTAGCTCCTCGAGCTTCTTGGACCCCTTGGGGCCGGCGTACATCCACAGCGAGAGCTCGTGGGACTCGCCGGGCGGGATGGTCACGCCATCGGCCACCAGGAAGACGCCGCCGAGGTCCTCACCCAACAGGGCCGCGGTGATCTGACCCCACCCTTGCTGCTCGGGGACCATGGCGGTGAGGAAGTACCGGCTGTCCACGCCAAACCAGGACACGGCGCCGGGGCGCCGGACGAGACCTTCCTTCAGGTCGTCGATGTCGTCTTCGACCTCGAGGTCTCCATCGACCAAGGAGGCGGGCCGGGAGAAGTTGGAGAAGCGGGTGTACTTGCCCTCGTATTTCTCGCCGACACCGACCCAGAGCCTACCCTGGAGGGGCTGGGCGGTGGTGTTCTCGTACCGGAGCTCGAGGCTGCCCTGGTAGGGCTCGTCGCCAACCCGGTAGTGCTTGGTGATCTTCAACCCCGTGGGGGTGATCCGCTGGAAGACGGCCTCGCGCGCCGAAGAGCTGACCAGCTCGTAGTCGCCGTCCAAGAAGCCGCTGTCCATGCCGCCGGCCATGCCCAGGGATGCGGCCGAACTCAACAGGACCTCGGGCTGATCACCGTCGGCGTAGGCTTTCCAGCCACCCTCCACTTCGCCCTTGACCTTGCCGTAGATCCACTTGTAGATGACCTGGATGGTGTAGGGACCCGGGTGATTGGGGAGCTCGAGGGCGCGAAGAACGCCGCCCCGGCTGGACCACTCAGCCGTCCACTCCCCGCTGCGCAGGGGAACGGTGCGTTCGGGCAGGGTGGGCGTGGCGACCACCGCGGGTTGAGCGGGCTGGGACGGTGCCACGGCGGGATCGGCGGAGGCCACCGGATCGACCGGAGCGGTCGCGACGGGCTGGACGGTGGGATCGACGGGAACGGTCGGAGGGGTCTGGGTTGTCTGGACGGCGGGATCGACCGGACCGGTGGCCAGGGGCGCCTGCCGTGGCGCGATCCAGGAAGACCACAGCCACAGGACGGCCAAGCTCAGCACGATGGCCAGGATGGCCCTCTTTTCGTTGCCGTCGCTCTCGTTCACTTGCTCTCTCCCTCTGGCCCTCTGGTCGCATCGATCTGGGGTCGTTCGGGCTCACCGTCAAGGGGGGGAACGGGGTCGTAACCCCCTGGATGGAACGGATGGCACCGCAGAATGCGCCGGGTGCCCATCCAGCCGCCTCGCCAGGCACCATGGCGCTGGACCGCCACCGTGGTGAAATCGGAGCAAGACGGGTGGAAGCGACAGATCGGTGGCATCCACGGTCGCGTCAACAGCTGGTACAGCCGAATGAGTCCGAGGAGGATGCCCTTCACGATGCCTTCCTCGAGATCCGCCGCAGCGCGCGCTCGACATCGGCGGCGAGAAGCTCGTCGCTGGCACCCGCAGCCGAGGAGCGGGCGATGAACACGACGTCCCACCGGCCCTCGAGCCGAGGATACTGGTGCCGGAAGGCTTCTCGGAGCCAGCGCTTGACCCGGTTGCGAACCACGGCATTGCCCACCTTGCGGCTGACGGCCATTCCGACGCGGCTACCGGACCCCGTACCAGGTGCATACACCGCAATGAGGAATGACAGGTGTATGCGGCGGCCCTCCGATTGTACCCGCCTGTAGTCGCGGGTGGAGAGCAGCCGGATCCTGCGGGGGAAGGGAGCCCGCGACGACGTGGCTAGCGGCTCTTGGAGGGAACGGTGACGACGAGCCGGCTCCGGCCCCTGGTGCGGCGGCGAGCCAGCACCTTGCGACCACCGGTGGTCTTCATTCTGGCGCGGAAGCCGTGGCAACGTTTACGCTTGATCCTGCTGGGCTGATAGGTCCTCTTCGACATGACTACCTCTCGAATCCGGTTCTGCCGGGGCGATGGCGGGGTGGATGCGGATCGGGACCCCGCACCGGATGCACTCCGGCCGTTTCGGCCGCGCTCATATCGTTACGTTCCCCAAGGGTCAAGGGCCGAACAGCAGGCCGTAGGCGCGTTTGGAGCCTCGCCGGGCGCCGCGCGCCCCACGACCGAGGACCACACCGCTCCATCTTCCGCTTCCAAAGGAGATGTAGGGCGGACAGCTTGTGTCTCGGTTCGGCCGCTGCTACCGTCTACCGTTGCCTATCCTCGTGCGCTTCTCCCCATCTCGATCAGCCGCCTCACCAGTCCAGGCTGGGTGGCCCCGGTAGTGTCTCCATGCAGGATCTCTGGAACCAGGTACGCGATGTCCTGGCGGACCACATCAGCTCTCACAACCTCGACGCCTGGTTCAGCGAGGTACGCATCATCGAGGTGGCGAACGGGCTGGTCTGCCTCGAAGTCCCCAGCCGCTTCCACCGAGACTGGATCGTCGACAACTACCAGGAGGCCATGAAGCGAGCCTTCACCTCGGTCCTGAGGCGGAACGTCGCCATCGAGATCCGGCTGCACGCCGAGGACAATGCGGGCTCGGGGTTCCCCCAGTCCCCCGTTGGAGACGATCCCGCCACACGTGCTGCACACCAGGTGGGCGGCGGCACGAGCCCTGGACTGGATACCGGCGAGGGGCCACTGGGCTGGCGGGTTCGCCCCAACCCGGAAAAGTGCTTCGAGAACTTCGTGGTGGGAGCCTGCAACGAGTTCGCTCACAGCGCGGCACTGGCCGTAGCGGACTTTCCCGGCGGTCAGTACAACCCCCTGTTCATCTACGGCGGCACCGGCCTGGGCAAGACCCACCTGGTCCACGCCATCGGCAACCGCATCCTGCAGCGAGAGCGGTCGGCACGCATCTGCTACGTCACGGCGGAGCAGTTCATGAACGAGATGATCACCGCCATCCGCTACAAGCGCACCCCGGAGTTCCGCGAGCGCTATCGGAGCCGGTCGGACGTCCTGCTCATGGACGACATCCAGTTCCTGGGGGGCAAGCGAGGAACCCAGGAGGAGTTCTTCCACACCTTCGAGGCCCTGCAGAACGCGGGACGCCAGATCATCATGACCGCCGACATGCTGCCCCGGGACATCGAAGGCCTGGAGGAGCGGCTGCGCACACGCTTCTCCGGCGGTCTCGAGGTGGACCTGCAGGCTCCCGATCTAGAGACCATGCTGGCCATCCTGCGCAAGAAGGCAGAAGACCTGGGCCTGCTGATCCCCAACGAAGTGGCACTGTTCATCGCGGGCGGCGTGCGAGGCAACATCAGGGAGCTCGAAGGGGCACTCAAGCGACTGGCGGCCATCACCGCGATGTACGGCGAAGCGATCACCCTGGAGACAACCCGCAAGCGCTTGGCGCATCTGATCGTACCGGAGAACCCGATCGTCACCCCGGACCAGATCATCAAGACCGTGGCTCGAATCCACAACGTGAAGACCTCGGACATCCTGGGGCCGTCCCATCAGAAGCGTCTGGTCCGTCCCCGCCACATCGCCATCTACCTGATCCGTAACCACACGGACCTTTCCTTTCCCGACATCGGTCGAGCCGTGGGTGGACGAGACTCGTCCACCGTCCAGTACGCCTACAAGCGCATCAAGAAGATCCGGGAAAAGGACCCCGACATGCAGGCCATCATCGAGCTGCTGGAGAAAAACCTCCACGGTTGACCTCTGCCTGTGGAAAGAACTGTGGAAGGCGCGGTGGAGGGCCTGTGGGTTTCCTGCGGACGATTCGTGGAAGAGTCCAATCCACCACCGAGGGTTCTCGTTCTCCCCCGTCGCTCGAGCCACTCGCTCGGAAAGTCCTCCACTCGTTTCCCTCCCCATTGTCGGCCCGGAAAGGTGGTTGGAGAGATTTTCCCTCTTTTCCACCACGCCTAATACTGGTACTAGAGAGATAGAACCCAGATCCATTTAGAACAGTAACGGTAGGCCAGGTGGTCGAACGGCCGAACACGTTTCCCAGAACCTCCCGCTTCCCCTGGCCCGATCCCCGACCGTGGGGCTAAGGGAACGGTCGACATCACCGGAGCGATCCCATGGACCTCTACATCACTCGTGACGAGCTCGCCCGCGCCCTCGGGACCGTACAGGGAGTCGTGGAACGACGCAGCAACCAGCAGGTGCTGGCTCACACCTTGCTCACGGCAAGAGAAGGCCATCTCCAGGTCACCGCAACCGACCAGGAGATCACGGTCATCCACCGCTTCCCCGCCGAGGTAGCCCAGAAGGGCCACGCCTGCGTGAACGCGGTCCACGTCTTCCAGGTAGCCCGCAACCTTCCCGATCGGGCGGTGCACTTGGTGGGCCAGGACAACCACGCCCTGGTGGTGGATGCGCCTCCGGCCCACTTCCGCCTGGTGGGCCTCCCCCCTGACGAGTACCCCAGCCTCCCCGCCTTCGAGCCCACGGCCACCATGACGGTGAAGGCCGGCGACCTGCAGCGCATCATCGAGCGCACGGTCTTCGCGATCCCCACCGACGACCAGCGCTATGGGCTGAGCGGTGGCCACCTCGAGGCAGTCGAGGATCTCGAGGGAAATCCCAGGATTCGCTTGGTGACCACCGACGGAAGTCGGCTCTGCTACGCGGGGGTCCCCTACGTCGGTGAGTTCGGCATGGGTCGCCACATGTTGGTGCCTCGCAAGGCCCTGCTCGAGGTGCGGCGACTGCTCGACGTGCCGGATGCCGACGTGCAGATAGCCTTTGGTGAGCGCGCCGCCAGCTTCACGGTCGGGACCTCCGTGCTGCACACCAGGTTGGTGGATGGCGAGTTCCCGGCCTATCGCTCGGTGCTCCCCCAGAACTTCCTGCGCCGGGTCGTCGTCAACCGACTCGCGTTCAGGGATGCCCTGCGCCGCGTGGCCCTCGAGGCTATCGACCAAGCGAGCACCATCCGCATGAGCTTCTCCGACGAAGAGGTGCTCGTCACGTCGCGCGGTATCGATCACGGCGAGGCCAAGCATCCGGTGCCGATGGCCTTCGAGGGTGAGCCCATCGAGATGGGCTTCAACGTCCGCTACTTCCTCGAAGTGGTCAACTGCCTCAACGACGAAGATCTGGTGCTGGAGCTGGGTGAGCCCCTCTCCCCCTGCATGGTGCGCTCACCCTCCGACGAGGACGCCCTGTTCATCATCATGCCCATTCGGCTGGACTGACAGCTGCGCCTCCACGAGCTGAGGGTCCGCGACTGGCGAAACGCCCAGGCGGTGGATCTGCCGCTCGAGTCCGACCTCGTGGTGCTCTGGGGTTCGAACGGGGCGGGCAAGACCAACCTGCTCGAGGCTGCAGCCGTCCTGGCGACGTGGAAGAGCTTCAGGGGCTCCAGCTGGGACCAGGTCGTGCGCTGGGGCCAGGCAGCAGGCTCCGTGGAGGGTCACGCGGAGAGTCAGCTGGGGCGCGCCTGGCTCGGCCTGAGCGTGGCTCCCGTCGATGGCGGCAGGTATCAGCGGCGTGCACGCATGGATGGCACCACCGTTCGGGAAGCCGGGACCTACTTCGCGCGTCTACGCGCGGTCACCTTCACCCCCGACGACACGCGCATCGTTCGAGAGGGACCGGATCTGCGACGTCGGTTCATGGACCGTGCGGCCTTCAACGCCTGGCCGATCCACCTGGATCGCGTGCGTACCTTCCAGCGGCTCCTGTCCCAGAAGTCGGCCCTGCTGCGCTCGGGGCGTGCCACCGTGGCGGAGCTCGAGGCCTGGGACCTGGGCTTGGTGGAGGCAGGCGTGGAGGTCGCGCTGGGTCGCGAGCGCCTGATCCAGGCCCTGCGGAGGCCCCTGGCGCAGGTGCACGGTCTGCTGTCCGGAGGGGCCAGCGTGGAGCTCTCCCATCGCAGCGCGCTGCTGGGTGAAGAAGGGGCCGATCCTTCTTCGGCGAGCGATCGTTATCTGCGCGCGCTGCACCGCGTGAGGGACGAAGAGCTGCGGAGAGGCATCAACCTGGTGGGCCCCCAGCGGGACGATCTGCTCCTCTCCGTGGGCCAGCCCGGGGGTGGGCTCGTCTCGGCCAGGAGCTTTGCCTCCCAGGGACAGGTGAGGACCCTGGCACTCGCCCTCAAGCTCGCCGAACTGTCCGTGGCTGGTGCCGAGGGTGATCCCCCCCTGCTGCTGATGGACGATCTGTCCTCCGAGCTGGATGGGGAGCGCCTGGGCCGGCTGGTAGGTCACATCGAGGGGCTTCGCTCTCAGGTGCTGGTGACCACCACGGATCCGGAACCCGTCCTGCGTTGCTCGAGCGAAGGTGGTCAAGCTGTGGAGATCCGCTCTGGCACGGTGGCATCCGTCGTTTCACGGGGTTAGGAAGGGACGTTCACGACCTGCCCGACGACGTGGGTGCAGGCTTCTCCGGAGACGACTCCGGAGCCTGTGCCCAAGGCGAGGCGGAGTGGTCCCAGATGGCTCAACAGGACACCGAGCATACCTCATACGACGCATCGAGCATTCAGGTGCTCGAAGGCCTCGAGGCCGTGCGCAAGCGGCCAGCCATGTACATCGGCAGCACCGGCTCCCGAGGGCTGCACCACCTCGTCAGCGAAGTTGTAGACAACGCCATCGACGAAGCCTTGGCTGGATTCTGCGACACCGTCTCGGTCACCATCAATCACGATGGCTCGTGCAAGGTGGCGGACAACGGTCGGGGCATCCCGGTCGGCATGCACCCCACCGAGGGTCGGTCTGCGGCCGAGGTGGTCATGACCACCCTGCACGCCGGGGGCAAGTTCTCCCACAGCTCCTACAAGGTCTCCGGTGGGTTGCACGGTGTGGGTGTCAGCTGCGTCAACGCCCTGTCGAGCTGGCTGCGGATCGACATCCACCGAGACGGATTCCACTGGCGTCAGCGTTATCGCCGCGGCGTGCCCGACTACTCGCTGCGCAAGCTCGGCCCATCCGGCAAGCGGGGCACCCGCGTAACGTTCATGCCCGACCCCGAGATCTTCGAGGAAACCATCGAGTTCTCCGCCGACCGTCTGGCCTCGCGCCTGCGAGAGCTCGCCTTCCTCAACCCGGGGTTGGCCATCTCCTTGAAGGACAAGCGCGACGGCGAGCTGCAGTCTTGGTGCTACGAAGGCGGCATCGTGTCCTTCGTCGAGCACCTCAACCGAGAACGGAACCCTCTGCACGAGGTTCCCGTGTTCATCACCGGCGTGCGCGAGGGCCTCCAGGTGGACCTCGCACTGCAGTGGACCACCGCCTACAACGAGCTGCTGTACAGCTTCGCCAACAACATCAACACCCTGGAGGGGGGCACCCACGTCTCCGGCTACAAGGCCTCGCTGACCCGCACCGTCAACACCTACGCCCAACAGACCGGGCTGCTCAAGGAACTGAAGGGCGCCTCCATCTCCGGTGACGACATCCGCGAGGGCCTCACCGCGGTGCTGTCGGTCAAGATCCAGGAACCGCAGTTCGAGGGGCAGACCAAGACCAAGCTGGGCAACTCCGAGGTCAGGGGCCTCACCGAGTCGCTGGTCAACGAGCAACTCGGCATCTACTTCGCCGAGAACCCCAGGGTCGCCAAGTCGGTCATCAAGCGGGCCATCGACGCCGCTCGCGTGCGTGCGGCCGCGCGCAAGGCCCGAGATCTCGCGCGGCGAAAGTCCTTGCTCGAGGGGAGCAACCTTCCGGGCAAGCTGGCTGACTGCCAGGAACGTGATCCCTCCCTCTGCGAGCTGTACCTGGTCGAGGGCGACTCCGCAGGCGGTTCCGCCAAGCAGGGGCGCGACAGGCGATATCAAGCCATCCTTCCCCTCCGGGGCAAGATCATCAACGTCGAGAAGGCGCGCCTGGATCGCATGCTCTCCAACCAGGAAGTGCGCACCATCATCTCGGCGCTCGGCACCGGCATCGGCGCGGAGTTCGACCTCACCCGACTGCGCTACCATCGCGTCATCATCATGACCGACGCCGACGTGGACGGTTCTCACATCCGCACCCTGCTGCTCACCTTCTTCTACCGCCAGATGACCGAGTTGGTCCAGACCGGCCACCTCTACATCGCCCAGCCTCCCCTGTATCGGGCCAAGCGCGGCAAGAAGCAGCGCTATCTCAAGGACGACGCCGAGCTCGAGGCCTACCTGGTGGGTTCGGGGCTTCGGTCCTTGCGCCTCCAGACCTCTGCGGGCGAGCTCGATGGCGAGGCGCTTTCCGCCGCGGTCCAGGTGCTCAACCGCTACGCTGCCCGTCTCAAGCTTCACGAGCGCTTGGTGGACCCGGACATCCTGGACGTGTGGTTCCTCTCCGGCGGCCTGGAGGCCCTGGAAGACCCCACCCTCGAGCAAGCGCGGCTGGAGCGCTTCGTGGCCAACCTCGGGCGCTTGCTGCCCGACTTCACCCAAGCGCAGGCCGAACTCCAGACCGATCCCGAGTCCGACGAGCAGGTCGTGGTACTCACGGGCCTCCGCGATGGTGCCCCGCATACGCTGCGCTTCGGGGGCTCCTCGGAAGCGGGCGATCTCGATCACTTCCGCAACATCCACCGCAACCTGGCCGAGAGTCTGCCGTTACCGGTCACCATCCAGGGCGGTGAACAACTGCACAGCTGGTGGAACCTCCAACAGATCCTCATGCGCGCGGTGGCCAAGGGTTGGGACATCCAGCGCTACAAGGGCCTGGGCGAGATGAACCCAGATCAGCTCTGGTCCACCACCATGGACCCCACTACCCGCACCCTGGTGCGGGTGGGCGTCGAAAACCAGACCGACGCCGACGAGGTCTTCACCGTGCTGATGGGCGATGCCGTCGAGCCTCGGAGGCAGTTCATCGAGCGGAACGCCCTGAACGTGCGCAACCTGGACATCTGAGGCGTGGGGGGCTCCTCGAGCGCCCGCTCCACCGGCGACCCCATCGCCAGCATCCTCGGCTCGCCCCTGCTCTTCCTTGCTCGATCGGCCGATCCAGGACATGGAGGGTCTCGAGGATCTCGCGGCGTGGCTTTTCCCGACGGCCTGTCAGGCGCCAAGCTCCGACTGAGGGGCTATCATGGGTCCCCGAACCCCGGAGTTTTCATGAACGGCATCTCGGGACCTTGCCACCTCGTCTTCGCTGGGCTGCTGATTGGCGCCGCGACCTGGGCCAAGCCCGCTGCGTCCCAGGCCCTCGATCCCATGAACCGTGTCCACCTCGGTGCCTCGGTCGTGGAAGGGCCCGCGCCTTTCGGCATCACCGGCGGCTTCGACTCCCGACTCACGCGGCTTGGGTTCGTGGACGCAGGGGGCTTGGCCACGTTCGGCTATCCGGATGCCGAGAAGCTGGATCCGGACACGCTGCCCGAAGATGCTCTCCGCCTGCGGCACGCCATCTACATCGCCCTGGGCTTGCGCATTCCCCACGTGCAGCCCCAGGCCTTCAGCTTCGACATCCTTCCCCGTGGGGGCATGGCCACCGTGTGGCTCTCGGATCTCGCCAGCGATTCCGCGGAGGGGCAGACGCCCTACCAGAACGAAGTGGCTGGCTTTCTCGGCGCCGATCTTACGGTACAGCGTGGCGCCGTGGGCTTGCGCATGGGCTACCGTCACTTCCTCTGCTCGCCCTTCGTGCCCGAGCTCAAGGAAGACGTCTTCTTGGGTATGCCCATGTTCACCCTCGAGGGGCAGTACCAGTTCGGGGGGACCCAGCGGCGATGAGCAGGCTCTCCGCCGGAGACCGCTGCCCCGAGATTGCCACCCAGCCCGTGTTTGGGCAGCAGGTTCGGGTTCTGCGGCCCGACGGAGGTCGGGGGGCGCTCTTCTTCGGCCTACACTCGGGCAGCCCCTGCACGCGCGATCTCCCCGGCCTTCTGGAAGTCCCGTCGTGAGCTCGGCCTGGCGCTCCGAGGCCAGCGGCCCTGGGTGGACTTTCTTGGCGCTGGCCCTGTCGGCCTCCGCGCTCACCACGACGTCTTGTACGGCACCTTCACGGATCGGCCTGCCCACCATGGTCAGCGTCGTCGCCCGCTTGGAAGGTGGGGACTACCTGAGCCTCCTGGTGGACCTGGAGGCCCCCCGAGAGCGACCCACGCTGCGGGTGGCGCCTGGGCTGGTGTCGTACGACGGCGAGCGGATGTACCAGTACGAGCCGCGCTCGCGCCTGGGTGATGGCGGCAGCGTCGTTCACGAGTTGGAGGTCCACGACCTGCTGCGCAACCAGAAGTTCACGGTCACGGTGGACGTGGCGGGGCAGGTTGGAGACCGGTTGGAGGTGGTCCATCTGCGGGAGCGTGTCGCGCTGCTGCGGCTCGTTCCGGCCCGGGGCGATCCCCGCTGGTGGGAGGTCCAGCTCTTCAGTGGTGAGCTGCGCGAGCTGCAGGTGGCGGAAGCCGTGGAGCGCTTCGAGCGCTTCGGACCCGACCGCGGTTTCGCGGTCTACCTGGAACAGGAGCATATGGTCTTGACCCTCCCGCGGGGCGAGCGAGGGGACTCGGTTCCCCTGCTGGACGACGTGGACGGCATCGTCGCCGTCCACTGGATCGCCGAGGAGTACTTTCAGGGAGCCAGCCTCGAGGTGCTCGAGAGTCGGTTCAAGATGGCGGGAGCCGTCGCGGCGCGGGCCCAGGAGAGTACCGTCGATGGAGACTTGAGCGAGTGGACCGGCGACGATGCATTGGCCGTGGGGACCCGCTCGCACGTGGCCCAGGGTGTGGAGTCCTGGGACAGCACCCGCGATGCCAGCTTCGCCTTGGCTGCTCGCTTGGCCCCTCACGAGCTCTGCTTGGCCGTGCGTGTGAGGGACGACGAGATCGTGCCAGGTGCCGACGCCGTGATCCTCGAGTCGGGCCAGCGTTCCTGGCAACTACAGGTTCCCGTGGCCCCCGAGTTCGTGGAGCAGGAGGGTCTGCGGGCGGCGTTCACCGACAAGGCCAGCTTCGGTGTCGGGGTGGAGCTCTGCCTGGATCCGAGCGTCTGGACCGCCCACGACGGCCACGTGCCGATTCGGGTGCTCTACCGCGATCAGGACTCCGGCCAGAGTCTCTGCATCCTGGCCTCGGCCCCCGACATCCCCTGGCCCGCCCTCGCCGGCGTGCGCCTGCCCCGCCGCGGGCGCGAGGGAGCGCTGCCCCGGAGGGACTGAGTCTCGGGAGCCTCTGCCTGCGATCTCGGCTCCCCTGGACGTTCAGGGCGTGGGCATCTGGTGGGGCGCGAGGATGAGGACCAGGAGCGAAACGGCCGCGTACAGCCCAGCCGCGATCACGATGGGCTTGTCGCTCACCAGGAGCTCGTCGGGGGCGGCTCCGTCGCCGCGATCCACCAGGTAGATGTAGCGGAACACGAAGTAGAGCACGAAGGGCATCGTGACGAGCAGCCACGGAGTGGGGGAGCCCAGCACGGTGTACAGGGCGTAGGAGATGACCGTGCCGCTCGACGTGATGGACTGGAACTCCTTGATCATGCCGGGTCGGTATGCCGCCAGGGAGGGGCGCACCGCGGCGAGCTCTTCGGTGTCGGGGTCGTCGTCGTCATCGGCGATGAGGGCTATCTCTCCCCGGCGCTTGTTGAAGCCCAGGAACAGCGCCAGGAAGGCCGCGCAGAGCAGGAGCCAGGGGCTGATGTGTACGTCGATGACCACGGCGCCAGCCACCGCGCGCCACAGAAAGCCCACCGTGATCATCATGACGTCGAGGATGACCACGTGCTTGAAGAAGAAGCTGTAGCTCATCGTGGTGGCAAAGTAGGCCAGCGTCACCAGCAGGAACTCCCATCCCATGGCGAATGCGGTGAAGAGGCCCAGTGATCCGGCGGCGACGGCCTCACCCACGGCCCAACGGACGGTGAGCGTGCCGCTGGCGATGGGTCGATTGCATTTGGTGGGGTGTCTGGCATCGACTTCGCGGTCGCGAATGTCGTTGACCAGATACCCCATGCTCGAGACCAGACAGAAGGCCGCGAACGCCCCTAGTGCTCGAATCCAGGAGTCGGGATTGTCGAACTGGTAGGCGAAGACCAGGGCGGCGAACACGAGGCCGTTCTTGGTCCACTGCTTGGGGCGCAGGGCCTTGACCATGGGTCCTATGGGCATGACCTTGCTCGGGCGGGTTTCGGCCGCTGGGGCCGGTACGTTTGCGCTCACGATTCGGACTACTCCGTCATGGTCGGGGACACCACCACGGTGCGGTGCTCGCCCGCCGTCAGTTGAAGGGGGAATGCCGTGGGTTCTTGGCCTTCCATCAGCACCCGGACCTCGTGGGTACGTCCCGGATCCAGCTCGAGGTTCGAGTCGGACGCCTGGGCCTTGCCGTCCACTTCCAGCTTCGCGCCGTCGGGCAGCAGGAAGCTGACTCGTGCGGTGCTGGGGGCGCTCACCGTCTCGGGGGCCACCAAGAGCTGACTGGCCACCGCGTAGGTGGTCACAGCGCCCAGGAGGAGCCCGAGGATGAAGGTGAAGACGGCGCCTGCCATGTAGGCGAGATGGGTGCGCAGGGGAATGCGAGCCGGCAGCGGGTCGGCGCTCGGCAGGGGCGCCGCCGCGACCGGCTGGTGCGGTGGGATGGGGGCCTCGTCGATGGGGACGTGGGCCGATGGCGGGTAGGCCTGGGGGTAGACGCCAGCCGGGTGCGGCGCGGTTGGGGCGGGTGGCGGAGCCTGGGCTGGAGGGGGTGGGTGACCCCACGGATCGGGGCCCGGTGGGCTGGGCGCTGTGTGCCCGGCGGGGGCCCCCCAGCTGGGAACCTCGCCCGAGGGCGCCGGGGGATCACTGGCCACGGTGGGTCGCTCGAGATCGGCCCGGGCCAGAGTTGGGCGGCCTTCCGGCTCTGGGAAGGCCATCGAGAGGGCCGAAGACGACGTCGGGCCTGGTTCGGCCGGATCGTCGGGAACCAGGGGCTTGCCCTCGAAGCTGGGCCGCCGCTTGATCTGGGTTTCGGCTTCGCCCAATTCGCCGCCATCCAACAGGGGGTTGGCGCGGATGAGGGTGGCCGCGTCGGCCAGCCCAGCTGGTTGGGCGAAGGGGTTGGCGGCGCTGGCGTCGGGGATGCGGCGGAGCATGGTTGCCGCTTCGTGGATGGAGGCAGCGGCTGGAGACCTCCCGGGTGTTCGCGGTGGGGGTGGTTTGGGCCTCGCCGGCTGGGCATCAGCCCGGCTCAGGGGGTTTTCCTGGACCACCGTGGGGAGGATGTCCTCGTCGTCGAAGTCCGTGGGGGGCACCATCGGTGACGCGCGGTCCATCGGTCGCCTGGGGGGAGGAGCCCCGCGGCCGGCCCTGCGGTGCTTCTGTTCCGGGAAGAGGCCCTTGAGGAAGGCCGCCAGGGTGGACTGGGTGAAGATGAACTCGGACTCGTGGAAGAAGCGGTCCAGCTCTTCCTTGAAGGCCGTTGCGTTGGCGAAGCGATCGGCCGGATCGGCGGCCAGGGCCTTGCCGATGACGTCGTCGAGCTGGGCTGGAATGTCCATGTTGACGAAGGATGCAGGCTCGAACTGGCCTCCACGGATGGCCTCGAGGGTGGCCATGTCGGTGTCTCGCCTGAAGGGGTGATCCCCTACCAACATCTCGTAGAAGACGACGCCGAGGCTGAACAGGTCGGTCCGCTGGCTGACGGGCTTGCCCTGGGCCTGGGCCGGGTCGAGGTAGTCGAAGCGTCCCTTGACCACCCCGTCGATGGTCTCGAGGGCCTTGACGCTGGCCTTGGCCATGCCGAAGTCGGTGATCTTGACCTCGCCCTGGTTGCTCACCAGGATGTTCGAGGGCGAGACGTCGCGGTGCACGATGTCGAGGGGGACCGGGCGGCCGTCGCGCATGACCTGTCGGTGGTGGGCGTACTCGAGCCCCTTGAGCACCTCGATGCAGATGAACACCGCGTGGGGTACCGGCAGGGTGATGCCCTTCTCCAGGCAGCGCTTCATGACCTCACCCAGGTTGTGCCCCGAGACGTACTCCATGGCGATGAAGTAGTGATCGTCGATCCGTCCCAGGTCGAGGATCTGGACGATGTTGGCGTGGGACAGCAGCCCCGCGACCTTGGCCTCGTCCACCAGCAGGTCCACGAACTCCGGGTTCGAGGTGAGGTGGGGCAGGATGCGCTTGATGGCGAAGGTGCGGTGGAAGCCACCGATACCCTCGAGCCGGGCCTTGAAGATCTCGGCCATGCCACCGGATGCGACCCGGTCCAGGATGCGGTACTTACCGAAGGTGCTGGGCGCCGGCTGGGTCATCTCCTGCCTGTGTTGCCTTTGCCCGGTCGTAGCGCAACCGTGGCGGTGGAGCGGCCATATTAGCGCGTTCACCGCAAATGGGCTCTCGTGCGACCCAAAGGTCTCGCCGTGCCTGGGGCAGTGGTGTCGCACCGTGGGTGTGTCTGGGTACGGAGTGTCCCGTCCAGGCCGCGATTCCCGTCATGGAAAAACCTATGGACAAGCGGTGGAAGAGTGGGGTTCTGCCCCAGAGGGGCCCGTCTTGGCTCGGCACACCCGCTGCCATGGCGGCCCGGTTGGAGTATCGGTGCGTGTTGGCCCGGGTTTTGCTATCGTATGTGGACGCACACCCTCTCGTGAGGCGCAGCTCATGTTCGTACGTCGCAGGGGTGGCCAGTCCACCGTCGAGTACATGCTGCTCATTTCCGTCATCGTCATCGCCATCGTGGCGGCGGCCTACATCTTCGTGCCTACCTTCCAGGAGGGCGTGGACAACCTCGCCCTCGACATCAAGGACATCCTCTCCACTGGCGAGGTCACCGGCACTGGCACCGCGAGGAACTAGCCATGGCGTGCTCCACCCCATCGCCGACCCGCAGGCAGGTCTTCGCTCCGCGCCGCGGTCAGGCCGTGGTGGAGTACATGCTCGCGGTGGCGGTCATAAGCGTTGCCTTGGCCCTGGGCTTCATCGCCTTTGGCGAGACGGCGCGTGGCGTGTTCGACAACGTTCGTCGTACCGTCCAGATGCCCTACCCCTGATTCAGGTGGGGCTTCATGGAATTCTGGCGGCTGCTGACCCCGGCGGACTTTTTCGTCGTTGGGATCCTGGTGGTGGCGGTCTACACCGACGTGCGCACCCAGAAGATCCCCAACGTACTCACCTTCGGTGGCATGGCCGTCGCTCTGGTGGTTCACCCGGTGCTCGCGCTCATCCAGCAGGACGCCGGGGCGATGTTCCCGGCTTTCCTGAACTCCTTCGCCGGCATCCTGGCCGCCTTCGTGCCCGGGTTCCTGTTCTGGAACCTCGGGGGCGCCATGAAGGCAGGCGACGCCAAGCTGCTGATGGTCATCGGCGCCATCCTGGGGCCTTTCGAGGTCCTGCGGGTGTTCGTGCTGGTGCTGCTGGTGCAGATCCCCGTCGGCTTCGTGCAGCTCTGGCGTTCTGGGCGCCTGCGCAGCCTGTTCCGCGTGCTCAAGGCAGGCATCTTCCGCAAGCCCGATGGGCCCGCCCCCATGACGGCTCCGTTCGCCAGCGTGATCGCCGCCGGCTACCTCCTCTCGCGGATCTTTCCGCACTTCTTCAGGTTCTGGTCATGACCCCACGTCGCGTCACTTCTTCTCGCCGGGTGTTCAACCTCTCGCGCCGTGGCCAGAGCACGGTGGAGTACATGCTGGTGGTCTCGGTGCTGGCCATCGCCCTGGTGGCTGCCGGCTATGCCTTCCTCGGTCCATTCGCCGAGGGTTACGAGGCGATGACCGAGGACGCAGGGGTGGTCTTGAGTTCCGGAACCCAGGACGGCTCCGGAAACAAGCGCTAGCGCGGGGATGGCCTCCGCCTCGGTGGGGTCGGAGATCCGGGCACGGGTAGGGGGGGCGTGCTGCGCGCGCTACGCGCGCTTGATCTGATATGCTTCCCGTTCGCGCGCCCCTGTCGGGGTCGCGGGGAGGTCTGCGCCCTCCCCATCTCGAGTTCGAGCTTCCACGGAAGATCCGAAAACATTCAGTCAGCGGGAGGTTCCTTGAAGAACCCGCGCGCCCTCATTGTCGCCCTCATCGTCGCTCTCGTGGCCTCTCTGGCCCAGTGGCGCTACGTCGCCAGCCGGGAAAAGGAGCTGCTGTGGCAGTCCGAGCCCCTGCCCACCCTGGTGGCCGAGCGCAACATCCCTGCGCACTTCAAGCTCGACGAGACCATGGTCAGGGTCATCGACGTTCCGCGCAAGTGGCGACAGCCCAAGGCCTTGTCCTCGGTCGAAGACATCCTGGGCCAGATCACCGCCGATCCCATCCTCGAGACCGAGCAGGTGGTGTCCACCAAGCTGGTGCGAGCCGACGACGCGGGGCTGGCCTACTTCGTCCAGAAGAAGCACCGCGCGGTGGCCATCGCCGTGGACAACATCACCGCGGTGGGCGGGCACCTCAAGCCCGGCAACTACATCGACCTGGTGGGTACCTTCGACTTCGGTCAGGGCGAGAAGTCCGACATGCGCACGGTCACGCTGTTCCAGAACGTGCGCGTGCTGGCCGTGGGCGCGGACATCGGGCGCCCCACCTCGGCCACCATCATGACCTCCGCGGATCTGGGCGAAGATGGCGAGTCCTCCGATCTGTTCGGTTCCGAGCGCCGCCGCGAGGTGCAGCGCAAGAACGACACCCGCACGGTCACCCTCGAGCTCACCCCCAACGAGTCCCAGAAGCTCATCCTGGCCCAGGAACTGGGCAGCCTCAACATCACCCTGCGCTCCCTCTGGGAGGCCGATCGTTTCGTGGAGCTGGAGCACGCCACCATTCACTCCACCCTCGGCATTCCCCAACAGGTCCGCTACAACCCCAAACCGCGCTACCGGCTCATCCAGTCCGGGGGATTCTAGGATGCGCAAGCTCGCCAGCCTGCTCGCCCTGTTCGGCGCGCTGCTGCTCTTTTTGCCGGGCGTGGCCTGGGCACAGGAAGACGAGACCATCGCCGACCAGGTCGTGGTCGTCGCCTCCCAGATCGCCATCGACATCCCCTACAAGTACGGGGACGTCTCCGGAGGATCGGCCGAGCTGATCCGCGTGGTGCCCCTGCGCGACTCTCAGCAGATTCTCGTCGCGGGTCGCAAACCCGGAAGCACCAACATCATCGTCTACGACAGCTCCGGTGTGCGCCGGGATCAGTTCGAGATCACCGTCATTCCCGCCAATCTCTCGCGGGTCATGAAGAACGTCCAGCAGCTTCTGGACGATGTCGAGGGGCTCAACTTCAAGGTGGTCAACGACCGCGTGTACGTCCAGGGCGAGGTCAGCCTCGACGAAGATCTGCAGCGGGTCACCAACCTCGCCGAGCGCGAGCCGCTCGTGGTCTCCATGGTGCGGCTCTCCCCCGTGTCCCAGCGCCTGCTGGCCGATCTCATCCAGAAGGAGATCGGCGTACCTGGCGTGCAGGTGCGGCTGGTCTCCGACAAGATCCTGCTCGAAGGTGTGGTCCACTCGGGTACGGCGTCGGAGCGCGCCGAGGCCATCGCCAGGGCCTACTACAACAACGTCATCAACGTGCTCGAGATCCGCAAGGCCGACCGAATCCCCGGCCGCACCGACACCGTGGTCGTCATCGTGCACTTCGTCGAGCTCACCAAGAGCCTCGTGGACTCCTGGGGCATCAACTGGAGCCCTCTGGCCACCGAGAACGGCGTCGAGTTCTTCTTCCAGGCACCGTACGACTCCGCCGAGGGGTGGGGCGACGTCACCGGCTACGCCCAGGCTACCCTCTACGGTCTGCTGCCCCGCCTCAATCGGGCGCGAACTACCGGCTATGCGCGGGTCATGGAGAACCCCTCCGTGGCGGTGAAGAGCGCGGACACCGCCTCGATCTTCTCCGGCATCCAGTACCCCTTCGTCGTCTCCGAGGGCCTCACCACCACCATCGAGTACAAGGACGTCGGCATCTCCCTCGACGTCACGCCCTTCGCCCAAGGCACCGACGTCGACATCTCCATCTCCATCGAGACCAGCGCGATCGGGGAGATCGCTCCCAACGGCTACCAGACCATCGATACATCCCGAATCGCCACCAGCGAGTACTGCCGAGCGGGCGAGAGCATCGTCATCGGCGGCCTGCAGCGCTTGAGTGACCGCGTCGAGTACAACGCCATCCCCGATGCAGCGTCGGACACCGGTACCCCGGTCTTCACCCTGTACAAGAGCAAGAACTACAAGAAATCCAAGAGTCAGTTCCTGGTCTTCGTCACGCCTCAGGTCTACGAGAGCAGCACCCAGGCCAATCGCGACCTGCAGGACAAGTTCAACCTGATCGAGGTTCGGCAGTAGCCGCCATGGCTCGTGCCCCCGCACGCATCATCGCCGTGGGCGGCGCCAGGGACGGCGTCGGCAAGAGCACGTTCGCCGTCAATGCGGCCATGTCCCTGCGCAAGGAAACGCAAGCCTCGGTGTTGATCGTCGAAGGAGATCCCGAGGGCGCGGGAGACATCGGCACCCTGCTGGGCCTCAAGGCCTCGAGGGGCGTGGCGGATCTGGCCCCCTACCTCCCCAAGCTGGACACCCAGTCCATGTCGCGGCAGATCGCCGTTCACGCCACGGGCGTGGGCTACCTGCCGCTGGCTGCCGATCCCTCGGCTGCGCGGGGCGTGGATCCGAAGATCTTCGCCAAGATCTTCGAGATGGTCCGGCCGCTGTGCGACTTCGTGGTGGCGGACTGCGGCTCGGACGTCAACCAGCTCAACGTCTCCATGCTCGAGCTGTCCTCTGGCATCTTCCTCATGGCCACCCCCGACCTGCTGGTGCTCAACCACACCCGGCGCCTGGTAGAACGCCTGCAGTCGCTGCACTTCCCGGCCCAGCTCATCAAGGTCATCCTCAACCGCTACGACGCCAGCACGGGCATCCCCCTCGAGATGATCACCGCCAAGCTGCAGCGCCAGGTGCTGGTCACGCTGCTGCAGGACGACCCGGTGTGTCAGCACGCCACCATGCACGGGCAACCCTTCGTGGCGCACCAGCCCCGGTCGGCCATCACCCGCAACTACGACGAGTTCATCACCAAGCTCGTCGAGTCCCGCGTGCTCGAGACCATGGGTGCCGTACAGCGCCCGCGCGGCATCAAGATCGAGGGCGGTCGGGTGGTCGGCCTCGACGAAGAATCCGCTCGCCAGGCCGCCGAGATCGGCCAGTGGATGAAGTCCCGCGGCTCCAAGGCCCGTCGAGGCCGCAAGAGCATCGATCCGCGCACCGCCCTCAAGATGGTCATCCACAAGCGCCTGGTCGAGGTCATCGATCTCAAGAAGCTCAACAAGGACCTGGGAGACTCGGACGAGAAGGAAGAGGCGCTGCGCAAGCAGGCCTACACGGCGGTCTGTCGGTTGATGGACACCGAGGGCAAGTCGGTCACCGACCGCCACGAGCGAGAGAAGATCGTCAAGGAGGTGCTGGACGAGGCGCTGGGCCTGGGTCCGTTGGAAGACCTGCTGGCCAACGACGCCATCACCGAGATCATGGTCAATCGCCGGGATCAGACCTACATCGAGCTCAAGGGCAAGCTCATCGAGGTGGACGCCAACTTCACCGACGACGCGCAGCTCATGGGCGTCATCGAGCGCATCGTCCACCCCATCGGGCGCCGCATCGACGAGAAGTCCCCCATGGTGGACGCGCGCCTTCCCGATGGCTCCCGCGTCAACGCCATCATCCCGCCCCTGGCCCTCGAGGGGCCCAGCCTGACCATCCGGAAGTTCTCCAAGGACCCCTTGAAGGTCAGCGATCTCATCGGGTTTGGCTCCATCACCGAAGAGATGGCCGATCTGCTGCGCGCCTGCGTCGAGGCCAAGCTCAACATCCTCATCTCGGGCGGCACCGGTTCGGGCAAGACCACCCTGCTCAACGTGTTGTCCAGCTTCATCCCCGAAGACGAGCGCATCGTCACGGTCGAGGACAGCGCCGAGCTGCAGCTCAAGCAGCCCCACGTGGTGCGGCTGGAGTCCCGGCCGGCCAACATCGAGGGTGAAGGTGCCATCAACATCCGCGACCTGGTCAAGAACTGCCTGCGCATGCGCCCGGACCGCATCGTCGTGGGCGAGTGCCGTGGTTCCGAGGCCCTGGACATGCTCCAGGCCATGAACACCGGCCACGACGGCTCGCTGACCACCATTCACTCCAACTCGCCCCGAGACTGCATCTCCCGCCTCGAGACGCTGGTCATGTTCACCGGCCTCGAGCTGCCGTCCAAGGCCATCCGCGAGCAGATCTCGAACGCCATCCACATCATCGTGCAGCAGGCGCGCATGCTCGATGGCACCCGCAAGGTCACCAAGATCTCGGAGATCACGGGCATGGAGGGCCCCACCATCACCCTGCAGGACATCTTCGTCTACAAGCAGGAGGGGCTCGACGAGGACAAGAAGGTCATAGGCCGGTACGTGGCCACCGGCTTCGTGCCCAAGTTCATCACCCGGCTCGAGGCCATGGGCATCGCGCTGCCCAAGGGCATCTTCGCCGAGGTCGCGGGGGGTGCGGACGGTGGGGGCAACTGGCGCGGCGGCCGAGGAGGCCGTGGCGGTGGGGGTCGCATGCCCCCAGGGAGGCGCTGATGGACATGCCCATCGACCCGACCACCATCGAGATGATGCCCCTGTGGTGGGACGCGCTCACCCTGTTCCGTCTGGGTGGCTTCGGCCTGTTCGTCCTCGGTTGGTTCCTCATCGGCCTGACCCTCGCCCCCTGGATCTTCGAGAAGTTCCACAACGCCACCGCCGGCTACGTCCAGTGGATGGTGGACATGTTCGACGCCATGTTCATCCGGGTCGAACCCCGCTGGTGCGTGCTGTCCATCCTTGTCTCCATGGGCGTGTTCGCCTACCTCGGCTACTGGCTCACCTCGGCCCTGCCCCCCGGCCTCGGCTACCTCTTCCTCCGGCTGACCATCGTCGTCTTCCTGGTCTACGCCCCCTTCGGCCTGCCCCTCGGCTGGCGTCTTCCCCGCTTCCTGGTGCAGAAGCTCTGGAACTGGCGTCTGGACCGTTTCGAGAACCAGCTGCTCGATGCCCTGGCCTTCATGTCCAACGGCCTGCGCTCCGGCCTCTCGCTGGTCCAGTGCATGGAGATGGTGGTCGAAGAACTGGCCAATCCCATCAGCGAGGAGTTCGGGCTGGTGCTGTCCGAGCAGCGCGTGGGTGTGCCCTTCGAGGAAGCCCTGCTCAACCTCGAGCGGCGCCTGGGCACCGAGGACACCCAGATTCTGGTCACCAGCATCAACATCCTGCGGCAGTCCGGTGGAAACCTCTCCGAGACCTTCCAGACCATCAGCTACACCATCCGCGAGCGCAAGAAGGTCAAGGGCAAGATCGCCACCATGACCGCCCAGGGCGTGGCCCAGGCCGTCATCATCTGCATCATGCCCTTTGCCCTGGCCGGGGTGCTCTGGCTGTTCGACCACGAGTTGGTGGCCCGCATGTGGTCCACCTGGCTGGGCTGGTGCCTGATCTTCCTGCTGCTGTTCCTGCAGACAGTGGGGGCGCTCATCATGCGGAAGATCGTGATGATCAGGGTGTAGTTCGGGGTTTCCGGCGGGCTCAACCCAGAAACAGGTCGGGGGATAAGAACGACAAACAGCCTTCAAGGTGTCAACGCGGGGACCCGCGTGTACGGGTAGCCTGCC
>CAZVHW010000027.1:0-9553 GCA_964626835.1 uncultured Enterobacterales bacterium
CGAGGAACTATCAATCGGGGGTGGACTCGGCGTCGCCTACGTCGAAGACGAAACCGGGTACACGGTGGAGCTGTCCAGCTACTCCCAGGAAGAGATGGAGATCCTGCTCGAGCAGGCCAAGACCCTGTTTCAGGACAACGGAATCGGCACGCCCACCTCGTTCCGTGCTGGCGGTTGGACCGCCGCCATCCACACCTTGCAGGCCCTCGCCGCCACCGGCTTCGTCGCGGACACCAGCGCCGCCAACTGGGCCCGGCTCGAGGAGTGGGAAGGCATCGAGGACGCAGGGCTGTACGAGTGGAACCAGGAAAACTGGGCCACCATCGACGACACCTCGCAGCCCTACTACCCCTCCGAGGCCGACATCCTGGCCAGCGATCCGCCGGTGGTGTCCATCCTGGAGGTGCCCGACAACGGCGCCTTGGTGGACTACGTCGACGCCTACCAGATCGTCGAGATCTTCGATGCCAACTGGCCCGGCGGCGCGCTCGAACGGCCCACCACCTATGTCACCGGCTACCACCCCATCTCCTACGACTTCCTGGCGGCCATCGCCTTCGAGGCCGGAATGGACCACGTGGACCAGTTCCTGGCCGCAGACGACAACGGGCCCGTCATCTACGAGACCATGAGCAACATGGCCCTGGTTTGGCCGGTGGAGTGAGCGTCCGCGCTGTCTACCAGTAGCCCTGCTGGGGGCTCATGCGGAGCTCCCACAGCTGCTCGGGTTCGAGCTTCTGCACGTCGGGTGCGGTGGCGGCGCGGCGCGTAGCGAGCAGCAACTCGTACATTTCCCGGGCGAGCGTCGGGTCCTGCTGGACGAGGTCCGTGGCTTGCAGCGGATCCGCCACCACGTCGTACAGGTGGAGCTGGGGCCCGCTCGGACCGCTCGCGGCCAGGACGTTGGTGACCTGTGGATCCAGGGCGGAGGTGAAGTGGACCATGGCCCGCATCCCATAGAGGTGGCTGCCCCGGCGCAGGTAGAGCATGTCTCCGTGCTCCATGTAGGCTTGGGCCATCGGATCGGCTGCGGGGGAGAGCACGAAGAGGTTCTCCCCCTGGATGCCAGCCGGTGGTGGGGCGCCGCCCAGGCTCGACAGGCTCGGAAAGAGGTCCACCAGCTCCACCAGCCGCTCAACCGGGTGCTCCAGGGCCCAGTCGGAGGAGTGGAACACGAGCAACGGCACGTGGACCGTGCTTTCCTGGATCAAGGGGTTCTTGCCGAGGCTCGGGCGCACGGGATGGGGCGCCGTGACGTCGATGCCCGCCGGTGAGGTGATCACGACCCAGCAGGGTCTTTCCTGCGTGGTGAGCAGTCGCTCGAGCCAAGGCCTCAGCTCCTGACCCAGCTCCACCATGGCGAGATGGAACTCCGCTGTCAGGGCGGCGGGGTCGAAGGGCAGATCGTTCGGATCGGGAGCCACGCCGTCTGGGAGCAGTGCGGGCGAGCTGCTCATGGGGGCGATGGGATTCCTGCTGGCCCGGCGAATGCTCTCCGGGAGCACCGAGTCCGCCACCACCAGCAGCCTGGGGGATCCCGCGCGGGCTTCCCACCAGTGCAGGCTGGCCTCCCAAAGTGCCGTACGTTTCCGAGTGGCCTGGGGTCTGTGTGGCGGGACGAGCTCTCCATGCTGAAAGAGCGCAGCGAGCTTCGCCCCTCCCCGGACGCGCCCGTGGACCAGGGCGGTGCGATAGCCGTACATCGCGAGCAGCTGGGGAAGCGTGTGACGCCCCTCTGGGATGGACGCGCACCAGGGGAGTTCAGGCTCCTCCCCGGGGCGGGCGAGGGGCATGGCGCAGACGGGGACCGTGGAGGGATAGAGCCCGGTGAGCATGGAAACCGTGCTGGGGAAGGGGCGCGAGCTCTGGGAATAGGCGGCCTCGAAGCGCAGGGATGGGCGGCGTTCCAGGCCCTGAACCAGCCCGTCCTCCGGAGTCTGGTCATCGCGGCTGTCGTTCCACTGCCCCTCGAGCAGTAGGATGACGATGTCGGCCTGCTGTTCGCCTGCGGTGAGCTGGGGGGGCAGCGTGGTGGTCGGGACCTCGGCATGGCTGATGGGCGGTCGGTCGGGGGGCGGGCCCGGAGGCCCATCGTGCGGGCTGGGGGGACCACAAGCCGTCGCCATCAAGAGCAGCGAGCCCAGCGCCGCTCCCCCCCCCCCAGATCCCTCGGGCTTTCCCGTCACCGCCGGGACGCGGGGAGAGCAGTCGGCCGGCGCCTACGGCTGCCAGCCCAGCCAGGAGTCCGAGGCCCGCGTGGAGGGCCTGGGTCCCCGACACTCCTTCGAGCTCGGGCAGGCCCAGGCAGTGTCCGAGCGCGAGGAAGGTCAGGTTGGCGGTGGCCGGTGCCAGGGCGAGTATCCAGACTGGCGCGATCACCAGACGGCGCAGCCAACCAGGGGGGGGTCGTGGGCGCACCAACGAGACCAGCAGGACCAGGCCCAGGGCGACAACGAGGACCCGGGACCCGAGATAGACGGGCAGCGCGAGGGTGTAGGAGGTCCACAGCACCGAGCGCCAGCGGCTGCGACGCTGTGCCTCCTGGGGCTCGATCTCTCCGTTTTCGTGCTGGATCGCCTGGCGGTTTTCGACGATTCCGTGGGCGACCCGCGCCAGGGAACGCTCGCTATCGTAGAGCTCTTCCATGGAGGTCAGGGGTCGCGCGGTGGCGATGCGCCGCGTCCACTCGAGGTCGGTGAGCTCGCCGTTCACCACTGCTGGCATGGTGGCGTGTCCGGCGGGGGCCGGCCCCAGCTGGTGGGCTTCGAAGTGGGTGGGCAGGAAGAGGTAGGCCAACAACGGCGCCATCGCCAAGGTGGCGATCACCCGTGGCAGGTGACGGATCGCGCCGCGGGCCGTGAGCGCCACCCGTGCCGTGGCGACCACCACGGGCAAGGCGAGTATCCAGGGCAGCCTCCAGTCGAGGGAGAGGGTGCGAAGCGGATCGAACCAAGGAGCCATGGGTTGGGGGGAGGGCCGCGCGAGTGCCCAGCTCCCCGCGCAAGCCAGCAGCAACAGAGCGAGTCCCGCGGCCGCGCGCGCGTAGCGTGCTGTTGGCTCGAGGCTCGGCGTCATCTGCATGCGCGGTACCCTGGGGAGTAGGGCCTGGACTATCCGTCGCGTGTCCGTCGCGCGATGCTTGGCAGCGGCTCGCCAACGGACTCCGACGTCCGCGGGCTTCGGCGATATTGCGACTGGTTGACATGCGATCGCCATGTCTAGGCTACCAAGGAGCATGCGCTTTCCCTTCGACTCGCTGGCCCTCCCCGTCGTGCTGATCGGCTGCCCCGATCCCGGTACACCGGTCGAAGACTCGGGCTCGCCCGTGAGCCGCAATGTCCTGATGATCTCCGTCGATACCTTCAGGAGGGACTCGATGGCGCGCTACGGCAACGCTGGCGGATTGACGCCCTTCCTCGACTCTCTCGCCGAACGGTCCCTGGTCCTGGACCAGCACTCCTCCTGCAGCAACTGGACCCTCGAGGCCGTGCTCTGCGCCACCAACGGTCGCTACAGCGCGGACTTCGACTACGTGGCGCGCGTCTCGCCCGACTACCGGCAGGTGGTCCCGGCGCGTCCCAGCTTGGCGTCCTGGCTCCACGACGCTGGCTACTACACCATCCTGCTCACCTCGAACGGTTGGCTCGAGAACGAGTGGCACCACGACGACGGCTATGACGTTGCCACCCACGTCAACATCCCGTCCGCTCCGGTGGTGTGGGCGAGGGGGTACGAGCACCTCGAGCACGCCCTCGAGTCCGAAGGAGCGGACCGTTGGTTCCTGCACCTTCACTTCAACGATCCCCACGCGGCCTACGATCCACCCGACGAGTACCTGGAGGACTTGCAGGCCCTCGAGGGTATCGACTGGGACTTGACCCAATACGATGAGCACGAGCAGGCCCGCTTCCTGCTCGGGGCCATGCCAGAAGAAGAGCGCGACCTGGTGCTCGAGCACCTTCACGTCCGCTATCGGGGGGAGATCGCCTGGTTCGATCAGCAGCTCTCCCAGGTGTTCGACGAGATCTCCCAGGCGGGGCTGCTCGAGGACACGCTCGTGGTGCTGTGGTCCGACCACGGAGAGCAGACCTACGAGCGTGAGCGCTGGGGCCATGCCTTCCAGCTCCATCCCGAGGAAACGGCGGCTTTCGCCATGTTCGCCTCACCGGACATCGAGCCTGGCAGCTGGACCGAGCCGACGCAGCACATCGACATCGCCCCCACCGTGCTCGATCTCCTCGGTATCGAGACCCCTGCCGAGGTCACGGGTGTCCCCGTCGGCCTGGCCGATCCGGAACGCACCCTTCTCCATCTCTCCCTCGGCCAGCTGGGTCCGCAGCTGCGCGCCTCGAGGGGTGTCCTGCACATGTACAACGGGTTCACTTCGGGCGATCTCACGGTGTTCGATGCCGAAGCGGATCCCGACGAGGTGGAAGACATCCGGGACCTCGACGATGCGGCCCAGGCCGCCCTGTGGACCCAGCTCGAGGCCTACGCGCAGCAGATCGAGCCGTTGATCCCCGAGTACGAACGGGGGGAGCTGGAACTCTGATGGGGGTGGTGCGGTTGGTGGACATCCGGGCTCGGACGTGACTTCGTTCCGGAGGAATGCCATGCTTTGCAGGAGCGTTCTCGATGTCTGGAGTCCACCGTGATCTCTCCTGTCCTTTGCCTCCTGGCCATCCTCGCCACTGCCCACGCCGACTGTCTGCCCAAGGCCGAGGTCAAGGCCCAGGCCGCCCAGCTGGGCCAGGCCTTCGACGCGGCCGTTCTGCAGGCCTTGTCCACCCGGGGTCTCACGCTCGTGCGCCCCACCCTGCAGCTGCTCCGAGGGCCAGGCGCCATCGTGGTGCCGCTGAGGGAAGGTCGAATCACCAACCTGGGCGAGATCGTCGGCGAGGGCGAGAGCGCCGGCCGCGTCGTCGGGCAGCTGCAGACCACGGTCGCTGTAGGGGGCCCCTCCTTCGGGCCCACCACCGTCACGCCCACCGGGCAACCCTGGCAGGATGTCGCCATCATCGCCACGGACACAGCGGGGAACTACCACGTGCTGTCGGTCATGCACCCGACCCGCGAGGTGGTGTCCTGCTCCTGTTCGGGATCCATGGGCGTCGCCCACCGCGCGTCGCAGATCGTCTACCTCCTGCCAGCTGACCTGCCTGGGGAGGTGTGGTGGAGATCAGCCTGGCCACGCCCCTGCTCGAGCCCGTGAACCAGCAGGCCTGCCTGGGGATTCCCTGATGGCCGCAATCCCCGGCGGCCGTGCCGCGGTCGCCGTCGGCTAGCCCAGCACCTCGAGGGCCTGCTGCAGGTCGCGGCGGAGGTCGTTGGTGTGTTCCAGGCCCACCGAGACACGCAGCATGGACTCAGTGACGCCGTGCCGGTCCAGCTGTTCGGGGGGGACGTCCGCGTGGGTCATGCGCATGGGGTGCTCCACCAGGCTCTCGGTACCGCCGAGGGAGACAGCCAGGCGGAAGACCTCGAAACGATCGAGGACTCGGAAGGCGTCCTCTTCGTCGCCATCCACCTCGAAGGCGATGAGGGAGCCATGGCCGGTGGTCTGCTTGCGGTACAGGCGGCCTTGGGGGCTGTTGGGCGGAAAGAGCGAGGGGTAGGTGACGGATCGCACGCGGGGGTGCTCGACCAACAGCTCCGCCAGCTTCTGGGCGGTGGTGGCCTGACGGCGCATGCGCACCGAGACGGTCTCGAGGGAGCGGGTGAGCAACCAGGCGGTGAAGGGGTGGGTCATGCTGCCCAGGATGGTGCGGTAGGTCGCGATGGCGGCGATGGTGGCGGCGTCCGAGATCGCCACTCCCGCTACCAGGTCCGAGTGGCCACCCAGGAACTTGGTGGCCGAGTAGAGGATGATGTCGGCACCGAAGTGCACGGGGTGCTGGAACAGCGGGCCGAGGAAGGTGTTGTCCACAGCCGTATAGACCTTGCGATCGGGCGTGGACAGCTGGGCGGCGAGCCGGGCGCATCCTTCGATGTCGGACAGCGCCAGGCTGGGGTTCGCCGGGGCCTCGACGTAGAGCATTCGCACCTTGCCCGGGTGTTCCTTGGCCGCCGCGGCCATGGCCTCGTGGGCGAGGTGGCCTGCCGGCACGAAGACGGTCTTGATGCCTAGTTCGGGCAGGATGTGCTCGAAGAGGAAGTGGGTGCCGCCGTACACCGGGGCGGTGGACAGGATGACGTCCCCGGGTCGGAGCAGCGCCATGATGGTGGTCGAGATCGCGGCCATGCCGCTCGAGAAGACCGCGGCTTTTTCCATCTCTTCCCAGGCCGCCACCCGGGTCTCGTAGATCTCGAGGTTGGGATTGTTGAGCCGGGAGTAGATGAGCCCCATGGCCTCGCCGTGGGGCATCGCCTCGAGGCCGTAGGCTGCGGAGAAGAACTGCTTGCCCTTCTCGGCCGACGAGAACTCGAAGGTGCTGGTGAGGAAGACCGGTGGTTTGATGGCGCCTTCGGACAGGCTGGGCTCGTAGGCGTAGCCGAGCGCCAGGGTTTCCGGGTGGAAGCGCTTGTCGTAACGTTCGCTCTTCAGCTTCATCCTGCCCTCCTGGGCGCCGCGTGGGTTCCCTCCCTATGGCGGGGTGTGTGGTGGGTCACCACCGGGGCGCTTGCAGCTGTTGCAGCGCATGGATGAGCTGGTCGCACCCGGCGGCTGTGGCCTGTGGGGTGGTCCCCTACAACGCCAGCTCGACCGACAAGCCCACCCTGACCATCCTGAACCAATAGCGCCCGTTGGTCTCCGGCAGCGCTGGTGCCACGTCGGGATCGTTGTCCCACGAGTACACCGAGTCGGTCACGGTGCGGGACCAGTAGTGGATGTAGTCACCCGCCAGGGCGATGGAGGTGACCTCGGTGGGCTGCCAGCTTGCGACGAGTCGACCGTCCAGGGTGGTGTAGTCGAAGTTGCCGGGCGCCATGTACGCGCTGCTGACGGCGGGCTGTGCGCCGTAGAGGCCCGTGAGTAGCCGCCAGTCCGGGGCGACCGGGAAGCGGGCGGCGATGCCGGCGGTGAACATGTCGCCCAGGCCGTGCAGGCCCTCGGCCTCGAGGTCGCCCAGCAGCGAGGGATCGTCCAGGCCGTACGAGGACAGCAGCGCCGAGACCATGGGGTCGTCCGAGACGATGGTGAGATCCTCGACTTGCTGCGGCACCACGGCCATGCTGCTCCAACCGATCCAGCCGCCCTCGATGTCCAGCTCGACGGGGCCGATGGGTATCGCTGCGGCGAGGAAGGCCTCGGGTGCGAAGGCGATCATGGCGGTCAGCTCGCCTTCCAGCGCCATGTTCAGGTCGTTCGAGGGCACGATCTCGAGCGTGCCGTGGACGGTGGTGCGGGTTGGAGAGCGGTACCCTGTTGCGAACGCCAGGCCGCTGTCCAGCTCCACGCGAGCGCCCAGTCCGTAGCCCCAGGCCCAGCCCTTGGCCGCGTCCACGCTGCGGGTTCCTTCGAGCAGAGGGTCGCCCACCGGCGCGACCTGCTCGCCCAGGATGCCGTTGACCATGGCGCCGGAGTCGACGGCCACCAACGAGCGGTAGCGCGTCTGACCGCCTCGGAGGCTTGCCCCGACGGTCAGCCACGGGGTCGCTTGCCAGGCCAGGTTCAGGTCGGCTTCTATCAGGAGGAGGAGCCCATCGACCGTGTGGAAACGCTGGGGTCCGACCGCTTCCGAGGTGCCGCTGCGGGCGTAGGGGAGACCGCCGTTCAGCCCGAGTCCCACCGGGCCCAGGGGGACGGCGATGCCCAGGTAGGGCAGGAGGTCCTGGCTGTCACCCGGGACCGGCTCCCCCGTGTCGAGTTCGTAGCCGTAGCGGTAGCGGATGAAGCCTGCATCCAGCAGCAGCTCGGGTTGGTCGGGGTGCGCCGCTGCGGGATTGAGCAGGAGACCCTTGGCGCCGTCCTGGCTGGGGCTGGACAGGCCACCGCCGTAGCCCGGCAGGCCGAGCCCGGAGGGGGAGTGGGCGAGGGCTGCGGGGCTCGCCCAGGCGAGCATGATGAGTAGGAACAGTACCTACTCCTCGAGGGTGCCGGTGCCGCCCCAGGCCCAGTCGCAGGGCAACTCGGGGAAGGTGTGGTTCTCGGTGTCGCCGACGACGTAGCTGCAGGCGTCGGGCGAGAGCTCCTCGAGGATGCTCAGGGTGGCGTCGGTGCGGTAGTCGAAGGTGTTGTCCGCCGTCATGGTGCCGGACAGCACCGCTTCGATGAGCAAGACGCAGGTGCCGTACTCGAAGTCCACCGAGCCCGCCAGCTCGAACGTGTCGCCGTCGGTCATGCCGGTCCAGTCCATCTCCGCGTCGGTGCCGGGCTCGGAGGTGGCCTCGAGGCAGGCGCCGGTCTGGAGGAAGTCCATGGGGATGTCTTCGCCCACGTGGACGTGCATGCCGTTGCCCGCGGCGTTTTCGCAGCCGAGGGAGATGGCCTCGTCGGTCGAGACCAGGTAGCTGCCCTCGGCCAGACCGTGGCCTCCGGGATCCGTCTCGCAGTCGCCGACCGGGGCCGTGTCGTCGGTTTCCTGCGTCCCCGTGTCGTCGTCCTTCGGACAGGCCACGAGGAGCAGGGCTGACAAAAAGAGGGACGATGTGCGGGTCATGGCGCGCTCCCGGCTAGGGTGTCGTCGCCTCAGCATTGCACGGACCTGGCCCGCGGGGAAGAGGGCGGCGGCGGCGGTGCGCTAGATGGGCATGCGGAGCTGGAAGCGGTCGTGGTTCGCGAGGACCAGCTCGACCAGGTCCTGGTCCAGGTGGGAGCCTCCCAGGCTGCGCAGCAGCTCGACGGCCTCGAAGTGGGAGCGCATGGTGCGGAAGGGGCGGGGCTGGGTGAGGGCCACGTAGATGGAGACCAGCGCCGTGATGCGCGCTTCGATGGGTATGTCGGGAGCGGAGAGCCCCCTGGGGTAGCCCCCGCCGTCCATGCGCTCGTGGTGGGCGCCGGCGATGCTGGCCGCCAGCTCGAACGTGGGATGGTCCATGGAGGACAGCAGGTCCTGGCCCACGATGGTGTGCTGCTGCAGCACCATGCGTTCCTTGGGGCTCAAGGGGCCGTCGCGGCCCAGGATCTCGTGGGGCATGCCGACCATGCCGAGATCGCAGAGTGAAGCTGCCTGGCCGACCATGTCCGCCCGCTGTTCCCCGAGATTGGCCAGCAGCGCCAGCTCGCGCGCGAGTTCACGCAGTCGCGATGGGCTCTTGTAGTAGCCGCAGTACGCCAGTGAACACTCGAGAACACCCTCGAGCATGGCGAGCACTTCTTCGGTGCGGCAGCTGTCCATGGCGAATCCTCGCAGGCGGAACAGGCCGATAATCGAATAGGCTTGCTAGTGCGAGGTGGATCTAGGAGACCCAGCAGCCTCCCGCTTCGGAAAGCCAACGGGACGTGGCGCCCCAACGATCGGCCAGGTCCTCGGCCAACAGCAGCTCCTCGTCGGTGAGGGCGCCGCGCTCCGCAAGCTGGGAGGCCTGGCGTACCACCGCGGCCGCGCGCTCGCGTGCACCGTCCTGGTCGTCGCAGTCCCGGAGGAAGGCAGCTTCGTCGAAGCCGTCGGCC
>CAZVHW010000027.1:9564-13155 GCA_964626835.1 uncultured Enterobacterales bacterium
TGCGAGCCCGAAGGCGCTCGACGAGCGGCCCGCCCGTGCACGGTGCGTGCTCGAGCTCGTCGACCCGCTGTCGAGCCAGGCTCGCCAGCGCCATGGCTTGGGCCGTGTTGCCGACCTCGAGGGCCCGCCAGGCTCGTCCCAGCCTGTCCGCGAGGCTCCACGTGGCGCACAGCAGGTCGAAGCTCACCAAGGCGCGCTCGCGGTCGAGGCTGCCGGCCTCGAGGCTCTCTTGTACGTGGCGGGCCCAGCCCCACGCGCCGTCTCGGACGCGGCTGCTCTCGCCCCCTTCCGCCAACACGGCCAACAATCGTTGGGCTGCCGTGGGGGCGGTGCGAGCGGCTTGCTGGTCCCCTGGGTGGGGATGGGTGGCGCTCACGAAGGGCAGCAGGCAACCTCCACCGATGTCGCGGGGCATGGGGGCGTTCATGCGGCGTGGCCTCGTTGCGTGAGCACTCCCATGGCCCTCGCAAGAGTCGTTCCAGGTCGTCCGTCACCGTTCAACGGTGGTTTTCCGCCGGCTGATCCCCCGGCGAGGGGCGCCGCCGCCCCATGCCCCCCGGGTGTGGGTACCCCACCGGGGCTCCCCTGCCTCAGGCCGGGCGCAGCACGTCACGGCCCTTCAGATCCTCCATCACCAGGTAGAGGCTGGGCACCAGCAGCAGGATGACGAAGGTCGCGAAGAGCACGCCGAAGCCCAGGCTGATGGCCATGGGGATCAGGAAGCGCGCCTGCACCGAACTCTCCAGGATCATCGGGGCCAGCCCGAAGAAGGTGGTGAGCGAGGTGAGCAGGATGGGCCGCAGGCGGCGCATGCCGCCGTAGGTGGCGGCTTCGAAGGCGCTGACCCCCTCGGCGCGTTTTTTGTTGACCGCGTCGATGAGCACCAACGAGTCGTTTACGACTACGCCCGACAGCGCGATGATGCCGAACATGCTGATGAGGCTCAAGGAGTAGCCCAGCAGCAGGTGACCCAGCACCGCCCCGACGAAGCCGAAGGGGATGGCGGACATGATGATCAGGGGCTGGGCGTAGCTGCGGAAGGGGATGGCGAGCAGGCCGTAGATGACGAACAGCGCCACCAGGTAGTTCTTGCCAAGGCTGCCGAAGGCCTCCTGCTGGGAGCGCTGCTGTCCCACGAACCGTGCGTCGAGGCCGGCGTACTTCTTGACGAGGTCGGGCAAGACGTTCTCCGTGAGATCCTCGCGCACTGCCCGGGAGGACTTGACCTGGGCGGTCAGCTCGGCACTGACGTTGACGATGCGGCGGCCGTCCTCGCGCAGGATGCTGGTGGGAGCGCGGGTGCGGGTCAGCTCCGCCACCGATCCCCGCGGCACGAAGCCGCCCGGAGGCGTGCGGATGCGCAGGGCCTCGAGATCGTGCTCGGACTGGCGCTGGTGCCGGGGCAGACGCACCATCACCTTGAGCTCGTTGCGGCCGCGCTGTTCGCGGATGGCCTCGGCTCCGAAGAAGGCGGAGCGCAGCTGTCGGCCCACCTCCGAGGCGCTCAGGCCCAGGCTCTCCGCCCGGGGTAGGGGGTCGAAGTCCAGGCGGGGCTTGCCGGCAGCGAAGCCGTTTTCGACGTTGTACAGCTCGGTGTAGCCGGCCAGGGCTTCGGCCAGTTTGGCGGCAGCGCGCTCGAGCACGGCGGTGTCGGTGTGGCTGAGTTGTACGTCCACCGCGGCTCCGGCGCCGGGGCCCACCGACGACTCGAAGATCACGGCCTCGGTCATGGGCAGGGCGGGGGTGTGGGACGCCCAGAGGCTGGAGAACTCCTCTCCGCTGAAGTCACGCTCGTCGCTGGGTACCAGGGCCTGTTCGATGGTCACCAGGTGGCTACCGGACTCTGCGGGACCAAAACGCTGGGCCGGACCCTCGCCCACGAGGGTGTACAGGCCGCGGCTCTGCTCCGTAGCACCCAGCTCGCTCAAGGCCGTGGTGGCGGCTCGCTCCAGGGCCTGCTGGACCGTGAGCGTCTGGCTCATGGGCGCGCCGTAGGGCAGGCGTGCCTGCACCATGACGACATCGCCTTCGAGCGAAGGGAAGAAGTTGAAGGGCACCGCGCCGCTGGCGACCATGCCCACGGCCAGTAGGAAGACGAAGACCCCGATGGCCATGGTCAGGTATCGATTGCGCATCGCCCAGTGGAGCGTGGGGCGGTACCGCTGCTTGGTGAAGCGCTGCAGCGCGCTGCCGGCGCGTTCGCTGAGACCGTCGATCCAGCCGAGCAGGCCATCTCGGGCTCTCTCCTGGCTGTGCCCCAGGTGGGCGGGCAACACGAAGAAGCTCTCGATGAGGGAAAAGACCAGCACCGCGCTGACGACAAAGGGGAAGAAGGCGAAGATCTTTCCCATGGTGCCAGGCACGAAGAACAGGGGTGCGAAGGCGGCGATGGAGGTGAGGATGGCGAAGGTGACCGGCATGGCCATCTCCCGGGCACCCGCGATGGCGGCCTCCAGCGGCTCCATGCCCTGCTGCATGTGGGCGTAGATGTTCTCGCCCACCACGATGGCGTCGTCCACCACCATGCCCAGGGTGACGATGAAGGCGAACAGCGTGATCATGTTGATGCTGAGGTCCGCGCTGGGCATCAGCATGAAGCCACCCATGAAGCTGATGGGCAGCCCCATGGACACCCAGAAGGCCAGCCGGAGCCGGAGCAGCAGCGTCAGGGTGGTCACCACCAGGATCAGGCCGATGGCGCCGTTTTTCAGCAGCAGGGAGATGCGGTCGGTGAGCTTCTCCGAGTCGTCGTCCCAGACGGCGACCTGGACGTGGTCGGGCAGGTCGGCCTCTAGCTCTTGCTGGTAGGTGCGTACGGCCTCGGAGACCGAGGCGGGGGTTTCGTCTCCGACGCGGTAGGCGACGACCCGCACCGCCCGCTTTCCGTTGTAGTGGTTGGACTGGTCTGTCTCGGCGTAGCCGTCGCGGATGGAGGCCACGTCGCCCAGGCGCAGGCTGGCGCCGTCGGCGGTGCTTCGCAGGGGGATGTCGGCGAAGTCGGCGACGGTCAGGGCGCGGTCGGCGACGCGCACCAGCACCTCGCCCTGGTCGGTCTTGACGCCGCCGCTGGGGAGCTCCATGGAGCCGGCCCCCACGATGCGCGCCACCTCGTCCAGGGTCAGGCCCAGGGCCTCGAGTCGTTCCCGGTCGATCTCGATGGCGATCTCGAGGGGGGGGACGCCCTGCAGCTCCACCTGGGTGATCTCGGGCTTGCCCAGCAGGTCGGCGCGGGCGCGTTCGGCCAGGTCGTGGAGGGGGCGCAGCTCGAGATCGGCTGCGATGACCAGCGAGATCACCGTGGAGCGCCGGCTGGCCAGGGTGACCTGGGGTTTCTCGGCCTCGAGGGGGAAGACCGTGATGCGATCCACGGCGTTCTTGACGTCCCCCAGGACCTTGTCGGGCACGGCGTCCAGCAGCAGCTCCACCGAGACCGTGCCCACGCCTTCACCCGAGGTGCTGTTGACCCTCTTGACCCCGTCGATGCCGCGGACGGCTTCCTCGACAGCGCGCACGATGCCCTGCTCGACGTCTTCGGGGGTGGCGCCGGGGTAGGGCACGGACACGTTGACCATGTCCAGATCGAACTCGGGG
>CAZVHW010000027.1:13165-25961 GCA_964626835.1 uncultured Enterobacterales bacterium
GGAAGACCTCCTGCTTCACCTGCAGCGCACCCACCAGGCCCCCCACCAGGATGACGATCATCAGCAGGTTGGCGGCCACCGGGTTGCGGGCCATCCAGGCGATGGGGCCCGTGTTCGTCGAGGGGGTCATGGCGAGGCGACCTCGTTCAGCTCCTCTGCGTCCGCCAGGCTCGACTCGTCGCAGATCTCGCAGCTCTCACCGTCTGGGTGCAGCGTGACCTTGACGCCCTCTGCGGCCAGGGGGGGCGGCTCGAGCACCAGCCGTTCGCCAGGCTCGAGGCTTCTCGAGGCGAAGACCTCGTCCCGGCTGCGCCAGGCCACGTCCAGTTCGCGTCTGGACAGGGTGCTTTGGGTGGTGACCACCCAGATGGCGTCGCCTTCCTGGACGGCGCTGCGTGGGATGGCGGCGATGTCGGGCACCGGTGCGCCGTGGACCTTCACGTCCACCCAGGCGCCTGGCAGCAGGGGCAGGCCGGTGGGGCCGGCGTTCATGGGGTCGTCCACCAGAATCATCAGCCGTGCGGTGCGCGTCTGGGGGTCCAACTGTCCTGCCAGCCCCGATACGCTGCCGTAGTGGGAGGCGGTAGAGCCATCCTCGAGGCGTTGGACGACCTCGGCCTCGGAGCCTTGGTCTGCGTTGAGACCGGGTACCTGCAGCAGCGCTACGTCGGCCAAGGGCAGGGAGATGTTCACCCGCACGCGATCGGTGCCCACCAACGTGGCGATGGGAGCACCTGGCGCGACCACCTGACCTGGGTCCACCTGCTCGTCCAGCACCGAGGCGTTGAAGGGAGCCCGCAGGACCGTGCGCTTCAGGTTCAGCTCGGCCCTCTCGAGGCCCGCTCGGGCCGAAGCCAGGGCGGCCTCGGCGTTGGCCAGCTGGGGCTGGCGCAGGGTCAGGCTCGATTGGTTCGCGGGCTTGTCGGAACCCAGCAAGGCCCACTCCTGGCGGGCGGTCTCGCCGCGACCCTGCTCGAGGGCCAACTCCAGCTCGGCCTGGCGCACCCGCGCGGTCTCCTGCTCGATGGCCAGCTCGTAGTCGCGGGGATCCAGCCACAGCAGGGGCTCTCCTGCGGAGAATCTGCCGCCTGGTCGCAAGGAGTTCGCCTGGCGCTCGACGCGGCCGGACACCTCGGGCATCAAGCCGATGCGCTGATCGGCTTCGACGACACCGCTGGCCTGGATGACCGGCTGGGTGAGGCCAGGCTCGAGGGCCATGAGGGCGACGTGGGGTGCGGCTCGGTCACCCGCCCGTTTCTGGGTTTTGGGCCGCAGCAGGAACATGCCCACGGCGAGGATCAGGCCTGCCAGGATGACCAGCAGGGGCACTCCGGCTCTGCGCAGGGCGCTCATGGGGACTCCTCGGTGGCGGTCGTCCAGCGGCCGCCCAGGGATTCATGGAGGGAGATGCGGGCATCAAGCAGCGCGCGCTGGGCGGTGATCAGCCCCACCCGGGCCTGCTGATCGGCCTGTAGGGCGCTCAAGACCTGGGGATAGGTGATCAGACCCTGCAGGTAGTGCTCTCGGCTCTGGCCGAAGGCGAGCACCGCGGCCTCGACCTGGCGCTCGTAGGCTTCCACTTGCAGCCGATACTCCTGCTCGACCACCAGGGCGCCCTCGACCTCGTGTACCGCGGCCAGGGCAGCGGATGACAGAGCGTGGCCAGAGGCATCGCGGGCTGCGCGGCTGGTCTGTAGGCCAGTGTGGGCGCCCCGTGCCTGCCACAGGGGCACCGACACAGAGCCGCCTACCGCCCAGGTGTCGTTCTCCTTGGTCTCGTCGGTGACGAAGTATTGGCGGCCCGCCTGGGCGTTGATGCCCACGGTGGGCAGGAACCCGCGGAGCGCAGCGCGGGCGCTGGCATCGCTCGAGGCGTAGCGTGCCATCGCCGCGCGTAGGTCGGGGCGGTTCTCGAGCAGGTCGGCGGGCACGCCAGTGGGAGGAGTGGGGGGTACGGCGGGCAAGGCGGTGGGCAGGGTGGGGAGCGCGGAAGGATCGGGCTGGCCTAGCAGGACGAGCAAGGCGCGCTCGAGCTGGAACCGGGCGGCGCGCACGGCGGGCAGCTGGGTCTCGGTGGCTGCTAGCTGCTGCCGCTGTTGGAGCACGTCCAGGCCGCTGCGCTCTCCCTTGTCGTAGCGCAGTTCGGTCAGCGCGAGCAGATCGGCCACCACGGCCCGCTGCTGCTCCAAGAGGCCGAGCTGGGCCTGGGTGGCCACCAGGTCGTACCAGGTGCTGGCGATGGCGGTACCCACGGACAAGGCCGCTGCATCTCGGTCCCCTCTGGCGGCGTTCGCATCGAAGCGTCCAGCGCGCCAAGAGAGGATCTGCCCGCCCCAGATATCGGGCTGCCAGGACACCCCCAGCATGGCCGAGGCCGAGGTGTAGGTCTCGGGCGTATCGCCGGTGGATGTACACCCCATGCCGCCCCCGAACTGGAAGCCCAGGGAGTCGCATGGGTTGGTGCTGCTGGCGATGTCGATGGAGGCGGCGGGCGCCAGGGCGGCTCCCGCTTGGGCCGCCAGGGCGCGGGCGCTGCGCACCGAGGCCTGGGCCGAGGCCAGGTCGTGGTTGTGCTCGAGGCCCAGCTCCACCAGGCGCCCGAGGGCTGGATCGTCCAGGCTGCGCCACCAGGGATCGCTGCCGGGTTCGCCGGGTACGGCGTGTTCGTAGGTTTGATCTTCGGGGGGGAGCCAGGGAACCGCCGTCGCTGCGTTCGTGATCGCGGCACCGAGGGCCCAGGCGAGCAGGGCGGGGGTGTTCACGGTGCACCTCCCGAAGGATCGAGGCCTCGCCAGACGATCTCCACCACGGGCTCGATCTCGGCTCGCAGGTCCTTGGCGGGCTCCTTGCCTGCGGCGTACTCGAGGAAGGTCTGTAGGTTCAGCGCGCCGAGCAGGGCGTAGGCCGCCGCGTCCACGTCGCACGCCCTAATCAGGCCGCGTTCCAGGGCGCGCTGCAGCCATGCGGAGAGGGCCGCGTGCACCCGCTGCGGCGGGATGGGCCGCCCCTTGGCACAGTGAGGGGGGCTCAGGCCAGCGGAACGAAGCTGTGCCACGCGGGGTAGCAGGCGGCCGAAGAAGCGGCGCACCCGCACTCCGAGGTCCAGGATTTGCTCCGGAAGCGGGCGTTCGTCGGGGCCCTCCGCCAAGAAGTCCAGCAGCTCGCGCACCATCTCGGGGCCGGGACGCAGCGCCGCGATGAGCAGCTCTTCCTTGGTGCCGAAGCGCTTGAACAAGGCCGCCTGGGAGACCCCCAGGCGCTTGGCGATGACCGTGGTGGAGACGGACGCGCCGTGCTCGAGGAAGCACGCGCGTGCCACCTCGAGGATCTGCGCGTCGCTTACTCGGCGGGGTCGAGCCATGGGGCCTCGCGGATAGTAAGTGGGCGCACACTTACTAACCCCCGGTCCTGGGAGGTCAAGCTTTCGGGGAGGCCACCCTGATCGCCGCGGTGCTCCGGGGAAGCCACCCTGATCGCCGCGGTGTTCCGGGGAAGCCATCCTGATCGCTGCGGTGCCGCGGTGTCGCTGTCACTACTGCCTGGCTCCGGGCTGTTAGACAGGGCAACCGCTCTGGAGGACCCATGGCCCGCTCGCTGCTCGCCCTGCTCGCGTCGTTCCTCCTCGCGCTCCCGGTCCAGGCTTCCGAGCCGATCTCCCTCTTCGAGTCCGACGGCACCCATGGCGTCACAGGGGACTTCCAGCGCTGGCATCCGGAGTTCGAGGACAACGGCAACTATGGCGAGTCCTGGTTCTACGTCTCCCGCTGCGACGATGGCTCCACACTGTTCGTGATGTTGTCGGTCACCAACCTGGGGCTCTCCACCTTCGACGTCTCCCTCGACCTGCAATTCTACGCCATCGACGGCCGCAGCTGGAACCTGCACCACGAGTACGATCGCGACGACATCTCGTCGGCTTCGGACCGCATGGACGTCACCGTGGGGCCCGCCCACACCTGGGGCGGGGGAGACGCCTACCACTTCACCATCGACGAATCCGACGTGGTCCTGGACTTCCACCTGGCCAACGAGTTGCCCTCCTACAAGTTCGGGGGCGGCAAGGTCTACTTCTACGAAGACCGCTCGGCGGAGTACACCCTGGGCATCAGCGCCCCCCGGGCTCGGGCCTCTGGCTCGGTCACCCTCGAAGGGGAGCGCTTCGACCTGGCGGGCCACGGCTACCACGACCACGGTTGGGCCACCATCAAGATGCCCAGCTTCATCCGCGAGTGGTACGCCCTGCGCATGTTCGACGAGGACTACACGCTGGTCTTGCATCGCCAGTTCCTGCAGCCCAAGTTCGCCGCTGACGAGAACAAGTTCGGCATCCTGGGCAAGGACGGCGAGATCCTGGGCACCACCCGCAACTTCTGGCTGAACGCCACGGCCAGACGAAAGGAAGCCGGCTTCTCCTTGCCCACCCAGCTGCAGGTGCTGGTCAACACCAACGGCTACAAGGTCGAAGGTACCGTCACCGAGCTGCGCTACCAGGAATCCATCGACGTGCTGGCGCGGGTCAGCTTCCCCGTGCGCATGGCCATCAAGGCCTTCTACACCAACCCCTACTTCCTCCGGTACATGGCCCAGTGCGAGCTGGACGTCACCAAGGACGGCGTGACCGAGCACGTGTCCCACGAGTGCCTGGTGGAGATCGACTACTATTGATCGTCTACAGGGATTCGATCGACACCAGCGCTCGCCGCTCCGCCGCCGGAGCGAGCACCCAGCGCTGTCGTCGCCAACGCTCGCCCTTCAGCGGGTGGAGATTTCCCCGAGACGCGCCCTCCGTGTCGCACTCCCGGGGCTCTCGCGAGCCCTCGCCGTTCGACTCGCAGATCGTGTCGCACTCGCGGGGCTAGGCAGAGCCCTCGGCGTCCTACACGCTCCACCTCCCAACGGTGCCAGGTGGCTCGGGGCTGCCTCCGTTCGCGTAGCAAACTACGCTACCCTCGTCGAAAGAGGTCCCCTGCATGTCTACCCCTGCGGTCGCAGAGACGGAGCGCCCGAGCCGCCGAACCATCGGCGGGCGCTGGGATCTGCCGCTGCTGCTGCTGGCCTACGTGGCCACCTTCGCGGTGCGGTTTCTGTGGGCCATGGACGGCACGCTGCACTGGGAAGAGACCTTGCAGCCCACCTCGGCGCTGCTGCTGCTGGATGACTTCTCGTTCGGGAGCCTGATCCGACTGCAGTACGTGTCCTGGTGCGGAGGCTGCGCGGCGGAGACGCTGTTGTACATGCCCCTCGCCTGGATGTTCGATGGCGCCTTGGTGAGCTGGAAGCTGGTTCCCCTGGGGTTTGGGCTGCTTGTCCTGACCCTGGTGCACGGGCTCGCGGCCCGGGCCGGCGGGCGCGTGGCGGGCCTCGGTGCCGGGATCGCCCTGGTGCTGTCCCCCACCTTCTACATGCAGAATCGCATGCACGCTTGGGCCAATCACTTCGAGGGAGCTGCCTTCGTCTTGGGCTTGCTGGGGCTGTGGCTGCTGTGGCTGCGAAGGGACTCCTGGAAGCTCTCGTTCTCGCTCGGTCTGGTGGCGGGGCTGGGGTTCTGGTTCTGCTACTCCACTGCCTTTGCCCTACCGGTGCTGGCCCTGCTGGCCCTGGTGGCCAAGCCGCGGCGGATGCTCGTTGCATTGGCCGCGGGGATCCCGGGCTTACTGGTGGGCTTGCTGCCGTGGGCGGCCACCCAGTGGGCCCTGCGGGACATCGGTGTCGTGTCAAAGACCCTTCCCTGGACCGCCGTGTACGGCATGAGCCTGGCCGACAACCTCACCCCGCTGTCCATGCTCACCACCCGCTTGTCCGATCTGACCGGTCCGGTCTTCTGGCGCCTATCCGTACATCACGGGCTGGGAGGGACGGCCATGGGCGTGGGTATGGTGGTCTGGCTCGTTTTTGTAGGGGCCGTGCTCGCCTCGTTGCTCCTGGGGGCGCGCTGGCTGCGGGCGAGAGAAGAGGGAAGATGGCGGCGCCTTGGCTTGGGCGCGGCGCTGCTGGTCATCGCCTACCTGGCGCTCAACCTGGCGGTCACCCCCTACGGCGTCAATCGCGGCGACTTCATGGACGTGTTCTCGCTGCGGTACCTGAGCCTCTCCTTTCCCCTCCAGGCCCTGTGCTTGGGACTGGTGGTCGGGTGGCTTTGGGATCGTGGGCGGCCGGGGCGTGTGGTCGCCGTCGCCATGTTGGTCGTCAGCGCTGGTAGCGGATTGCTGGACATGGGATTCACCGTGGCGGGCGAGAGCTTCCTCGCGCGGGCGCCTCGCCTCTCCGCCGTGCGGGTGGACCACAACATCTGCGGGCGACTCCCGTCGCTGGACCTGCCTGAGGGGCAGGAACCCACGGTTGTCCTGGAACGGACTTCGCTCGAAGCCCCCAGCGCGACCGCCGCCCGGCGCTTGGCCTGGTATCGGGTGGGCAACGGCCTGGGCTTTTCGGTGACCCGTGGGAGGCCATCGGACTGGGCCGCGGCCATGGGCGGGCTCACGCCAGCGGACCGCACTTCGTTTCTCGAGGGGGTTGCCTGCACGCTGTGGACCCACAAGGGCCTCTCCGGGCGGGACTGGGTGCCCTCGAGCGCTCCGCTGCCATCCATGAAGCCTCTCTTGTCCGTTCTGGAGGACGAGGCTGCAGCCGACTTGAGCGAAAAGAGCTTCGTCTGTGCATTGTCCAAGAGCTCCCATGTGGGCTCGGCGCTGTGGAGCGCCGATCTCGGGGGTCTGGCTGGCACGAATCCCGGCTACTCGGACGGCCTCGCCCGGCAGCTGGGCAGGCTGCAGGGCTGGCGGCACGTGGGGCCCCTCGAGTTTCTGCTCGAGGAAGCCAGCAGGGGCGATCCCGGCCTCCCAGCCAGCCTGCGCGATGCCTACGTCTGGGGGCTAGGCTGCATGGTCGGTGAGCGATGGGGGCACGCCCCCGATCTGGCCGAGGCTGCCATGGAGGGGCTTCCTCCCGCCGATTGGGGTTCAGCCCGCGAAGGCCTGGCCAGCTGCGCAGCCGAAACCTACCGCTGGCCGCGTGTCTCCGAGGGACCCTGATCGTGCGACGCCTTCTCTCTCGCGATCTGGGCGTCCTGGCGGGGCTCTACACCGTGGCTTTCGGTGCGCGTTTCGTCGCCGAGCGCGACGGCACGCTGCACTGGGAAGAGCTGCTCCAACCCACCGCATCCATGCTCTTCCTGCAGGATCCCTCCCACGTCAGCTTGTTGCGGCTGCAGTACCGGACCTTCTGCGGCGGCTGCACCGCCGAGTCCCTGCTCTTCTTGCCTCTGGCCTGGTTGACCGACGCCTCCCTGGTTGCGTGGAAGCTGATCCCGCTGGCCTTCGGTTTGGCCGTGCTGGCGCTCTTGCACGCACTCGCGCGGCGGGCCGCCGGGCGTATGTCCGGGTTGGCGGCTGGTGTGGCGTTCCTGCTGGCCCCGAGCTTCTACCAGCACAACCGCATGGTGGCCTGGGGCAACCACTTCGAGGCCGCGGTCTTCGTGTTGGCGATGCTTTGGCTGTGGCTGCGCTGGCTCGAGCAAGACGAGAAGGTGACCGCCGCGGCCATCGGGCTGGTGGCGGGGCTGGGGTTCTGGTTCTGCTACGGCACCGCCATCACGCTGCCGCTGCTTGCCCTCTTGGCCTTGGTGGCGGCACCGCGGCGGGCACTCGTTCGTGTCCCCTTGGTGCTCGGCGGCTTGGTGGTGGGGCTGCTGCCCTGGCTCTACAGCCAGTCGGCCCTGCGGAGCATGGGGCGCATCTCCGCGGACCAGAGCTGGCTCTCTCTCTACGGTGGCGGGCTCGGCGACAACCTCGTGAGCCTACAGCTCCTGCCCACCCGCCTGTCCGATCTGGCGGGCCCCAACTTCTGGAAGGTGTCCATGCATCCAGGGTTGGGGGACGCTGCGGTCGTGGTGGGCTTCATGGGCTGGTTGGCCTTGGTCGTTGGCGTGGCCGGCGCCCTGGTTCTGGGGTTTCGGGGTTGCCGGCGAGACGGGATCCGTGGTGTGCCTGCACTGGCACTGGCCAGCTCGGTTTTCTGCTTGGCCTACCTGGTGCTCAACCTGGCACTGCTGCCCAACTGGCTCGAGCACGGCGTCTACATGACCCGCCAGTCCCTGCGGTACTCGAGCCTGGCCGTCCCCTTGCAGCTGCTCTGCCTGGGGATCCTGGCGGCGTGGCTCTGGGGCCGTGGCCGCGGTGCGCGGATCGCGGCGGCGCTGTTGGTGGGCGCCGTCTGTCTGGGGGGCCTGACCGACACCGCGCTCACGTTGCGGGAGGGCTATGCCAGCACACGACCCCTGCGGATCACGGCTGCCCGGCTGCAGCACCTGCAGTGCGGCTGGATCCCCACCATCGAGGATGCGGGAGAGCCCGAACCGGCCGCCTGGCTGCACGAAGTTCTGGAGCGCGCCCCCGACGCGGCCTTGCCCCGCAGGGCGGACCTCTTCCGCGCTGGCCACGGACTTGGCTGGGGCGCTACCCGAGGGAGGGCAGCGGAATGGGGTGCCGCGATCCGTGAGCTGCCCACGGCGGATCGCGAGGCCTTGCTGGGCGGCGTGGCCTGCATCATCTGGGCGCAGCGAAGCGGCAGCGACCTCGGCTGGAAGCCCCTGGGTGGGCCCATGTCATCGATGGATCCCCTGCTGGACGCGCTGGGGGACGATGCCGGCGCCGACTTGTCGAGCTGGCTCGTGAGCTTCATGGCTGCCTACCACTCCCACGCGGGCAACAGCCTGCTGGACGTGCACCCCTCCCAGATCGACCCTGGGCGCTATGCGGAATCGCCCGGCTATGCCGCTGGCCTGGCCCGCCATGTAGGCGTGATGCATGGCGCGGCCTATGAAGGCTCGTTGCCCTCCTTGCTGGCCTCCTCCGGTGACTGGGATCCGGAGATCCGGAGGGCCTATGCCCAGGGCCTCGGCTGCAAGCTCGGTGAGCTGTGGGGACACGACCCTGGGTGGCTGGTGCCTGCCATGGAGCAGATCGACGCGCGGGATCGCGAGGAGATCGAGCTTGGCTCGGAGCGCTGCGTCGAGCGGTACTATCACTGGCGTTAGTGCGCCCGGTCCCCCAGCTCGCGATCGATGATCTCGGCAAACTTCTCCGCCGGCTGTGCGCCTCGCAGGGGGTAGCCGTTGATCAGGAAGTTCGGGGTACCGGTGATCCCGAGCGCTTCGGCTTGTTGGATGTCCGCGTCCACGCGGGCTTCCAGCGCCGGATCCTCGAGGTCCGCGAGGAAACGGTCCACGTCCAGGCCCAGCTGGGCGGCGATGTCGGCCAGCACCTCGTCGTCGTCCTGCAGCTCCCGCGCGCGCTCGTAGATCGCGGCCTGGTAGGCCCAGAACTGGCCTTGGCGGCGGGCTGCTTCCATGGCGATGGCGGCGGGTCGGGCTGCGGTGTGGAAGACAAGGGGGAAGTGTTTGTAGACGATCCGAAGCTTGGGGCCGTAGCGCTGCTCGAGCTCGCGCAGGGTGGCGTCCGCGCGGACGCAGAACGGGCACTGGGACTCCATGAACATGACGATGGCTACCGGTGCATCGGTGCCGCCACGGGTGGGGGCATCGCCGATGTCCACGGCGACCCAGGGCTGGTCGTAGTGGATGGCCTGGACGATGGCTTCCTGGCTCTCGCCCCGGGAGGCCATCCCGATCGCGCGATGGACGATGGCGGGCATGTTGGCGCAGCTCGACTGTTCGAGCAGGCAGGCGGCGGCGGTCAGCCCCTGGTCAGCGCAGACCTTGCAAGGCCCCGGCGCCGAGTTGAGCACCGCCATGGTCAGCTCCGCTTGATGATGGGGCAGGGCCACCATGGCGGGGATCCGCATGTCGAAGACGGTGTAGGCCGTGGGGGCCAGGGGTGGGGGTCCGCTCGGCCTGCGGGCACCGCAGCGGTCCTCGAGGCGCTTCACCTCGGCCTCGAGCTGGGCCATGGCTACCTGCTGTAGCTCCACGACCTGGCGGGTCTCTTCGAGGTTCTGCACGCTGCGGCGGTAGGCGGCGCGGGGAACGCAGGCGGTCAGTAGTAGTAGGCATGCGAGCGGGGCAGGGTGAAGGCGGGGCATGGGCGATGTCCGGGGACTGAGACGAGAAAGCCAGGGCGGCGGGGTAACCTGGGCTACCATGGGCTGCTTCGTTGGCACGTGGCATTCGTCGGTGCCCAGGCTCCTGTGCAGACCCCCAGGAGTTTGCCATGCGTCCTTCGACCTGGACGCGATGGAGGCTGCGCTGGACAGGGCGCTGGAGGATTGAGCGCCGCCGTTGCCCCTCGCCGGATAGGAAGGGGGCCATGGAGGCACTGGGAAGACGTTGGTGGTGGTGGCTGGCGGGGCTGATGGGCCTCACTGCGGTGGTCTACGCCGTGCCGCTGTGGGGTGCCGATCTGGCCTGGGACGATGGCGCCCTGGTGCTCGACAACGCGCTCACCGGCAGCTTCTCCAACTGGCGGGAGATCCTCCGTGCCGACCTGTGGTCCACCACCCGCCTGCCCGCGCCTCCCAGCGGCTACTACCGGCCTCTCTTCCTGCTGCATCTCACGTTGGACCAAGCTCTGTTCGGGCTCTCGCCCCTGGCCCACCATCTGGTTTCCCTGGGCTGGCACTTGGCGACCGTGGCACTGCTCGGCGTGCTGCTGCGGCGCCTGACGGGTGATCTTCCCTCCCTCGTCGGGGCTGCCTTTTTCGCACTCCACCCGGTGCAGTCCGAGGCCGTGGCCCTCATCGCGGCTCGCAACGACAGCATGGCTGCGGCCCTGTTGGTGGGGGCGCTGCTGCTGCTGCTGCCGCAGCGGGTGTCCTTCGTCAGGCTGGCTGCTGCGGCGCTGGCCACCTTCGCCGCCCTGGCCTCGAAAGAGAGCGCCGTCCTGGCGCCGGCCCTCTTGCTCGCCCTGGATGCCGCGCGATGGCGCCGCCCCCGCGGGTGGGCGCGCTACGCCTCGCTCTTGCTGGGCACGGCGGGCTACGGCGCGCTGCGTCTGTGGTCCGGGGTGGGCGCCGCTGCCCTACCTGGCTCGGACAGCTTCGCGATGGTGGGGCGCAAGGCCATGCACATCACCGCGGTGTACGGTGGCCTGTTGGTCTGGCCGTGGCCCCTCACGCCTGCCCGCCACGTCAAGTACCTGCCCCCGTTGAGCACCACGCTCTTGGCCTGCCTGCTGGCGGCGGCCGCCCTCGGATTGGCCATCTACCTGGGCCGGCGGCGCAAGCTGGTGCTCGCGGGCTTGGCCTGTGCGGTGCTGGCCTTCCTGCCCTCCTTGGCGGCCACGCTGGACAAGGGCCTGCTGGGGGAGCGCTACCTCTACCTGCCCATGGCGGGGCTGGCCCTGTCCCTGGCCGCGGCCGTGCCCGTCAGCAAGCGGGTGCTGGCCTACGGCGCCCCCTTGATGCTGGCGTTCGTGGCCGTGTTGCTGCTGCGGCTTCCCGACTGGAACGACAGCGCCACCCTGTGGCGCGCAGCGGACGACAGCGCCCCCAGTCCCTTCACCCAGGGGGGCCTTGCCTGGTACCTCCGCCGCGACGGCCACCCCGACGAAGCCCTCGATCTAGTGGTGGCCTCCATCAAGGGCGAGCCACCCTACACCGACGCCTGCGCCTTCTTGGCCATGATCCCCCTGGAACAGAAGCGCCCGGAGCGAGCCGTCGAGCTCACCGCCTGGGGGCTCGAGGAGCGGGGTTGCCCGCCCACCATCGAGTTGCTGGGCTCCTACGCCCTGGCCCTCGCCGGCACCGGCCAGTGGGAGCAGGCCATGGCCGTGGCTCAGCGCCCCGAGCTGCGCGCCCCGGGCACCGGCCAGGTGGTGCTGGCAGCAGGCATGTTGCTGCAGGGCAACCAAGCCGCACTGCAGAGCTACGCCGTGGCTTGGCCCGGAGGCCGGGACGACTTCGTCAGCCGCGTGGTCAAGCTGCTGCGCATCTCCGGCCAGGACGTACGGCTGATGGATGCGCCGCCGCAGGGCGGGGCGGTACCCGCAGGTGGCGTTCCCGTCGAGCCTTCATCCATCGGTATCGAGGAACGGCGGGACTAGCTTGCTCGCGGTCGTCTGCGCCACGCCAGTCCCATGCCCAGGAGTACGAGCATCGCACCTAGTGGCCGATCGCCCCGTGACCCCGCCGCGCACCCGCACCCACCCTCGGGCATCTCGAACTCCTGGCGCGAGCCCGGGGGCCAGTCGCTCCGCGGTGGGCGGACGTTGTCGTCGGGCTCGCTGTCGCCTGGGTCTATCGGATCGCTATCTTCGGGCTCGGGTGGCTCGCTGTCGTCTGGGGGTGGATCGTCGCTTCCGCCCTCGCAGTCGATCTCGAGGTGGAAGTCGCTCTCGGCGTCCTCCCAGCCGTCGATGACCACGGTGTAGTCCCTGTCGGCGGTGGCGGAGAAGCTCAGGGATTCAGACTCCGTCTTGGAGTTGTCGGAGTAGGCCAGGCACTCGCTACCGTCGCACGCGTTCGAGCCCAGGACGTAGATGTCCAGGTCGTCGCTGTGGCCGGTCAGCGCCATGGACACGGTCTCGCTGACGTCGGTCGAGAACGTGTAGGCCACCTCGGGGCCGGTGTAGGTCCACTCGGAGCAGCCGTAGTAGCTGTGCTCGTCGGTGTGACCGCTGGCGTCGTTGGCTGTGTCGAACGAGGCGCCGCAGGTGAGGTCGCGGATGCTGTCGCAGGGTTCGCTCGAGCCGTCGCAGGTGCGCGCGGGCACGCCCATGTAGGAGCCCTGGCTGACCCAATACGAGGGCGGGGAGGAGCAGTCTCCATCGAAGGGATCGGACTGGGATCCCGAGGACTCGCGGACCTCGAAGTGCAGATGGGGACCGGTGGAGTAGCCGGACGA
>CAZVHW010000028.1:0-9595 GCA_964626835.1 uncultured Enterobacterales bacterium
AGACGGGCCTCAAGGCCGTGCGCAAGTGGGGCTACAAGGTCAAGGGCGTGCCGGCCGACAAGGCCGAGATCATCGTCTGCGCCGACAACTTCCATGGTCGCACCACCACCATCGTGGGGTTCTCCACCGAAGACCAATACCGCGATGGTTTTGGCCCCTTCACGCCGGGCTTCCGGGTCATCCCCTTCGGCGACGCCGCCGCCCTCGAGGCCGCGTTCAGCTCGAACACCGTCGCGTTCCTGGTCGAGCCGGTCCAAGGTGAGGCTGGCATCATCCTGCCCCCCGAGGGCTTCCTGAAAAAGGCACGCCAGCTCTGCGACCGGTGGGGTGCCCTGCTCTTCCTCGACGAGATCCAGAGCGGCCTGGGCCGAACGGGCAAGATGTTCGCCTTCGAGCACGAAGGTGTTCGCCCGGACTGCATGTCCGTGGGCAAGGCCCTGTCGGGCGGCTTCTACCCGGTGTCCGCCTTCCTGGCGTCCAGCGAGGTGATGGGAGTCTTCAATCCCGGCGACCACGGCTCCACCTTCGGTGGCAACCCCCTGGCATCCGCCGTGGCTTGCGCCGCGCTGGACGTGCTGGTGGACGAAGGCCTGGTGGCCCGCGCCGCCGAGCTTGGCGACTACCTCATGCATCAGCTGCGCCTCATCGACAGCCCACACGTCGAGGTCGTGCGCGGAAAGGGCCTGTTCATCGGTGTCGTCATCAAGGACAGCTCCGGGCCGGCGAGGCCGTTCTGCGAGCGGCTCATGGAGCTGGGTGTTCTGGCCAAGGAAACCCACCACCAGGTCATCCGCTTGGCCCCGCCCCTGGTCATCACGAAAGAAGAGATCGACTGGGCTCTCGAGCGCCTCCGGCAGGTGCTGGTCGACTGATGCGCATCGTACACACGGGCTGTGCGGGGCTGAGGCTGGAGCTCGACGGCGGTGCGGTGATCGCCATCGACCCCGCCGAAGACCCCGGTCCGTTGGATGCCATCCTGCTCACCTGGAACGAAGCGGAGCGGCTGCAGGGAGCCCTCGAAGCCGTGCTGGCCGAGCGCTGCCCGCGGGTGGTGGCTCGACCCGAGATCTTGGACTGGATCGCTCGAAAGGGAGCGCTGGACGCCGCGGACCTTGCGGGCGAACACGCGGGTGTGTTGGTCGAGGCCGAGACCTACGAACCCGTGCCCTACGCCACCCCGGCCGAAGCCATGCGCAAGACCCGCAGCGCTGTCACGGATCCACTGCGGGCCGCAGGTCGGCTCATCGCCCGTGCTCGGCTTCCCTCCGCTCCCCCTGTGGTCCTAAGGCTCACGCTTCCCGACGGACGCCACCTCGTGCACCTCAACTGCGCGCTGCACCGCGACACACCCCGAGCGTGGCTCGATGACGTGGCAGCCCGCTGGGGGGGAGCCGACTGGGTGCTCGCCAGCTGGGACTACGACGAGGACGAAGCCTTCCGAGAACAAATCGGTGCCTTTCGCGCCCAGCGAGTGCTCATCACCGACCTGGTCAATCAGGTACGAGGCAAGCTGGGCCTGCCCCAGGTCAGCCGAACGCTGACCGCCGACCGACTGGCCGACAAGGGCGTGCCCGTGCTCATGCTGGCAGCGCAGACCTCGCTCAGGTTCGACCGAGCGCTCTACAGGGGCACGTAGATCAGCGTGACCAGCAGGTCCTCGGGTGTTGTCGCCAGGTCCGACACGTACGCCTCCCAGCCCGGACCGGAGCGCTCACGCTTGTGCAGCGCTAGCCACGCGTCGACGGCCGTGTAGGTGTCGGAGAGCCCCGCGTAGGCACCGGTATGGGTGACCTTCAACACCGAACCGGACGGCGTCTCGGCCAGCTCTACGTCGCCCTCCAGCCCTACCGGCGTGGCGCCCTGGAACGGAATGCCGGCCCGGAACACCCACGTGTCGGCGTCGCGGGACAGCGTGATGGCCAGAGGAGCGCCAGCGGGCAGCAGGTTGGCCGCGCCCATGGAGGACTTGACCTGGCCGAAGGCCGAAGCGAGCGCAACCGACATGGCCTGGGGCTCGGTGGAACTGCGGGACTGCAGGACCGCCATGGGCTTGGCCGCCGCCACGGACTCCTCGATCTCGAGGGCACCGACGTCGGCGGTGGGCAGCCCCTCGGCCAGGGTTTTCAGGTTGGCCAGGCCTTTCTCGTAGTCGGGGCCGATCATGCCATCGAGCAGCAGGCCGAAATAGCGGGCAGCCGGGTTCATGCCGTGCTCGCTGACCAGGTCCCAGCTGGCGGTCACCCCCCCATCCGTCGGGGTGAGGGTCCAGGTGGCCCGGGCGGTGCCCTGCTGACCGAAGTCCAGATCGTGGCCGAGCGTGACGCAGGGCGTCACCGTACTGACGACCATGCTGCCCGTGCCCACGTTGGGATCCTCGCTGCTCCACAGCATCGTGGCACCCACGCCCGTTTCGGGCCCTTCGTAGGAGTAGACCGCGTCCGGATCGACACCCGCCCATGGGGAGAAGTCGTTCCACCAAGCGTATCCATCCAGCAGCGTGTAGACATTGCAGGCGGGGGCCTGGATTGTGGTGCTCCGAACCACGGTTGTCGTGGCTGGCAGCACGAACGAGATGCCAATGACGAGCACGAGGACGACGACAAAGGCGATTCCGAGCCGCTTCAGATAGGCCACGGCAGCTCCCGGTAACGAGGGGTGCTGCCATCCTTTCACACCGGGTGGCGCCAGGGGAAGGGTGGGAGGCAGGTCCTTGTCACGGGCGTGACAGTCCGCCAACCGGCGCTATGGTCATTCGGATGCTCCTCCTCCTCCCGCTCCTGGCCGCCTGCAGCGAGCAGCCGGACGTTCCCCACCCCGAGGGTGGACTCCTGCTCGCCAGGCGGCCAGAGGCCCTGGTCAACCTCGACCTGCCGGAGACCAGTCACCCGGGCGGAGAGCGCGCACCCGACAGGACCGTGCTGAGGGGTTCCTTCCATCGCGGCGGGCGGCATCCCGAGTTTCGCGAGTACACCGTCGCGCTGCCGATGCGCCGGATCTCGCGCTCGAGCTCGAACCGCGCTGCACCCACGGGCATGTCCCTGCTGGACGCCGAAGGACGAGAGGTCCCCTTCCAGGATCGCAAGAACAACGCTCGAGCGCTCGGCTGGCGCTGCGAAGACGACCGCCTCGTCCTGCGCGTCGCGCGCGGCCAGCCGCCACCCCGAGCCGAGGACTACACCCTCGTCTACCGCGCGGCGGCGACCTGGGAGAACGAACTCGATCCCGCCACCTCCACTCTCGAGGGCAGGGACTTCGCCCTGCGGGCAGTACACCTGGGCGAAGAAAGCCGCCACGGCCTGCTGCTGCCGGCCCCTGGCGAGGCCACCTGGGAGCTGACGCTGCCCAATGGCGCGGTGCTCGACCTCGAGGCGCAGGTGCTGCCACGGGGGGTAGACCGTGGCATCGCCTCCGACGGCGCCCGACTGGTGGTGGAGGTGGAGCACGGCCGGGACACGACCCTCGTCCTCGATCTCGACCTCGTGGAAGACAGCTGGCAGCCGGCTCGGGCGGACCTCTCCCCATGGGGGGGAGAACGCATGCGTCTACGCGTCCGCACGCTGCCGGGAGACGACGCGACGCTCGACCGCGTCTTCGTCGCCACCCCTCACGTTCACGTACCCCAACCCGAGCCCACCCGCGTCGTGCTCGTGTTCATCGACACCCTGCGGCGGGATCACCTGGGGTTGTACGGCTACGAGCGGGACACCACCCCGAACATCGACGCCTGGGCCCGGGACGCCGTGGTCTTCGACGACGCCCGGTCCAACGCACCATGGACCCTGCCCTCGGTCCGCGCACTGCTCAGCGGCCGGCCCGCGAGCGCCTGGGACGGCACGTCCGCACTCCAGAGCCGGCTCACCGGCGAGGGCTTCGTCACCGGCGCAATGATCGCCAACGCCATCCTGTCGCGCAACTTCGGCATGGACCAAGGCTGGGGCGAGTATCGCTACGACCAGAAGGCACCTGCCGACCTGCAAGTCGACCGAGCACTGGACTTCCTCCGACGCCACCCCGATCGCGACCTGCTGCTCATGATGCAGTTCATGGACCCCCACATGCCCTATGGCGAGCCCGAGCCCTGGCATAGCCGCTGGGTCGGACCGACGCCGCCCGCGATGAGTGGCGGCACCGACGTCGTCCGCGGCAAGAAGCTCGAACCGGAGCAGCAGGCCGCGGTCGGGCGCTACCTGACGGATCGCTACGACCAGAGCATCGCATACGCGGACCACGAGCTCGGCCGGCTGCTCGTTGCGCTGGGTAAGGACGACGTCGTGGTGCTCTTCGCGGACCACGGCGAGGAGTTCTACGACCACGGCGGGCTCGCTCACGGCCACACGCTGCACGAGGAATTGCTGCGCGTGCCCCTGGTCCTGAAGGCTCCCGGCCTGGCTCCAGGCAGAGTCGCCGAACCCGTCTCGCTGCTGGACGTCTCGCCCACCCTGCTCGAGCTGCTGGGTCTAGAACCCACGGTGGGAGCACACGGCCGCACCCTCTCCCCCTGGCGAGAGGCGAACGCGCAGCCCGACGGGCCTTCGACGAGCGCACGCTGTACTTCGGCGACCTGCTCCGCGGGGATGACGCCTGGGGCGTGCTCACCCCCGAAGGCAACAAGTGGTGGACCGCTGGTGGTGCCCAGGTGCTCTACGACCTCGATGCCGATCCCGGCGAGACAGAGGATCTCGCGCCCGCAGCCGCGGCCGTCGAGGCCCTCTCCGCCTATCCGACGATGCTGGAAGAATCGCTGGGGCAAGAGGTCCGGCCCGTCTGGCGCATCAGCGAGCGCGGCCGGGGCCAGCTGCTCCGAGGCTTCACTGGCCGCATTGAGCTGGCCCACCCCGACGGCATCGCCCAGGCATGGCACCCCAGCAGCGCCATGGGCGGTGTGGCCGCCTTGCGCATCGAGGACGGGGCGCTGGTGGTGGAGGCCGAGAGGAGCAAGCACGTCCCGCGGGAGATCTTCGTGCTCCCCGCAGGCGAGGTCACGGATGTCGCCGGGTTGACGCTCGTGGTCACCTCCGGCCAGCAGCGGTGGGAGGCCACCGTGGCCCCTGGCGCCGATGCCGAATCCCAGCCCCTGATCCGGGCCGGCAAGGGCAAGGCCGCGTTCACCGTTGGTCCCCACCTGGGCCCGCTACCTCGGGCGGACGAAAACGACGACGAGGACGAACAGCTCGCCGCGCACGAGGACTTGAGCGAACAGCTGCGGGCGCTGGGGTACCTGGACTGACCGGAGGAGGCACGGGGGCGGAGTGAACGCGAGGACAGGAAAGGCTCGGCGGCCCTCCATTCCTGTTAGAAGGCCGGTCCCTCTCCGTGGAGGAACCCATGATCACCCTGCGCGAGAACGAACACCGCCTGCTCATGGCGCTGGCAGCCGCCGAGGGGCCCGTGCTGGTGGCCGATCTGGCGGGCACTCTCAGGCTCGACCAGAGTTTGGTGCTGGCCGCCGCAGCCACACTCGAAGGCCAAGGCCTGCTGGCCCGCACCGAGCAACGCTACGACGAGTACCGCATCGACGCGGCCGGCAGGCTCTACGCCCAAAAGGGCTTGCCCGAGCGCGCCGTGGTCGCCGGACTCCGGGCCGCGGGCGGCGCCGCCGCCATCCCCGAGCTGCCGCAACACTGCGACCTGACTCCCCAGGAGATCGGCCAAAGCCTTCGGTTCCTGATGGCCAAGGGCTGGGCCAGGCGTCAGGGCAAGCAGCTCGTGCTGGCTCCGGCGGGTGAAACACTCGGCGACACCCCGGGCGCCGACGAAGCCCTCATCTCCACCCTCGCCGAACGCGATCTCTGCACCGACGACGACCTGCGCGCGTCCGGCGTGGACCTCCCCACCGCCACCAAGCTCCTGAAGGGCCGCAAGGGCGTGTTCAAGCTCAAGCAGCGCTCCCGCCGCTACCTCGAGGCCACCCCCGCTGGCCGCGAGGCGGCGCCCGCCGCCACCCTCCGCCGCCAGGTCAACATGCTCACCGGCGACATGCTGGCCGACGGCTCCTGGCGCGACGTGGACTTCCGCCCCTACGACATGTCGCTGGACACCGAGCCCACCCATCCCGGCAAGGCTCACCCCTTCCGCCGCGTGGTCGAGCAGACCCGCCGGGTGTTCCTCGAGATGGGCTTCGAAGAGATCACCAGCCCCTTCGTCGAGAGCGGCTTCTGGAACTTCGACGCCCTGTTCCAGCCTCAGGACCACCCCGCCCGCGACATGCAGGACACCTTCTACGTGGAGCGCCCGGGGTACGCCCCGCTTCCGGAGGGACCCGAGGTCGATCGCGTGCGCGCCACCCACGAAGACGGCGGCGACACCGGCAGCCTGGGCTGGGCCTACGACTGGAATCCCGACCTGGCCCAGGCCACCGTGCTGCGCACCCACACCACGGCGACCACCATCCGCGCCCTCGCCCAGGACCCCAACCCCCCGCGCAAGGTCTTCATCACGGGCAAGGTCTTCCGCCGCGAGACGGTGGACTACAAGCACCTGCCGGTGTTCACCCAGGTAGACGGCATCATCATCGACGCCCACGCCAGCTTCGCCTCTCTGCTGGGCACCCTGAGCGCCTTCTACACCAAGATGGGCTTCGACAAGTTCGAGTTCCGGCCCGCGTTCTTCCCCTACACCGAGCCCTCCGTGGAGATCTTCGTGTGGCACGAAGGCAAGCAGGACTGGTTCGAGATGGGCGGCGCCGGCGTGTTCCGTCCCGAGGTCACCCGCCCGTTCGGCTGCGAGGTGCCCGTGCTCGCCTGGGGTCTGGGCCTCGAGCGCCTAGCCATGTTCCGCTACGGACTCACCGACATCCGCCAGCTCTACGTGGCGGACCTGCAGTGGCTGAAGGAGGCCGAGCTATGCCGGTAGTTGGAATCCCCGTCAAGCTGCTGTCCGAGCGCCTCGAGGGCGCCATGGACGCCGACACCCTGGTCATGCACCTGCAGCACATCGGCTGCGATGTCGAGGGCTTCGCCACCCTGCGCCGCCTCAAGTGCCTGCGCTGCGGCAACATCGTCGAGATCACCGAGACCATGGATCCGCCCGTGCTCTGCAGGCGCTGCGGCATCGACTACGCCGAACACGCCGACCTGCTGGCCGATTTGGGCGAGAACCACGTCATCCGCATGGAGCTGCTGGCGGTGCGACCCGACATGTTCGATCCCGGCGGCCTGGCCCGCACCCTGCGCGGCTACCTCGAGCAGCAGACCGGCAGCCCCCACTACGCCCTGGGCGCACCCCTGGCCCACGTCCAGGTCGACCCCGCCACGGCCACCGACGCCTGCCCGCGCCCGGCCATCGCCTGTGCCGTGGTCAAGAACGTGGCGCTCGACGACGACTTCATCAAGGAGCTGATGAACCTGCAGGAAAACCTGCACTGGGCCCTGGGCCGGGACCGCAAGCACGCGAGCATCGGAGTGTACGACCTGGACGCCACCAACGGCCACAGCTACCGCTACCGCGCGGTGGGCAAGGAAGAGCTGCGCTTCGTGCCCCTGGGCTACGACCCCGCCGATCCCGCCGCCGCGATCACCCCGCAACAGGTACTCGATGAGCACCCCAAGGGCGTCGAGTTCGCGCGGCTGCTGGCCGGCTTCGAGGCCTACCCCCTGCTCGAGGACACCGACGGCAAGGTCTTGTCGATGCCCCCCATCATCAACTCGGAGCAGACCCGGGTCACCGACACCACCACCAGCTTCTTCATCGACGTCACCGGCACCAACCGACGCATCGTCTCCCGCTGCCTCAACGTGTTGGTCACCTCGCTCATCGAGCTGCAGCCCTCCATCAACCTGCACCGCGTCACCGTCCAGTACGAAGACACCACCCTGCAGACCCCGGACTTCACCCCGCAGGTCATGGAGCTGTCCGTGTCGGGGACGGCGGCCTGGACCGGCATCCCAATGGACGCCGTCGCCCTCACCGAGCTGCTGGTGCGGATGGGCCACGACGTGGAGGTGCTGGACGACGACCGGGTCAAGGTCATGGCGCCCGCCTACCGCAACGACCTGATGCACCCCGTCGACCTGATGGAAGACGCCGCCATCGCGTTCGGCTACCACAACATCGCACCGACCCTGGTCCCCACCATGACCGTAGGCGGCGAACGCCCGATCGAGGGCGTCTCCGGCAATGCCCGCACCTGCCTCACCGGCCTGGGCTGGTCCGAGGTCATGACCCTGGTCCTCACCAGCGAGGCCAAGGCCTTCGATGCGCTCCGCCGTCCGCGGCACGACGCCTACGTGTCCCTGGCCCACCCCATCAGCCGCGACCAGACCATGCTGCGCACCACCCTGGCCGCCAGCCTGCTCGAGACGCTGACGGTCAACGGCCACAACGAGTACCCCCAGCGCATCTTCGAGCTAGGGGCGACCACCGAGCTGTGCGCCAGCGACACGGGCGCCCTGGAGCGCCGCGCGGTGGGAGGCGTGGCCATCGGCGAACGCATCGGCGCCACCGAGGCCCGCGCGGCGGCCGAGGCCGTGCTGCGCGAGCTGGGATGGGGCATCCGCACGGCCAACGCCGACCTGCCCACCTACCTGCCGGGCCGCGCCGCCAGCATCTTCGCGGTCCGCGACGGAAACGAGATTCGAGTGGGTGAGCTGGGTGAGCTGCATCCAGCCGTGCTCGAGGCCTTCAGGCTCCGCCACCCCGCGGCCCTGTTCGAGATGGACCTCACCACGCTGACGGGGCTGCGCTAACATCCAGCCTGCATGACGTTCGAGCTGCCACCGACACCCCCGGAACGGTTCCGGAAGCTCCCCTACCCCATCGTCCACACCTTCGAGGCGATGTGGGCCATCGACGGGAGCGGGGACTGGGCCTGGAACCTGCGCCTCCGGCGGCTCATCAAGTGCTTCGCCACGGCGCTGCAGTACGTCACCATCCTGGGGCTGAACGACTATCTGTTGCAGCGCGAGGCGCGGCCGAACCCAAAACTGGACGCCTTCCTGGTCCACCAGCTCAGGAAGCCATCCCTGGGCCACTGGGCACGTCTGTTCGCCAGCACCTCGAAGCACCTGGGGCGCCAGCTCTTCGTCCCCGAGCTGCTCGAGTTCCACGGCAAGGGCCGCACGCGCACCTTCCCCCAGCACCTGATCGAGCTGCGCAACCGCTACGTCCACCCCGACATCTTCCCCCCAGAGGACGAGGCGCGCAGGGTGCTCGGCCAGCACTACCCCACACTCGAGACGTTTCTGGACGACCTGTCCTTCCTCGCGGACTACCCACTGCTGGGCTGCCAGGAGGAGACCTGCCTGCACTGCCACGGCGCCGAACCGACACCCGCCGGGACCGAGCTCGAGGCCTATCGCCGAGCCCTGGCTTCAGGCTCCTTCGGTGTGGTCGGCCACGAGGGGCAGCTCATGCCGCTGTCCCTCTTCCTCTGGCTCCGACCGGCTGCGCAGGGGTCCGGCGAGCCCTACCTCTACGGCCACGTCGAGCGCCACGGCGTCGTCTACATTCTGGGCGACAGCATCTGCTTCGAGGCGTCCAAGTACGACGAGTTCTCCACCATTCTCGACACCCTCACCGAGGACGAGGAGCGCCGCACGATGCGAGAGGAGCGGCAGCGGCGCGAGCGCCACCACGAGGCTCCCTGCTGGCGCCACGT
>CAZVHW010000028.1:9605-21812 GCA_964626835.1 uncultured Enterobacterales bacterium
GGACCCAGGGCGCGCTGCGATCCCACGAGCGCATCCAGCAGGAGATCGACGCACGGCGCTACCACAAAGCCCTCTACGTCGAGCGAGCCGACGCCAAGTCCGAGATCGAGGCATTCCTCGGTAGCGACCGACGGATGGCGCTGGTGGTGGGTGGCTCCGGCTACGGCAAGACCAGCTTCGTCGCCGATCTGGCACGCGGGCTGCTGCCCGCTGCGTTCACACCCGACCGGGCGCGAAGGCTGGCCCGTGGACAGGACGTCGTCGCCCTGAACGCCCTGGAGGAGCACCCCGATCTGGTGCTTCACTACCGCGCCGCCGCGATCCCCCACGTGGACATGGGCCGCCTGCTCGCCGACGATCTGCGCCTCGTGCCCGAACGCCTCGCCGCCTACCTGGACGTCCTCTCAGGGCAGCGCGTGGGCAGGCTCGCCGGGATGAACATCCTCCTGATCTTCGACGGGGTCAACGAACATCCCCAGGCCCGCCAGCTCTGCGAGGCCGTCAGGGATTTCGCCCGAACCTGCTCCCATCCCTGGATCAAGATCCTGGTCTGCCTGCGCTCGGCCTACTGGGAATACGTCCGAGACGTGTTCATGGCCGATCCTACGGGCCTGTGGGTGCACCGAGACGAGCTGGGCGCGACGCGGCCCTATGTCCAGATCGACCAATTCACCCCGGGCGAAGTGGCACGGGCCCACGACCTCTACCTGCACAACCGCAAGCGCTGGAAGCTGAGGATCCAGGGCGACTGGGAGCACGTACCCGAGACGGTCCGCGAGATCCTCCGGGATCCCTACTTGCTGCGGCAATACGCCAAGAACTACCGCTTCCCGCCCGACGGCCTGGTCCCCGCGACCATCCTGATGGACAGCTTCGGATCGCTCGTACCGGGTCACAGAGCCTTCCTGGTCCGACTGCTGACCCTGATGTGGTCGCGCGGTACGGACATCCTCGACCGCGAGGCACTGGGCTCCGATCCCAAGCTGATGGAGTACTACCGGGAAGAGCCCTACACCAACGGCTACCTCACCCGTTGCCCCGTCCACCCCGATCAGGGCGGTGAGTTCCTGCTCGAGGTCCCCACCGAGCCGCCCTGCTGCCCGAGCTGCGACCGGCGGTTCGAGCTCGATCCCACCGAGCGACGCAACACCATCGACGCCCTCATCGACCAGGGCATCATCGCGGTCAGCCGACGCGACGAGGCCGATGCCACCGTGCGTTTCGCCCACGACCGCATCTTCGAGGCCGTCTCCGCCGTCTTCCTGTCGGTCAGCCACGACGCCGAGCGCCTGGGCCCCGAGCAGCGCGCGGCGCGCCTCGGCCCCTCTCTCGAGCACGCGCAGCTCCGCAACGCCTTGGTGCTCTACCAGCTCATCACGGCCCGATACAGCATCGAGGACGACAACGGGGTCCCCATCACGTCTCCAGAGCGCATGTACCTGGACAGCGAACGGCTCCGTTTCGACGAGCGGGATTCGACCCTGCAGCACTGGAACGAGGTCCACGCCATGCTCGAGCACCTGCTCGAGCGCGACGACCCACGCTTGGCCAGCTTCTTGGTCAAGTCCATGGCGCAGCTGCCGAAGGGCGGCGAGTGGGTCGAGCGGATCTTCGACGAGGAGAAGACCCGACCCCCCTCCGCTCCCCTCGGCCTGTCCTTCCAGATCGCAGCCCAGGCTGCGCGAGAGCTCGGCCTGACCGGGCAGCTCCTGGGCGTGCTGTCCTGGGGTCGCCCATTCCACGCAGACTTCGCCCTCGAGTACCTCTTCCACCTCGCCAGTGGCAGCGTCGAGCAGGACGGCGGCGCCTTCGCGACCGTCCTCACCTACCTGCGACGCGAACTGCGCGGAATACGAGGCCTCTGGCGTCACCGCCTCGCGATCAAGCCCCTGCTCGAGCTGATGTTGCGAATCGCGTCGGTGCACGTGGACAAACCGGCGGTGATGACCACCCTGGGCACCCTGCTGGTGGAGCTGCTGGGCTCCCTGCCCCTGGTGGGCCGCCGGGGGCCGAGATGGCTCCAGCCCCTGGCCTGGCTGGCCACCCGCGTCCTGCTGGTCCCCGCGAGCTTCGTCGTGGTCCCATGGATCAAGGAGAAGGTCGAGGAGTCGAGCGAGAAGTCCACCTTCTTGGCTGGCGCCAGCGCGGAGCGGATCCTGACCCTGGGCCCGGACGATCCCGCCAAGATCCGCCTCTGCCTGAGCAATCTCGGCAACAAGGAGCCCTCGGGCGATCCGCTGTGGGACCTGCTGCGAGAGTTCGACACACCTGACCGAGAGCGCACCACGGTGCCCTCGGTCAAGACCTCCCTCTGCAGCGCCATGGAGCTGTCCAGGCTGCTCTGCGAGGGTGAGAGCGTGCTGCCGCGCCTACACGCACACCTCGACCACGTGGAGGCCGCCCACAGCCGCCTGACCATGCTCAACCTGCTCGGCTACTACGCCATCATCCAACGCGAGGTCAGCGCCGACCTGCTGAGCCTGGCGCGCCGGATCTCCACCGAGCTGCATGGCCGGTTCTGGGCGGAGGCCCGACGCTGTCGCTCCTTTGCGGGCCTGGAGAACTACCCGCTTTTCCAGCTGGGCATCGTGGAGAAGGCCGCGGGCCACTCTTCGATGGGCGGGCTCCAGGAGGCGGCCCGACGCGCCATCGCCCAGCAGGACGCCGACACGCTGGTCTACGCCTGGAAGAACATGCTACCCGCGGCCGTGCGTTGGCCCGAGGAGACCCTGGGCTTCCTGGCGGCCACGGTCGACTTCCAGCCAGACCACATCCTGCTCCGCGGCACGGAATGGAAGCTGCCACGCCCCACCGGTTCAGCGCCAGCACGGGTCCTCCCCGAAGACCCGCTCGGTCCACTTCGAGAGCTGATCAGCGCCCTGAACCTGGTGCACCGCCGCGCCCTCGAGGGCTTCCTGGACCGTCAGGAGGTCGACAGCGAATGGCGCAGCTTCCTGCTGTCCGAGCAACGCCACGAGCGGCTACGCCGCTTCCAGACCACCAAGACCACCACCCGCTTCGTCAACATGCAGCTCAACGATCCCGAGTCGGGTCTTTTCCGCGAGTGGGCGAGGAAGGTGTTCGATGTCTGGCTCGATCACGCCGAAGCCACCGGCTTCCGGCCCCTGGGCCGCCGCGGCTTGGTGCGGCTGACCTTCGGCTTGCTACGAATTGCGCAGGAGTTGGTGCACAGTCGCCTGCCGCGCTGAGGGCCGCCATTACGGAAGAAACGGCGGCCAGGACGGGTCCACGTGGACCGTCTCTCCCACGGCGGGGACCACGAACTCGAACAGCCGAGTCTCTCGCCAGACCACCCAACGCAAGCCGGGATCGTCGAGATCGACCGGGAGCTCGAAGCGCACCATCCGGGGCCGGCCGTCGGGCATGACCTGCTCGACCGTCACGGTCATGCCCGCGTGGTCCTTGGTCCAGCCCGGCTCAAATGGAATGGTCGGATCCCGCACCAGCTGCTCCGGCGGCGTGGCCAGAAAGCCCGCTGGCGCGGTGGCCACCAGGGTGTGCTCGTCCACCCGCTCGATGTCCATGTCCGTCATCATGTGAGCGAGGGTCCACTGGCCCAGTGGGACCGGGTCGTCGTTCAGGGCGCGGAGCACCGGTACGAAGCCCGAGAACATCGTAGCGCCGTTGACCCAGACCAGGCGCTGGTCCTCCAGGGCGGCGTCGGTGGGAGCGTAGCTGGCGGCCCTCTCGAACACCTTCAGGGCCATGCCGAAGGCCATCACCTTTGCCGGAAGCAACAGAGGCGACAACCCCAGGTGGAGAAGCAGCACGCCCCCCAGAGCCCACCTCCGCGGTCGCGGCCCGATCATGGGCCCCTGCAGCCACCCAGCGTGATCGAGGGCCTCCGCCAGCAGCCCGGCCGCGGCCAGGCCCACGAAGAGCAGCAGCCGGTCCATGGGGAAGCTCGCACAGATCGGTACACAAGCGAGCACCATGGCCAAGGCCCAGAAGCGCGCCCTGGACCTGGCGCGGACCACAGGCGCGAACAACCAGAACAACCCCACCACCACGACGAGCGAGGCACCAAGCAGCATGACCTGGCCCTTGGGCGGGATGGCTATCCATGCGTCGCTGGGGAGCTTCGCCCAGTGGCCGCCGAGCAAGACCGGAATCCGCTCGGCCAAGGCCCGCGGGAAGTCCAGGCTGACAGGAGAGACGTAGGACTGTGCCCCCGCAGTGCCGAAGTTGCCCAACACGTACCAAGCCGCCCAACCAGCGGTCACGGGCACATAGGCCGCGAGCGAGCCTGCACGGGACCACGGCGAACCCGCATCGACGAAGAGCAGGTAGGCCACCAGCAAGGCACCGCCTGCCAGCGCAGCCTCGCCCGCCAGCAGCGAGAGCCCGAACACGACGACGGCGAGCGGGGCCGCCCAGCGTCGCCCTTGGCGGCGCCAGTCGTCGTGGAGCAGCAACGAGACCGCCACGAGGCAGAGCGCCACCAGCGAGTTTCGGTTGGCGATCCAGAGCGCCGGGGTCGCGTGGTGGTCCTGCACGGCGAACAGGAGCGTCGCCAGCCCCACAACCGTGCCCTTCACGGCGAAGCGCCGAAACAGGGCCGCCGCGGCCAAGACGCACAGCCCCATCCAGGCCAGGCTGTGCAGGTGCATCATGCGTGGAGAGTCCGGCCACAAGAAGTAGTCGAGCAGATGCGTGCACACGGTGAGCGGCCGCAGGAAGGACGCCTTGATGGTGGGAGCCGCCCACCACGGGAGCAGGCCCAGCTCCCCAAGGTCGCGCAGACCCTCCGGCTGACCATCAAAGAAGACGAAGAGGCCCGTCAGGGGATGGCGCGGGGGGTCACCGGTGAAGAGCGGCAGGTCCACCTCGCCCTTCCAGCCCAGAATCACCGCACGGTGAAACCAGTCGTCGGCCAGAAATCCATGCTGCAGCACCGGCAGGCAGAGCACGACCGCCACCAAGACCGCGATCACCGGCAGTCGCGGATGGTCCAGAAGTCGGAGGAAAGCAACCTTCATGGCCGCCATGCTACCAGCCCGTGGCCGGCGCGGAATAGAGCTGAAGCCCACAGCGTACACCCACCGCATGCGACGACGCCGTCGTTGCAGCCTCTGGTCAGGTGGCTACGTTCACCACGACCACCCCCCTTCTCCCCGACACCAGGAGAGCACACATGGGTCTCTGGGACACCCTGCGCCAGCATGCCGGCGCCCAGTTCCTCGACGTCATCGAGTGGCTGGACGATAGCCGTGACACCCTCGTCTATCGCTACCCGATCTTCAACCAGGCCATCCAGGACGGCGGCCGTCTCGTGGTCCGCGAGGGCCAAGCAGCCATCTTCGTCGCCGAAGGCCGCTTCTCGGAGTGCTTCGGCCCCGGCTCCTACGAGCTGTCCACCCGCACCAAGGCCATCTGGGGTTTCTTCGAGACCATCAAGTACGCCCTGAACTACCCCTACAAGGGCGACATCTACTTCGTGAACACACGACAGTTCCCGGACCAGAAGTGGGGCACGCCCCAGCCGCTACCGGTGCGGGATCCCGAGTTCGGATCCATCCAGATCCGAGCCTTCGGCATCTACCAGTACCGCATCACCGATCCGGCCAAGTTCCTGCGCGAGGTGGTGGGCACCGACGGGCTGTTCACCACCGACGAGATCAACGGCCAGCTCAAGCGCAAGGTGCTCTCGGTCTTCGCCGCCCTGCTTCGCGACGCCAAGATCCCCTTCGACATGCTGGTAGGCGCCGGCCTGGAGTTGGCCGAGGCGCTCAAGGAAAAAGTCACCCCCATCTTCCAGGAAGCCTACGGCATCGCGGTCACGGACTTCACGGTCGACGGTGTCACCCTGCCTCCCAAGGTCCAGGAATACTACGAAAAGCGCCAGGGCATGGGCATCCTGGGCGATCTGAACGCCTACACGCGCCTGCAGCAAGCCGACGCCATCGGCGACGCGGCCCGGAACCCGGGCATCGGTGGAGCGGGTGTCGGCATGGGCGTCGGCTGGGCCATGGGCCAGCAGATGGGCCAAGCCATGACCGGCGGCCAGCAGGGCGGGGGTCAATTCAACCCCCACCAAGGCCTGCAAGGCGGCGGCGCAGCGCCTCCCCCACCCCCGGGGCTGGCCAAGCTGCACTACCACGGTGATGCCGGCCAAGGGCAGTACACGGCCCAGGAGATCGCGCAGCTCGTCGGGAAGAACCGCAGCGGCACCCACCACGTCTGGGCGCAGGGCTGGTCCGGCTGGAAGCCCTGGACCGAGGTCCCCGAGATCGTGCGGTCGGTGCCCCCCGCACCCCCACCGCCCCCACCGGTGTCCAGTCAGCCCTACCACTACATGGGAGCGGGCGACCAACCCGAACAGCTCGTGGCCGCCGAGGTCGCCAAGCGCATCCAGGCGAACCCCGATGGACGCCACCTGGTGTGGCGCCTCGAGCTGGGTGGCTGGAAACCCGCCACGGAGGTCCAGGAGATCGCTGCGTTGCTCGCGCCGGCGGGGCCGCCACCGCCCCCGGGCTCGATGCCGCCCCCTCCACCCGCCTGATCGACCGCAGCACGCTCGCACCCACGTCCTCCCCACCCGAGGCGTGGATGTCACGCTTCAGGTGCCAGGACCAGGCACGCACCGACGGTGGCGAGCTGATTGTCACCCTTCCTTCGCCACACATGGACGAGTAGGGGCGTCTGGCACGCTCGTTGCAAACCTGCCTAGCACCCCTCACCGTGGAGAAGATCATGCCTCGCCTCACCCTGCCCCTCGCTGCCCTGCTCGCCCTGCCCGCCTGCTTCGAAGGGAACAACACCGGCCCCGCCTTCGGCGCCTTCGCCATCGCCACCGGTGAGTGTGAAGGAAGTGTCTACGGCAAGGACATGGACACCGCCACGCCCGAACCGACCGAGATCTGGGCCGAGGCCGATGGCCGAGACCTCATCCTGCACCTGGACAACCTCGACGCCAACTGCTGCCCCAGCGCCGACGCCACCATCACCTTCACGGACCTCGACATCCTGGTCGAGTTCGAAGACGTCACGAGCGGCGACCCCTGCGACTGTAGCTGCATCATCGACTTCGTCATCACCATCGAGGACCTGGACGCCGGCACCTACAGCATCGACGTGGACTACCACGGCGCGATCATCGGCAGCACGGACGTGGAAGTCTCCTAGCCTCACCAGGTCTTGACCCGCCCCATCGTTCGCAGCGAAGGGGTGGATTGACGAACGACCCGGTACCCTGGCCGGCACGGGATGCTGGCCGGATGGATCGCTCGAAGCGTGGATCCGATGGGCTAGGGGAGCGGTGGCAACGCCACGGGCTCCCCCAATCTCCCATCGCGAGCTACCATGGAAGTTCCCACCACGACCCGCATCCCAGGCCCAGACGGGGTGGTGGCACCCAAGCTCCTGGGGGACCTGGTCAAGCTGGGCGCGGTGGCCTCCTTCCTCGCTCGCGGCGAGTCCCCCCGACGCGTGCTGGGCATCGCCCTGAGCATGATCCTCGACCTGACCGGTGGGCAAGCTGCGTTGCTTTGGGTGGACAGCCGGGTGCTCGAGGCACTGGGCAGCCCCCGGGAGCGCAACCTGGGCCTCATCGAGGTCGGCGAGGGCAAGCACCTGGTTGCACGAGGGCGGGTGGCCGACGAGATCCGCGACTGGGAAGGCTCGAGCGCTCCCATCGTCTCCCTCGCCGGGACCGACATGGTGATCCCGGGCGCCCGGGGCGGCGTGAAGATCCTCGAGCCCGACTGCGGTGCCCTGGCAGAGCCCGGCAGGGTGGCCATGCTGCACACCCTGGCGGACCTGGCCTCGGGGCTGGCGGACCTGGCGGCCGACCAGGTGGACGCCGAGCGACGTGCCGACGCCCTCGAAGAGACCCGAGCCCGATTCCGCGAGCAGAACATCCTGTTGCGCGAACTGGCCGTCGTGGATGACCTGACCGGACTGCGAAACCGTCGCTTCTTCGACGGACGGCTTCAGTACGAGCTGGACCGTTTCCTGCGTTATCCCGTGCCGCTGGCCCTCATCGTGATGGACATCGACCACTTCAAGCAGGTCAACGACACGCACGGCCACCCCGTGGGTGACGAGGTGCTGCGGCAGTTGGCCAGGATCTGCACGCCCCTGGTTCGGAGGGTCGATCTCCTGGCCCGCATCGGAGGCGAGGAGTTTGCGCTGCTGATGCCAAACACGAAGCTGGCGGGTGCCGAAGCCGTCGCCGTGCGCCTCCTGAACCGCATCGCCAGCAGTCGGTTCCGAGTCGAGCAGGTGGAACTGAAGGTCACCGTGTCCATGGGCCTCGCCACTGCCGAGCCCGGCTGGGAGGGTGATCCCGCACAGCTGTTCCGAGCCGCTGATCAGGCACTATACCGGGCAAAACTCGACGGACGGAATCGGGTCGTGGTAGCTATGAACTCACAATGAGTTCGAGCATGACCGACGACTTCAGCCAGCGAATCATCGGCGCACGCCTTGCGCGGGCCGATGACCTCGCCGTGTTCCCGCCTGCCGCCGTCCGAATCCTGAGGGTGGTCGACGATCCACGCACGAACCTGGTGGACCTCGAAAAAGCCGTGTCCCTCGATCCGGTCCTCACGGCACAAGTGCTCAAGGTGGCCAACTCGGCCTACTTCGGCCTCGCCCGCACCGTCGGGAGCCTAAGGCAGGCCCTGTTCGTGCTGGGCTTTCGCACCGTCCGCAACATGGCGCTCTCCCTGGCCGCCATGACCATGGGCGCCTCGGAAGGCCCCTGGCGCGGCCGCGTCTGGCGCCGCTCCATCCGCACCTGCCACGCCATGCGGCACCTCGGCGACCACGTGGAATGGGACGACTACGCGGAGCCCTTCGCAGTCGGCCTGCTTCACAAGATGGGCATGCTGCTGCTGCTAGTGCTCGATGAAAAAGTCTACGTGGACCTGCTGGAACGCATCAAGTGGGGCGAACCGAGCCTCCTCGAGAAAGAGTCACACTTCTTCGGTTTCGACCACGTCCAGCTCGGCGCGGCCTGCCTCAGGCGCTGGAACCTGCCGGACGAGGTGTGCATGGCCGTGCAATACCAGGAACGACCGGACCAGCTCGAGGACAACAGCGACGCCCGCCTACTGGCTCACATGCTCTGGCTGTCGACACGACTAGAGCACCGCCTCGCCACGCAAGAAGGCGCCGACACCATCGCCCAGGCCATGTTGGAAACACCCGTAGCCCAACATCTCGGTCTCTCCGTGGGCGCTCTGGTCAACACCTGCATCGCCGTGCGCCGAGAGGACGACGACCTGTTCAGCCTCTAGGTGTCCGAACAGGAGGCCGAAGCGTCACCGGCTGGCGCCGGGATCCCCAGGTTCCGGGCCCCTCTGCGAACCGGCCATGGAGCGAGGTGCCGCAATGGGCGCAGCAGCAGCCCTCGAGGCTCCATGCCCCCAGCTGGTAGCCAGCGCGCTCGATGACCATGCGCCCACAGCTCGCGCAGTAGGTGCTCGAGGCCTCGGGATCGTACACGTTCCCCAGGTAGACGTGCTTGCACTCGTTGGCGCGAGCGATGCGACGGGCGCGGGTGAGGGTGGCGTGGGGGGTGCGGGACTTGTCGGTGAGCTTGTGGGCTGGATGGAAGGCCGAGAAGTGCAGGGGCACCTCGGGGCCCATCTCCCCCGCAACGAAGGCAGACAGCGCATCCAGCTCGGCGTCCGTGTCGTTTTCGCCCGGCACGAGCAGCGTGGTGACCTCGACCAGCACGTCGGTCTCCTGCGCCAGGTACCGAAGCGTGTCCAGCACCGGCCCGAGTTCGGCGTCGCAGAGGCGTCGATAGAAGTCCTCGGAGAAGGCCTTGAGGTCGACGTTGGCCGCGTCGATGACCGCGAAGAAGTCCTCCCGCGGGCCCTGGTTGACATAGCCAGCCGTCACCGCCACCGTGTGCACCCCCTGCTCGTGGCAGGCGTGGGCCGTGTCGATGGCGTATTCGGCGAAGACAATCGGCTCGTTGTAGGTGAAGGCCACGCTGGCGCAGCCGTGCTGGGCGGCTGTTCGAGCGATGGCAGTGGGCGAGGCGACGGATTGGGCACGGTCGGCTTGGCGGGCGCGGGACAGGTCCCAGTTCTGGCAGAAACGGCAGCCCAGGTTGCACCCCGCCGTGCCGAACGACAGCACCGGCGTACCCGGGAGGAAGTGGTAGAGCGGCTTCTTCTCGATGGGATCGATGCAGAAGCCGCTGGAGCGGCCATGGGTATCCAGCACCATGCCGGCCGAGGTCGCCTTGCGCACGAAGCAGAAGCCGCGTTGACCGGGTTTCAGCGTGCACGCCCGGGGGCAGAGCTGGCACCGCACGCGGCCTGTTTCGGGTAGCGCCCGCCACCAGCTGGTGGGATGGTCCTCGGAACCCATGGCTCACCTCGGGGGTCCGTTCCTCCACACCGTAGCCCGTGATAGGGCTCCCCACCTTTCTCCACCCCGGAGGCGCCCTTGTTGGCCCACCTCGTTCTCCTCGTCATCCCGACCACGCTCGCCCAGGTCTCACCCATCGAGGCGGTTCTCGACCAAGAGCTGGCGCGGGCCATGGCCACGTTCGAGCAACGAGGCGAGCCGCCCTACTACACGGCCCTGTCCATCGAGGAAAACCAGAAGACCCGAATCGTCGCCACGGCCGGGACCCTGCAGAGCCACAACGACCAACACGTGGCATTCCTGGACGTCGACCTTCGGCTCGGCAGCCCCGATCTGGACTCCACCCACCCCCTGCGCGGCATGAGCTCCCTGCGCGAAGAGGCCCGCCGGACCGTCAACCTGCCCATCGAGCACGACCCGGACTATCCCCTGCGCCACGCGGTGTGGAAAGAGCTGGACGCACACTGGCGCGACGCCGTGGAGCGCATCGTAGTGGTGCGAGCCAACAAAAACGTCAAGGTGGAAGAAGAGCTACCGGCTCCCGACTTCGAGCTGCGCGAGCCCACCGTGGACCGCCAGGAGGTGAGCTTCGAGACCGTGGACGACGCGGCCTGGACGGAGATCCTGATCCGCGTCTCGGATCGCCTGGACGCACACCCACGCGTGCATCGAAGCAGGGCGGCGCTCACCATCGAGAACGAACGCGAGACCTTCGTGGACACCGAGGGCACCCGCCTGGTGCACGGAGGTACCTGGGCCCGTGTGGGCGTCAGCGCCAGCGCGACGGCCGACGACGGCGACGAGCTGTCCATCAGCCGCAGCATGAGCTTCCGCGCGGTCGATGGGCTGCCCTCGGAGCAGGAGCTCCTGGACCTGGCTGAACAAGCCCGCGACCTGCTGGTGGCTCAGCTCGACGCGCCCCGGGGCCAACCCTACCGCGGGCCCGTCCTGCTGGGCGGAAAGGCCGCGGCCGTCTTCTTCCACGAAGTGCTGGGGCACCGGGTCGAAGGCCACCGCATGAAGTTCGACAGCGACGGCAAGACCTTTCTCGAGTACGTGGGCCGCCCCATCCTGCCCCCTTTCCTGGACATCTACGACGATCCCACGATCCGAAGCCTGAGCGGCGAAGACCTCAACGGCTTCTACGCCTACGACGACGAAGGCGTCCCCGCCCAGCGCGCGCTGGTGGTGGACGACGGCGTGCTCCGAGGTTTCCTGATGAGCCGCTCCCCCCTGCCCGACTTCCCACACACAAACGGCCACGGCCGGCGCAGCACCGGCAAGGCCCCCAGCTCGCGCATGGGCAACACCATCGTCGAGGCCAGCGAGACCGTCTCGCACGACAAGCTGCGCGCCATGCTGCTCGACAAGGTCCGCGACCAAGGACTCGAGTACGGGCTCTACGTCGAGGAAATCGCCGGCGGCTTCACCATGACGGGGCGCATCATGCCCAACTCGTTCAACGTCCGGGCCGTCACCACCTACAAGGTCTGGGCCGATGGCCGCCCCGACGAGCTCATCCGCGGCGTGGACCTGGTGGGGACACCCCTGGTGGCCTTCGGCAACATCGTCGCCGCCGGTGACGACCCCGGCGTGTTCAACGGCACGTGTGGGGCCGGATCGGGTTGGGTGCCGGTCAGCGCCATCAGCCCGAGTCTGCTGGTCGAACAGGTGGAGTTCCAGTTGAAGGAAAAGGGAGCAGACCGTCCCCCCATGCTGCCCAAACCCGACGCGCCACCACCCGGTGCCCAGGCCGCGGGAGGTGAACGATGACCGCGCTACTCGCCCTCGTCGTCGGCTCGGTCCTGGCCGATCCGGTCATCACGCACGAACAGCAACGCGCCGTGCTCACCGAAG
>CAZVHW010000028.1:21822-25827 GCA_964626835.1 uncultured Enterobacterales bacterium
TACCACCTGCGCTACCAGCTGCTGGACTTCGAGCAAGCCCAGGCCCGGGCTAGCTTCGGCAGTCTGGTCCTGACCGAGTCATCGCCCTTCCTGGCCCTCGGTGTCGAGGTCCGAGTGGGCGATCCCGCGTTCGACAACACCAACTACGGCGGTTGGGAGAGCGGCTTCGGCCGGCTAGGGCTGCCCCACCAGCTCACCGAGCGCGCCCTTCGCCAGGCCTGCTGGCAGCTCACCGACTCCACCTACAAAGAAGCCGTCGAGCAGTATGCACGCAAGAAGGCCGCCTTCACGCCCCCGCCCGACTACCCCGGCGACTTCCAGGCGGGACTGTCCCGGGACGGCATCTACGACCATGTCCCAGGTGCCACCGAGGCCTGGGTCCAGGACCTGGCCCGGTCCACCTCCACAGGATTCCCCACCGACGGCAGCCTCGAGCTGGGCACGGTCATCGTGGCCACCGAACAAGGCTCGCGCACCGTCATCGACAGCGAGGGCACCAGCCTCCAGCTGCCCCACAGCGAGATCATCCTGCGCGCCATGGCTCACGCCCGGGCCGACGACGGAGCCTTGCTCTCCGACCACCACAGCTGGCTGCTCCGCATCGACCAGCTTCCCTCCCAAGAAGACCTCGCGGCGAGCGCAGCGGTCTTGGCAAAAGACCTCGTGACCTGGACCCAAGCCCCCACCCTGGAAGACGAGTACGTCGGGCCGGTGATCTTCGAGGACGAGGCCGCCGTGGACCTCTTCCGCGCCCTGCTGGTCGGACAGCTCGAGGGCACACCGCCACCCATCCCATTCGAGGCCCGCTTCGGAGCGCTGGGCGAGGGGTTCTCCCTGGCCGGCGACGGCAGCACGGGCGCAAGGCTCAACCGCAGGGTGCTACCTGCAGGCTGGTCCGCAGCGGACGATCCACGCGTGGAGCCTTTCCATCCCGCGAGCTTCGTCATCGACACCGAAGGCACCCTGGCCCAGCGCGTCGATCTCGTTCAGGACGGCATCGTGCGCAACCTGCTCATGTCCCGCGTGCCACGCAAGGACATGCCCGCAGGCACCAACGGCCACGCGCGAGGAAGCTTGGGTACCCGGCCAGCGGGCAGGGTCGCCATGCTCGAGGTCACACCAAACCGGCGGGTGAGCCGGCGCAAGCTGCACAAAAAAGCCCTCGAGCTGGGCAAGGCCTACGGACACGACCACGTCATCCTGGTGCGCCGCTTCCAAGACGACACCGTGCGCGCCCAGGACCGGTCCGGGGCGTCGGTCTACGACTTCCTGGGCGACGACGGGCCGCGACTCCCCCCGCCCCTGGTCCTGTACAAGCTCTACTCCGACGGTCGCGAAGAACCCATCCGTGGCGCCAGCTTCGCCCGCGTGGACCGCTCTGCGCTCCGCGACATCGTCGCCGCCGGCCCGCAGGTCTACGGTCGCTACCTGGCACCCTTCGAACCGGGTGGGGCCAACTTCTCCCCGATAGTGGGCATGCCCACCGCCCTTTGGGTGCCCGAGGTGCTGGTCGAGGAGCTCGAGCTGGTCCCTGTCTCCGCCGATCCGCGAAGCAAGCCGGCGGTGCCCGCGCCCACCCAGTGAGCGCGTCGCCGCTCCTGGTGCTTCTCCCGGGCCTGGATGGCACGGGGCTGATGTTCCAGCCCCTGCTCGAGGTGCTGGGGGACCACCCGACCCGAGTCGTGGCCTACCCACCCGACCGCTGCATGAGCTACGACGAGCTGGAGCCGTGGCTGCGGGAGCGCCTGCCTGACGAGCCCTTCCTGCTGGTGGCCGAGTCGTTCTCGGGGCCCCTCGCGCTGCGCATCGCCGCCGATCCTCCTGCTGGCCTCTCGGGTCTCGTGCTGGTGGCCAGCTTCGCCCGCGCTCCACGCCGGTTCCCACCATGGCTGGGGGAGCTGGTGCTCAGAGTGGTGTTCGCCCTCCCCCCACCATCCTGGGTGCTGAGGGCACTCCTGCTTGGGCCCGGAGCGCCAGCGGTCCTGGTGGAGCGGCTACGGACCGCCCTGCGTCAGGTGGATTCCAGGGTGATGGCCCACCGTGTGGCCGAGGTGCTGCGTGTGGACGTCACCCGCGAGATCGGTCTCGCGCGCGCACCCGTGACCTACCTCCGGGCCACGCGGGACCGCCTCGTACCACCCCGCTGCGCCGCTTGGATGGCACAGCACCGGCCCGACCTGGTCGTCACCGAGTTGGAGGGGCCGCACCTGCTTGCCCAGCGGGCCCCCGAAGCCGTCGCGGGCCTGCTGGCTCACCCCGAGACTCCAGCAGCGACCTGACGGCCTCTGCCGGATCCTCGGCGACCTGTTCGCGCAAAGCGTCCCCCTCGGCGCCGCTGGGGATGTATTGGCCCGCGGTCCAGCGCACTTCAGCCGTAGGATGAGCGAGCGCCGCCTCGATCTCGGAGATTCCCAGCCGCCCGGGGCTCCAGGGTGCCTCCCATCGAGCACTGTGGGTAGCCCAGGCCCGGCAATGATATCGTCTCCAGCCCACCCTCGGAGGTCCGGCCATGGCTCACCCTGACCCCACCGCGTTTTCGGCCCACGAACGCCAGGCGCGGCTCATCGTCTACGACAATCCCCAGTTCGACCAGCACGATCCGGGCTGGGGTCACGTGGAATGTCCGGAGCGGCTGTCGGTCATCCGCGAAGCCCTCCGCCCCCTCCACCTACCCGTGCGCCCCGGCCGTCTGGTCGCCCGCGAGCAGCTGCTGCGGGTCCACACCGAACCCTACGTCGACCTGGTCATGTCCGTCTCCGGCCAGTCCGCGAACCTCGATCCGGACACCAGCGTGTCCCCCGGCTCGGTGGACGCCGCACTGCTCGCCGCGGGCTCGGCGACCGAGGCTGCGGAGGTGACCATGGCGGGTCGAAATTGCTTCGTCACCTGCCGCCCACCGGGCCATCATGCAACCAACAATCGGGCCATGGGCTTCTGCCTGTTCAACAACGCAGCCATAGCGGCCGCCCACCTGGTGGACATGGGCTACCGTGTCGCCGTGCTCGACCCCGACGCCCACCACGGCAACGGCACGCAGGACATCTTCTGGTCCTCGCCCGACGTGCTCTACGTCTCCTGGCATCGCTCCCCGTTCTACCCTGGCTCCGGTGCCGCCGAGGACATCGGCTCCGGTGCTGGCACCGGCTACACGCTCAACATCCCGCTGCCCATGGGATCGGACGACGGCCTCTATCTCCTCGCGATGCGGGACCTGGTGCTGCCCGCGCTCGAGCGCTTCCAGCCTGACGTCATCGTCTTCTCGGCTGGCTTCGACCAGATGGAAGGCGATCTGCTCGGCGGCATGGCGCTGACCCGCGAAGGCCTCGCCGTGCTCTACGGCGTCATCGCCGCGCGCTACCGTTGCATGGCCGTGCTCGAGGGTGGCTACAACACGCGACGCCTGGGGGGCGACGTGAACGTGGCGGTCCGCGCACTGGCCGGAGATTCCGTCCCCGACGTGCAGCTGCAGGTCAGTCCCCACTGGGTCGAGCGCTTCGGCACCTGGTCCCATCCACTGCTCGGGCGATAAGAAGCCGCACCATGTCGTTCCGCCACGCCGCATCGGTCCTCGCGCTCCTGGCATGCACCAAACAGCCCCCCATCTCTTGGCAGATCCCGGCGACGTCGGGACTGCCGGAAGCCCAGTGCAGCGCCGCTCCACCGGAGCTGTCCCAGGCTTTCGCCGGCGGCGTGCGGCTCGATGGCGGGGACACCGCCACGATCCTCCCTGACCTGGAGCTGCAGGCAGGTTGTGTGGCACAGGTCGAGATCACCGCCGAGCGCGTGGAGCGCTGCGGCGACCTGGTGGTGCTCACCGATCCCCTCCTGCGCTTCTGGAGCCGCCGCGGTGAGGCCCTGGACGTCGCCATCGTCACCGACGCCCTGGTCCACCCCCGCCTGATCATGTCGCTCCACCGCGATCCCACGAACGCAGCGCCCCCCGTGGGAGCCTGGTTGGCGCCCGACCGCACCTCCCTCCGCCATGTTGGCCCGCTCGTCGTGGGC
>CAZVHW010000029.1:0-25757 GCA_964626835.1 uncultured Enterobacterales bacterium
GGGACTGGCGGGCGGACAGCGCCCGCGATGGGCAGATCGGCTCCGGGGAGGTCCTTGCGGGCCACGGCCGCTGGGGGGCCGCCGTAGCGGGACAGGCCCAGGCGCCGGAGCTTGACGGCTTCTTGGGGTGGCAGGTTGCGCACGCCGCCGAGGTCTTGGGCTGTCTTGAGGATGAGCGCGGTGTGTTCCATGGTCTCGAGGCGACAGAAGGCCTCGAGGATGTCGCGGCCCACGGTCAGCGCGCCGTGGGTGTCCATCAGGATGGCGTCGTAGTCCTGGACATAGCTGCCGATCTGGTCGGCCAGGTCCGCCGTGCCCGTGGTCTTGTAGGGGGCCGTGGGGATGCTGCCCAGGGTGAGCACGACCTCGGGCAGGACGCAGCGGTCCATGCTGACCGAGGCGATGGTGAAGGCCACGCAGAGAGGCGGATGGGCGTGGATGACCGCGCGCACGTCGGGCCGCTCCCGGTAGCAGGCCAGGTGCATGTAGATCTCGGAGGTGGGGCGACCTTCGCCTCGCTTGACCTTGCCCGTGGGATCCACCAGCAGCAGGTCGCGGTCCTGCAGGAAGCCCTTGTGGCAGCCCGCTCGCGTGCAAAGCAGGTCGCCGGATGGCAAGCGAGCGCTCAGGTTGCCATCCATGGCCACCAGCAGCCGACGCTCGTAGGTGAGCCGACCGAAGCGGACCAGATCCTCGCGCAGCTGATGTTCCGTGATCATCCTGGCTACTCCCCCGTATCCCCGCCCTGATCCCGCACCGGGGTGAAGGTGTACTCGAGCATCTCGACCGGATCGGCACCGTCGTTGACCAGGTGAATGCGGCCCTCGAAGGTGGTGCCCAACTCCGCCGCCTCGAGGTCGTAGCCGCAGACGGACAGCTTGAGCACGTAGCGGCTGTCGGGGCTCAACCCAGGCAGCTCGACGATGCCATCCGTGGTGTCAAACCCCTCGAGGCAGAGGTGCACGCGATCGAAGCCCGGGATGCGGACGTTCAGTTGGTCCAGGCCGGTGTTGACGAGATCGATGTCGCGCTGGTCGAAGCCCTCGAGGGGCATGGTGTCGTGGAAGTTGACTTCCCCGAAGTCGACGAAGGCGGGCTCCAGGGTGAGCACACCCTCCTTGCCGGCACAGGCGGCGAGGAGGGTCAGGAGAGCCAGCAACGGGAAGATCCTCACGGTTCGAACCTCCGGGTCGTCCAGACCCACTCGTGACAGCATCGATATAGCACTTCCCCCCGTTCGCGCAGCAGCAGGATCCAGTCCGCTTCCGGCACGTAGGTGCGGAAGTACCACAGCTCGAGGCGCAGACGACGCAGCAACCAAGCCGGATCCGGCACGGCCGAGAGCGGAAGCGCGAGGGCCGCACACCAACCCTCGGGCCCGGGAAAGATGCGGGCCAGCCAACAACCCGCCGGCAGGGGTTGCATGGGCTGGCCCTCTCCGGTGGCCAGCCGGCGCGCGGGACCGTCCGGGCAGAGGCGGGAGTGCAAGGGAAGCAACGGCTCGGGCGCAGCGCCTGCTCGCACCCTCCAGACCATGGGTGGCGCGCGATCCACGGCCCGCACCGCGGCGCGCTCGTCGTCGGTGGTTCCGCGGCGGTCCTTGTACCAACGGTCCACGGGCCGCACCCGAGGCGCACAGTTGGGCGAGAAGGCCATCACGCCGCCCGCTACCGCACGCTGCCGCCGGGAAGGCCGCTCATCGGCCATGGGGCCGAGGACGCGCTCGGGAGCGGCCAGCCCGAGGTCGGGGAGCACGTTTTCGGCGATGTCCGCCAGCCAGCCATCACAGAGCACGATGGGCGCCGAAGGGAGGGGCTGCACGTAGCTGCGCTCGATGGGGGGCTCCGGCTCAACCAGACCCGCGGCGCGGGCGACGTCCTCGTGGGTGGATTCCATGGGTGACGACCGCCCCCGCAGCACGGACCCGTGCCGCGCGATGAGGGCGGCCAGGGCGGAGCCGGGCTCGACATCACGCCGAATCAGCTCGTCCCCGGCGTAGGGAGATCGGGGATCCGGCGGCAGGGGCCAGGTCTCGTCCGGTGGGGGGAGCACGGCGGGATCAATCCTCGGCGGCGTACTGCTGTAGCGCTGCGCCGAGCACACCCCGGATCTCGTCTGCGAGATCCAGCGGCTCGAGCACGACGGCATCGCCTGCGTAGCCCAGAATCCACTGCTTGAGCTCGGGGGTGACCGCACAGCGCAGCACCACCTCGACCGAGCCGTCGGGCCGGTCCAGGATGCCCTGCGAGCGATGCCAGCGCCGCTCGCGGATGTACTCCGCCACGGAGGGACTGAAGCGCACGACCACCGTGCGTGGCTGGCCGCCGGTGATGCCGAAGGCGTCGCGCACGAAGGCCTGGGCATCCCAGTCGACGGGCCGCCAGAACTTGTCCTTGCGCCGCCGCTCGAACTTCTGGAAGCGCTCGACCGCGAAGGTCTTGACCCGGTCTTCCTCTACGTCTCGGGCGAAGAGGTAGAGGCCCTGGCGGTAGGTGGCCAGCGTGAGGGGCTCGAGCAGGTACTCGCGAGCTTGACCCCTCGCAGCCCGGTAGGTCGCATCAGCGGGGTTGGTGTACAGCAGGGCGCTCACGACGGCGTCCACCACCTCGCCTTGTTCGCGGTAGTCCTTGGCGTGCTCGGGTACGGCCAGGAAGGTGTCGTCGAACTGCTGCACGACGTCGGCGTTTCCGCGGCTGACCGTGGGCTCCAGGCGGTCGATGGCCTGCTCGAGGTCTTCGGCGAAGCCCGTGCCCTCGAGGAAGGTGAACAGCGTGCGGCCGAACCGCAGGGAGATCATCTCGCCCAGGTTCAGCTGCACTCCAGACCGGCGGTAGGCAGGATCGAGGTAGACGATGCGCTCGTCGCCGCGCCCATCTTCGCAGATGGGCAGCCCGAGGTCCCGCAGATCGGACAGGTAGCGCCTGAGGGAGCGAGGGTCGATCTCGAGGGTGGCCTCGATCTCCCGCACGCGGATGCCGCCCCGTCGCTGCATCCACTCGAGCAGGCGGACCATCTTCTGACCCTTGTTCAAGACCAAGGTCTGGCTCATCCGTCGCGCTCCCTTCCCGAACTTTTTTCGAGGCGGACAGTTTTTGGTAGTAACAGGGGCCATCATATCTGCGTGCCCGGCGCGCGCCAGCCACGCCACCCCCGGACATCAAGTTTTGGCTCGTTTCTCCGTGTCCTGCCGAATGTCCTCGTGGCTGGCGCGTTGCCACTCGGTTCCAGCCTCCGGAACCACAGCAGACGCTGGGAGGTACCATGAATCCCGTCACTATCGACCTCATCGCCACCATCCTCACCTGCACCGCGGCCATCGTCGCGAGCGGCTTCGCCATCTGGGTTCTTCCCTGGTCCGAAACCGACTGGCTGCCCCGCCCGGCCAAGGCGCGCCTGGCTCGACGCCCGCGCCGCGCGCCCCCACCGGTAGATCTCCTGCTCGACGCGCCGACGGCCCACTGACGGCAAAGGTCGTGGTCGCGCGCCCAATCGACGGTAGTGCAGCGCCGGGCCAGCCCCGAAGCGACTACCCGCAGGTAGGTGGTGGAGCCCGTCGCCTCCAGCATCCACGGGTTCGCTCATTGCCCTCTGCGGGCTGACAGCAGGTGACGACGCCGACTCTCCGCAGCGGCCCGCGACACCGTGCAGCGATCCCGAACAGCGACGGAGTGCCCTCCCATCGACCGCTTCAGCGACGGAGTGCCACGCTTTCGACCGCTTCAGCGACGGAGTGCCACGCTTTCGACCGCCGAAGCGACACCGGCAGCCGCGAATCGACGAAAACACGCTTTCATCCGTTCCGCTCTCGCGCCAAGGCGCCGCCCGCGCGCCAAAACGGTCGAAAAACCCCCACTCCGTCGCTGAAGTGGTCGGTTTGGGCCCACTCCGTCGCTCGAACGGGACCGACGCAGGCGGCGAGGGGACGCCTCGCCTCTGGCGACGCCCGGGGCCCCTTCCCTGAACGCGGCGCCAGCACCATTCCTGCCCCACCACGCTGCAGCGAAGGGCCAACGGCTTGGTTACATGCCGCCGCTCGGAGGAGCCGTCATGTCTCACTACGATCCCAACACCATCGAGCCTGAGTGGCAGCAGCACTGGAAGGACACCCACGCCTTCCGCGCCGTCAAAGACCCGAACAAGCCCAAGTACTACACGCTGGGCATGTTCCCCTACCCATCGGGCTCCGGCCTGCACGTGGGGCATCCGCTGTCCTACACGGCGCTCGACATCGTGGCTCGCTACAAGCGCGCCTGCGGCTTCTCGGTCCTCAACCCCATGGGCTTCGACAGCTTCGGCCTGCCCGCCGAGCGCGCCGCGGTGCGCGAAGGCCGCCACCCGGCCGACATCACCCGCGACAACATCGCCTTCTTCACCAAGCAGCTCGACCGCCTGGGCTTCTCCTACGACTGGGAGCGCCGGGTGGTCACCTCCGACCCCGACTACTACCGCTGGACCCAGTGGATGTTCTTGAAGATGGTCGAGATGGACCTGGCCTACATGGCCGAGGTTCCCGTGTACTGGTGTCCGGCCCAGGGCACCGTGCTGGCCAACGAGGAAGTCCAGGACGGCAAGTACATCGAGACCGGCGAACCCGTCGAGCGCCGCCTGATGCGCCAGTGGATGCTGCGCATCACCGCCTACGCCCAGCGCCTGCTCGACGACCTGGACGACATCGACTGGCCCGAGTCCACGAAAGAGATGCAGCGCAACTGGATCGGCCGCTCCGAAGGCGCCATGGTCACCTTCGACGTGGCGGGTCACGACGACCTTGCCTTCGAGGTCTTCACCACACGCCCGGACACCCTGTACGGGGCCACCTGGTGCGTGCTGGCACCCGAGCATCCCTTGGTCGAGCGGGTCACCACCCCCGACAAGCTGGCCGAGGTCCAGGCCTACGTCCGCCAGGCCACCCAGCGCTCGGATCTCGAGCGCCAGGTCGCGGCCGAACGGGAAAAGACCGGGGTGTTCTGCGGCGCCTACGCCGTCAACCCGGTCAACGGCGAGCACATCCCGATCTGGATCGCCGACTACGTGCTCATCTCCTACGGCACCGGCGCCATCATGGCCGTGCCGGCCCACGACGAGCGCGACCACGCCTTCGCCAAGAAGTTCGACCTGCCCATCATCGAGGTCATCTCGGGCGGCCGCGATGTCCAGGAACGAGCGTACACGGGCGACGGCCTCGCGGTGAACTCCCCCATCTTCGACGGCCTGGCGGTCACCGAAGCCAAGCGCACCATCACCGCCTGGCTCGAAGAGCGAGGTCGGGGCCACTCGAAGATCCAGTACAAGCTGCGGGACTGGCTCTTCTCCCGCCAACGGTACTGGGGCGAGCCCTTCCCCATCGTACACACGGCCGACCGACGCGCGATGCCGATCTCCTACGAAGACCTCCCCCTCACCCTGCCCGAGGTCACCGAGTACCGCCCGACTGCCGACGGCCAGCCCCCCCTGGCCCGGGCCACCGACTGGGTGAACGTCGAGGTCGATGGGCAGCCCTGCGAGCGCGAGACCAACTCCATGCCCCAGTGGGCTGGCTCGTGCTGGTACTGGCTCCGCTACATGGATCCCGACAACACCGAGCTCCCGGTCGGGCCGGAAGCCGAGCGCTACTGGGGCCCGGTGGACCTCTACATCGGCGGCAAGGAGCACGCGGTCACACACCTGCTCTACTCCCGATTCTGGCACAAGGTGCTGTACGACCTGGGCCTGGTCCACACCAAGGAACCCTTCCAGAAGCTGTTCCACCAGGGCATGATCCTTGCCTACAACTACCGCAACAGCGACGGCAAGTACTTCTCGCCCGGCAGCTGTGAGCGCCGGCCGGGTCAGCCCGCCACGGTCAAGTCACCCTGGAACAACCAGGTTCTCGAGACCGACTGGTACTCGGGAGACGCCCCCGTCGAGCGCAAGCTCGGCAAGATGGGCAAGTCCCGCATGAACAGCGTCGACCCCCTCGAGGTCATCGCCCAGCACGGTGCCGACGCCCTGCGCATGTACGAGATGTTCATGGGCCCCCTCGAGCAGCTCAAGGACTGGCAGACCAGCGGAGTCAAGGGCCTGTCCACCTTCCTGGCCCGCACCTGGCGCCTGGTGGTGGACCAAGAAACGGGCGCGCAGTCCGCGATGGTCACCGACCGCCCCATGGACCGCGAGCTGCGCAAGGCCCTGCACACGGCCATCAAGGAATGTACCGAGGGCATCGACGAGCTGCGCTTCAACACCCCGGTGTCGAGGATGATGGAGCTGGTCAACCTGGCCACCCAGAAGCGCCAGGCCCCACGCGAAATGCTCCAGCCATTCCTGCAGATCCTCCAGCCCTACGCGCCCCACATCGCCCACGAGCTGTGGAAACGTCTGGGCCTCGAGGGCGACATCGCTCTCACCGCATGGCCCGCGTGGGATCCGGCCGCCCTGATCGAAGCCACCGTCCAGCTGGGCGTGCAGATCAACGGCAAGGTGCGTGGCCAGCTCGAGATGGCCAAAGACACCCCCGAAGCAGACATCGTCGCCGCAGCCCTCGACATCCCCAACGTGCAGCGGCACCTCGAGGGCATGCAGCTGGTCAAGTCGATGGTCCGAGGACGTCTGGTCATCCTGGTGATCAGGCCCGCCCGCTAACAAGCGGCACCGGAATCACCTCGAGGGGCAGGTACGCGCCGCGCTAACTTGACGCGTCAAGTTCGTTTCCGTGATAAAACATGAAAGATGCTCCGCCACCCCTTTCTCCGGGGGTGCGTTCCCTCCCCTCGCCCGCGGGTTTGCCATGCCCTCCGCCATCGATCCCTTCCATCCCCTGTTGCGCTTGATGGACCGCTTTCGGCAGGAAGTGCACCACCTGCGTCCTCCAGCTGCAGAGGGGACGGTCCGGGAAACCGAGGAGCACCTGGGGATGGACCTGCCCAGGAGCATGGTGGCATTCCTGGAACGCTGGAACGGCGCGGTCCTGTTTCGCGGTGTGCTGCGCCTGAGGAGCACCGCCGAGCTGGCCCCTGCACACCAAGACCATCCCCACGTCATCCTGTTCGCCGACGGCCCCCGAGAGGACGACCGCTGGGCATTCGTCCAGTCCGATCCGGGCCACGTCTTTGGCCGTTGGAAGCAGGGTGAGCGCGGCGACTGGGTGCTCGAACCCCAATACCTCACCTACCACCGCTGGCTCATGGGTCTGCTGCAGATCCTCGAGCAGGCGCCCAAGACCGAGGAGCAGGCCGAAGAACTGCGCCTGACCTGCGACCCCCAGAATCCATTTCTGCTCCTGCGTCGCGCCGAGGGCTTGATCCGAACGGGAGATCTCGACCGAGCCAAGGCCTGCCTGCGCCAGGCCACCGTCTCGGATCCGGCTCTGCTTCCAGCCTGGCAACGGCTGGGGGACGTGCTGGTGAGCAGAGACGCTGGGGAAGCCCGCTTCGCCTACCTCAAGGCCCTGCGGGCCATCCGGCTACCCACCGCCTACCCCGGAGCCCACACCGGGGATCCGGATCTCGTCAGCTCCCTACAGGCCCTCTTCGAGCCCCAGGACGCCGCCTGGGAGCGCGAGCTTCGGGAACTGCTTGGCGAGCGCGTCACCGACGCACGCTCGACAGGGGAGCTGGACCTGATCGAGGCCACCGCCATGGCATACGCTCGGGTGTTCCTCGGCCGCGGAGCGAGGCAGGACGCCGCGCGGGTCCTGTCCGGAGTCCTACGCGACAGCCGGAGCTACGCGCACCGCGGCTCGCTACCCGAGCTTCGACTCCTGCTGGCTCGCTTGCAGACGGAGCTCGGCAACCACAACGAAGCCGAGGCCTGCCTGCGACCGCTCGAGAGGCAAGGCGATGTCGTCATCGGAGCCCGAGCGCGGCTGGCTCTCGGTCGCATCGTCGTGGCCCGACAAGAGCCGTGGGCCGAGGAGATCCTCGAGGAGGCGCTGCAAGGGCTCCGCAACGAGAGCGAAAGAGCCGCAGCTTGGTTGCTGCTAGCGGAGCGCCACTTGCTCCTGGATCAACCCGACCGCTCGGGTCGCTGCCTGCAGGAAGCCCACACACTGCTCCACGAGACCGGCAACCAGGGGCAACGCGCCCTCCACGCCATGATTCGTGGAGATCTGGCGCGCTGGGCCCGGCGACTCGACGACGCCACCGCCGCCTACGCAGAGGCGGAGATCTGCGCGCAGAAGGCCGGCGAGGTCGAGCTGCGCTGGCGCCTGGCACTGCGGGCCGGTGATCTGCAGGCCATGGGGAACGATCTCGACGCCGCACGCGGCGCCTGGCGTAGCGCCGCCGGCGGCTTCGAGCAGCTGGGCCTGCCCATCCGGCGCGGCTGGGCCCTGCTCCGCCTGGGACGCGCGGGGGATGACGAGGCGCTTCGCGAGGCCAGCCAGCTGTTCCGGGCCGCGGATCTCGCCGCCGGCGTGGCGGCGGTGGACGCCGCCCGGGGAGCCCCGGAAGGCAGCCTGTCCTGGCACATCGAACGGGCCAGCGAGCATGCCCGTATCCGCGCCGAGGCCCAACGAAGCAAGCCACCCCTGGAGCGAGCCGATGCGGACAGGCCGGAGCGCAGACTCGGGGCCCACCAAGTAGCGGTCGCCGCCTGCGACGTGAGCGTCGTGAAAGCCTTGACTCGAGAGATCGCGGACACCGCCAGGGGCTTGGAGTCCGCTACCCTCCGAGTCGGGGATCCTCGCCTCGCCCGCTACGTGGCGGCGGTGGACCTGCTGGCAAACCACAGGAGCTACGAGGCGGCACGGGCCTTGCTCGATCACCTGGCCAGCGGCTACGTACCTGGCCTGCCAGGTCGCGCCCTCGAGGGAGCGCTCGCTCGCTCACCCAACGCCGCCCTGGTGGACGGGCTCCTCGAGACCCTCGAACAGGGCGACGATCCAGTGGCCGTATCTCGCGTCGCGGGCGTCCTCGGCTGGCGCCGTGAGGTCACGGCCAGCTCCAGGCTCCTCCATCTGGCAAGGGACGAGAGCGCGAAGGGTATCCAGCGAGCCGCCATCGTGGCACTAGGCCGCATCGGCTGCGTCGAGGCCGTCGACGACATCGCGGAAGCGCTGGGCGTCGTGGAGTTGGGCGAGGCGGCCAGCATCGCGCTCTTGCTGCTGGGCGACCGCAAGGGCGTGAACTACCACGCGCAGGTGCTGGGCCGGGGTGACACCACCCGGGGAGCCTCCCCAGGCGAGATCGTGGGACGCTACGGCGATCCCTCCTTCCTGCTCTTGCTCAAGGGCTCGGTAGCGCGCGACGAAGAGGTCGCCCGTGGCGCACTCCAGGGCCTGGGCTACCTGGGAGATCCGAGGGCGGTGGAGCTCCTCATCGACTCCACCTCCCGACCCCAAGCTCGCGTCGCGGCCGTCGCATCCAGTGCCCTCGAGATCCTCACCGGGCACCACGAGCCGCCCGATGCGCCCGACCTGCGCATCCGCTGGAAGCGCGCGTGGCATCGCATGGAGAAGGCCTTCATCCCCGGCGTCCGCTACCGCTACGGCGTGCGACTCGATCCGGCCGTGCTCATCGAGCGTCTAGGCGCGAACGACCTCCTGGGACGCAGGTCGTCCTACGACGAGTTGGTCATCACCACGGGCGTACACCTTCCCTTCGACGCCGACGGAGCCTGGCGCCTCCAGGTGCACCATCGGCTGGCCTGGGAGAGCTGGTGGCAAGAAAACCGGGGGGACTTCGAGTCGGGCGCGTGGACCTTCCACGGTCGCGTGGTGAGCTGACCGCTAGTCGTCGGCCAGCGTCGGAGTGACCTCGACCCGCGACGTATCGGGCGCCGAGGGCTCGACGGGCACCGGCCACTGCCCCTCCGGGTGGCCAAAGGGCCCGATGGGCTGGGGCAAGGGCTCGAGCTCGTCGAGATCCGCCAACGGACCGTCTGCGGGATGCACGGCTGGCACCACGGTGGGTCCCGGCGCCAGCTCCGAATCTGGAACTCGACGAGCGAGTTCGGGAACGGGGACGGGTGTAACCTCGTCGATCTCGTCCGCGGTGAACTCCTCGGGATCGTCGATCGGCACGTCGCTGAGAGACTCGAAGGCGCCCGGCGGTAGGTCGTGCTGCAGCAGCCCACGCACTGCGATGCCCGCACTCTCCATGCCCTCGCGCTGCAACATGCGGATCTGGCGCTGCATGATCTGGATGAGCCGGCGGGCCTGCTTGAGCTCCGCTCTCAACACCTCGTTGTGCTTGACCAGGGTTGTGAACTGCGACGCCAGGTCGCGCTGACCCGGCGACACCTGCTGCTGGAGCTCGATGAGCTTGTTGCGGAAGTAGTCGCGCTCGCTGGTGAGCGCTCGGAAGCGCGCTCGTAGCTCGTACTCGGGTGACTCGATGAGCATCTGCTCGAGCTCGATGACGCGGGAACTCAGCTGGTCCTCGCTCTTCCTCAGCTGGTTGATGACATGCAGATTGACCACCAGGCGACGGTGGAGCTGCTTGAGCTCCTTGGCGTAGTCGAGGAGTGCATTGTCGAGGGCTGGCAACGCTTCCCGCGCGATCTCGGGGCGGCGGCCAGGTGGCAGGCTTCGCTGGGCGATGGCCACCAGCTGGGCGGCGCGTTGTTCGTGCACCTCGAGCTCCTTGCGAGCGAGTCCGAGCTGGGTGCCAACCAGCCTGATTCTACCCCGGTAGCCTTGCAGCACCGCCCACCACACGGCGCTGATGACGAGCATACCTGCGATGAAGATCAGCACCAGTTCGAGAAAGTGCGCCAACAAGAGCTCACACCTGGGAGGACTGGGGGCGTTCAGTCGGCTTGGGGGAAACGGCCCCCATGCTACCACCCGAGCGGCGATCAGACGATGCGTAGCTTGTAGGGATTGTTGTCCTTCTTGGCAGCGGCGACCTCTTCGGCGGACAGAGCCTTCTCGAGCCACTGCTCGAAGACCTCGTTGCTCGGCTCGAACTGAATGGCGAAGCGGATCTGCATGACCGCACCGGGGAAGTCACCGTCGCCCCAACACTTGAGCGCCATTCCAAAGTACTTCTCGCCCTGTGGGGTGTTGGCGACCACCTCGGGGTTGTCCTTGTCGGCCGCTTCCTTCGCGGCCTTGGTGCGCCCATCGGCGCTCATCCGCAGGTTGCCTCGGGCCAGACCGATATCGTACTTGGCTCGGGCGTCTGGGTCTTTCAGGTTGCGGTAGGCTTCGTTCGCCAGTCGGAAGATGTCGTTGGCCTTGCCCTTGAGGTCTTCGTCCGTCAGCCGAGCGAGTCGGTCGGGGTGCATCTTGCGGGTGACGGTGCGGAACGCGGGATCCACGTCGGCCTGTGGGGCGTCCTGTCCGAGCTCCAGGATCTTGTAGTAGTCGAGCTCGTCCAAGAGCCCGTGCAGGGTATCGATCTCGACCCGGGTCCTGAGCATAGGGTCCATGTCTTGACCTCCGTCGCCTCAGTGTAGCACCCGCCGAGCCGACTGAACGCGGTGGCTACTTGCGATCGAGCTCGATTCGCATGTCTCTCTTCTGGCCGGTTTCCGGGTCTTTGGCGATGACATGCACGATGCCATCGGCGTCGATCTCGAAGGTGACCTCGACACGGGTGAGGTGCCGGGGCCCAGCGCGCAACCCGTCAAGAATGAACTCGCCCAACAACTCGTTCTGATCCACCTTGCGCGACTCGCCCTGGTAGGCGGTGATGCGCACCTCCGTCTGGTTGTCGAAGGCGGGGTGGAAGATCTTGGACTGCTCGGTGGGGATGGAGGTGTTGCGCGGGATGACGGTCTCGACGTAGCCACCCACGGTGCCAAGGCCGAGGGAGCGGGGCGTGACGTCCAGCAAGATCGGGCCAGCGGGCGCTGGGGAGCCATCGGGACCTGGGACCGCGACACCCGCCAGGTTGTGGGCCTGCAGGGCCGCGCCCATGGCCACCGCCACGTTGGGGTTGTGGTCCAGGCTGACGGGGCGCTGGAAGTAGTGCTCGACGGCTTCCTGAACGAGGAACAAGCGAGCCATGCCGCCCACGAGCAGCACGTTCTCGATCTGGGCGGTGGACAGCCCAGCCAGCTTGAGCGATTCGTCGCAGACCTGGAAGGTGCGCTGCACCAGCGGCATGACGACCTGAGCGTAGGTGAGCCGGTCGATGCGGGCGGACAGCACGACGTCCCGCCCTTCAGCGGACCGCGCCACGCCCGGCACGTTGATCTCCACCTCGTTGTTGTCTCCCAGCGCAATCTTGGCCTGCTCGGCCGCCTCGAGCAGCCGCAGCCAGGTGACGCGGTTGTCGCGCACGGAGATCTTGGAGCGCCGCTGGAAACCCTTGAGGAAGTGGCGCCCCACCGCGGCGTCGAAGTCGTCGCCGCCCAGGAAGGTGTCACCGGCCGTGCCTACCACCTCGTAGACATCCTCCTCGAGGCGCATGACCGAGATGTCGAAGGTGCCACCACCCAGGTCGTAGACCGCCACGTTCTGCTTGAGACCCAGGTCGATACCGTAGGCCAGCGCCGCAGCCGTGGGCTCGTTGATGATGCGGAGGCAGTCGAGGCCGGCGAGCTTGGCGGCTTCGCGGGTGGCTTGGCGCTGATGATCGTTGAAGTGGGCCGGCACCGTGACCACGGCTTGCGTGACTTTTTCGCCCAAGCCCTGTTCGGCGATGGTGCGCATGTGGTCGAGGATGAAGCCGGAGATCTGGGGCACGGAGTATTCACGCCCACGGACACGGATGAGCACCTCGCCCGTGGCGGATTCTGCCAGCTCGTAGCCCACGTTGAGGGACAGTTGCTTGACCTCTGCCGAACGGAACCGCCGACCCATGAGCCGCTTTGGAGAGTTGACCGTGCTCTCAGGGGCATACATGAGCTGCCGCTGGGCGCGCCATCCGACCACGGGCGCGCCGTCGTAGCCAAACGCCACCACCGAGGGCTGGACCAGCCGTCCCTCTTCGTCGGGGAGGACCTTGGCCCGCCCATCCACGACTACGGACACGCAGGAATAGGATGTTCCGAGATCGATGCCGACCGGTGTCGTCATGCTTCACTCCGTGGTGCTTCTCCGATCCTATCTCGTAACGGGTCACGGACGTGCAGAATGACCTCGAGCATGGCCTGGTGGACATGGCCATTGCTGGCCACGATCCTGGCGCCTCGGAGGTCGATGGGCTGGCCGTCCATGCCCGTGACGCGCCCGCCGGCTTCTTGGATGAGCAGCGCGCCGGCTGCAATGTCCCAGGGCTGGAGGTGGAACTCCCAGAAACCATCCACGTTCCCCGCCGCCACCCAGGCCAGGTCGATAGCCGCAGCACCCGCTCGCCGAACGCCCTGGCAGCGCTCCATGAACGCCTGAAAGTAGGCGAGATAGAAGGCAGCCCGTTCCCTGCGGTCGTAGGGGAATCCCGAGCTCAACAGCGCGGTGTCGACACAGGGTGTGCTGGACACGTGCAGCGGCTGACCATCGCGGTCTGCTCCGTGGCCCAGGCGTGCACAGTAGGTCTGATCACGAACCGCGTCGTACACGCAGCCGGCATGGATCCGGCCCTCGATCTGCAGCGCCACGCTGACGCCATAGGACGGGTAGCCATGGACGAAGTTCGTGGTACCGTCCAGGGGGTCGACAATCCAGCAGCTCGCGGGGAGAGCTTGGTGCGGGTCTGCGCCTTCTTCGCCAACGACGGGAATGTCGGGTGTCTCACGGCCGAGCAATTCGACGATGGCTTGTTCGCAGGCCAGATCGACCTCGGTGACCAGATCTACCGCACCCTTGTGGCGCACCGTGTGGTCGGTGGAGCGGCGGATGATGCCCCCCGCGAGGAGCGCCGCACGCCGGGCGAGCGCGACGTGGTTCATGGGGTATCCACCAGCACGGTGACGGGCCCCTGGTTGAGCAGGGAGACGTCCATCATCGCCCCGAAGACGCCGCGCTGAATGGGCACACCCTGCTGCTCGAGCAGCTCACAGAAACGCTCGTACATCGGCTCGGCGATCTGCGGTGCGGCCGAGCGTACGAAGCTGGGCCGGTTGCCCTTGCGACAGTCGGCATACAGCGTGAACTGCGAGACCACGAGGGCGGCCCCCCGAACGTCCAGCACGCTGAGGTTCATGCGTCCCCTGTCGTCCTGGAAAATCCGCAGCTTCGAGAGCTTGCGGGCCAACCAGGCCGCCTGCTCTTCGCCATCGGTGGGCGCCACCCCCAACAGGACCAGCAGCCCGTCGTCGATAGCGCCCACGGTGTGGCCATCGACCGAGACGCTGGCGTGCCCAACGCGCTGGACGAGAGCGCGCACGTGCCCTAGCAGTCGTCGGGAGAGAGGTGGCAGGTCTGCCGCCGGTTCATGTCGTAGCGAGAGCCGCCAGGGCCGTAGCGAGACGGGTTCTGCGCAGTAGTGACCGGCGGAGGCGTGTTTTCAACACGCTGACAGTCGGGCGCTGCAAGCAGGGCACGTCGCAGTAGGCACTGGTGGGTCGCAGTAGACATGAGCTTTCCCGACGCCTGCTAGCTCGCGCCGCAGGAGACCTTGCCGGCTGCGACGATGCAGGCGACGGTTTCGGCCTTGCGGACCTGGACCACACCCATGGCGCCGTCGATGTGGACGCGGCAGGTGACGACGCCAGTGAAGGTCTGGTTCGTGGCGTTGACGAACTTCACCTTGTCCCGGCCGTCGAAGCACTCGAGCTCGGCGTCTTGGCCCTGGGCCACGAAGCGCACGGCGTACTCGCCCCCGGTGGCGTCTTCGTTCGCTACGGGCGCGGCGGGGGTGGTGGACACGGTGGTGGTCGTGGTCGCGGGGGTAGTGGAGCCGGTGGAAGAGGAGCCAGTGGAAGAGGAGCCAGTGCCGCTGGTCTTGCGGTTGGTGGTCTTCGTGGCTGGCTGCTGGGCCGGCTGTTCCTTTGCGGGTTCGTCGGTGTCTTCGGTGGCTGGCTGGGTGGCAGGCTCGGGCTGCTGAACGTTCCCGGCTTCGGGGCCATCGACCGAACCATCGTCGAACAACACGAAGAAGGTGATGCCTGCGACGGCCGCCGCGGCGATGCCGAGCAGCACGATGAGCACGACACCGATCAACAGGAACTTACCGATCCCGCCTTTCTTGGGGGCGGGCTGGGGAGTTGGCGCGGACCCTGCGGTAGGCCCCGCGGCCACGGGGCCTTGGACGACGGGAGCAGCTGCGGGCGTGGCCTGTTGGGGCGCCGGCCTGGCTGGCCGAGGGGTGGGTTTCGCCGGCTGTGGCGCTGGCCTGGACTGCTGGGGAGCGGGCTTGGCGGGCCGAGGTGCGGGCTTGGCGGGGGCTGGCGAAGGCCGGGAGGGGAGTGGGGCCGGGCGCGACTGAGCCGGCTTGGCGGGGGTCGGCGCTGGGTAGTCGTCGTCGTCGGCGTCTTCTTCGGCCAACATCGCCTCGATCTTGTCCTTGGTCCAGAAGGCCGTGGCCTCGCCCTTGGCGGCTGGCGCCGTGCGTGTCTGGGCCTTGAACATTCCGGTCTGCAGCGGGCCGTGGCTGGTTGTCGGGCCGTCGAGCTGTTCTTCGGGCTGCGGCTCGGGGCTGGCCCGCGACGGCGCGGCGTCGCCGGAGACCCGGGGCACCTGGCGGGCTGCCCAGCCGTGGAGGCCCGGCTCGGGGCACTGATCGGACACGTGGGCCAGCACGTTGGCCACGTCGAGGGCTTCGGGCCGCTCGGAGGGATCGAAGGCCATGCACAGCGCGACGAACTGGCGGATGTCCTGGACCCAGCGCTTGCCGGACATTTCACCGAAGTCCATGGCGAGGATCTTGTCCACCACTTCGTCGTCGTGGTCGTCAGGGTCCTTGGGCAGGGCGCCCAGGGGGTCGTCCGACATCAGGGCGTGGAGGATCACCCCGAGGGCGTAGACATCGGTCTGGGGGCCGATGGGCATGGCTTCGGGAGCGCGGCAGGTCTGGCGGTGGGTACCCCAGGCTTCGATGGAGATCGCGCCGGCCACGTCGATCTTGACGAATCCCGGCTTGACATCACCGTGCACGGCCTCGTCCTGGACCGCGATGGAGAGAATGTCGGCCAAGGCGGCCCCTAGCTCGAGCGCCGCTCGAAGGGGAATCTTGCCCGAGCTGAGCAGGCTGGCCAGATCGACACCCGCGGCTTCACCCTCACCTGTGAGGATGCAGCCTTCGGGACCATGTTCTCGCGTGTAGTGGAACAGCAAGGGGCACCCTTGGGAAGGGTATTCGCCTATCACGTTCGGCGAGCTTCGCCCCCCCGAGGACTCCTAGGAACACGAACCGCGGACGCGCCGGGCGGCGCTGGCCGGATCGAGACTTTCCTGCGATCGATCGGCCATGCAGCGGAGCGTCACCTGCCCGCTGGCCTGCTCGTCTGGCCCTACGAGCACGACCCAGGGCGCACCCGTTCGGCTGGCTAGCTTCATGGCCTTCTTGAAGCGCACGGGGTCGGGCGAGAGGCGCACCGCGACACCCTCGCTGCGGAGTGCGGTGGCGGCCTGCATGGCTGCCGGCAGCTGTTCCTCGCCCATGGCGAAGACCATGGCCTGAACCCCGACACCCAGATCCGGCAGCATGCCCAGGGCGTCCATCACCACGAGGATGCGCTCGATACCCAGGCAGACACCCACCGCAGGGATCGGCCGGCCCGAGAACATGCCGATCAAGCCATCGTATCGGCCACCACCGGACAGGGACCCGATGTTGGGCTCGAGCACCACGGTCTCGAACACCGCACCGGTGTAGTAGTCGAGTCCGCGTGCCAGCGTGGGATCGAAGCACAGGTGGGTGGCTGGCACCCCCAGGCTCGCGGCATGGGCCAGGACGAGCCGCAGGTTGCCCACGGCTGCTCGTCCGCGCTCGGGGAGCAACGGCTCGAGGGCAGCTAGCCTCGACTCGGTGTCATCGAACACACCGACGGCGTCGACGAGACGCCAGAGTTCGGATGCGGCGTCGGAGGGCACCCCGCGCCGAGCCAGTTCGCCATCGACCCCCTCGCGGCCGATCTTTTCGAGCTTGTCCAGGGCCACCAGTACCTGCCCTTCGAGATGGCCCATCCCCATGCACCCCACCATGGATCGCAGGATCTCGCGGTGGTTCAGTCGGATGACGAAGGCCTCGAAGCCCAGCTCGATCAAGGAGGCGTGCACGACGGCCAAGCACTCGGCGTCCGCCACGGGGGAGGTGGTGCCGACGGTGTCGACGTCGCACTGCAGGAACTCCCGATAGCGACCCCGCTGGGGCCTGTCGGCGCGCCAGACAGGCTGCAACTGATAGCGCCGGAACGGCAGGGGCAGGCCCTGGTTCATGGCCATGACCCGGGCCAAGGGCACGGTGAGGTCGTAGCGCAGGGCCATGTCGGTCTCGCCACGCGCGCCGCCCTCGCCCCGCTTGAGCACCCTGAACAGTAGCCGATCGGCTTCGTCGCCGGACTTGCCCAGCAGCGTGCCGAGACGCTCCATCGCGGGTGTCTCGAGGGGCTCGAAGGCCGGGGTCTCGAGAGGCTCGAAGCCAAAGCGCTCGAACACGGCCCGCACCTTGCGCAACACCCACCGGCGACGCCGCATGTCGACGGGCAGGAAGTCGCGCATGCCCCGCGCCAGGTTCACCTTGCCCACGATCACCTCCTCGAGGTTCATTCCGCCGCGGCGGCGGAGGTCCAGCGCACCTATCCCGGTAGAGGACTTGATTCCGGTTCCGAGCGTGTGTCAAGATTCTGTCAAGCGACTCACGAGGAGGTCCCATGACCGACGACACAGAATCCAACTCGAGCGCAGGCCTGAGCTACGCCCCCCCCTACGACCGCAGCAAGGAGTTCGATCCCAAGCAAGCCGAGGTCATCGCCTCGCCCGAAGCCGTCCGGCGAGAGGACTTCGACTTCTTCCGGAAACGCCTCGAGAAGCAGGCGACCTTGGGCCGGATCGTGCTCATCGTCCTGCTGCTGCTGGCGGTGGGCGCAAACCTGATCTTGACCCTGCAAGCCCAGAACGTGGTGATCGAAAACATCAACCAGGCTCGCCACGATCAGGCCGTGCTGGACGAACGCCTCGCGGCCAAAGTGAGCGCCGTCGGGGCCCAAGTCGCCGCCTTGAACCAGCAGTTCGAGGAGATGAAGGCGGCCCACCCGCCCGCCAAGGTCGAGGAGTAACGCTCACTCCTCTTCGGAACGGCCCGTGGACTCCTCCGGCGCGAAGCCGTCGCGCAGCAAGATCTCGCACGCGAGCCGCGCGCGCTCGATCCACGGCCGAACACCCCGGTGCCTCGCAGCCCGGCGAAGCCCAAGCAGCGCGCGCCGCTCGAGGGCGTAGCGGCTCCAACCTCCGCGGTCGTCCGATGGCTCGCGGCCGACGATCCCCAAGGGATCCCACAGGCTTGTCGAGGGATGACCCAAGGTCTCCAAGTCTCGGTCGGTGACGGCCGCGAGCTGACGCTCCACACACCGCCGAGCCGGCGCATCGACCGCGAGACGAGCCACCCAGGCGTGAGCGCGCGTGGGCTCGGGACGGTGGTAGCGGTGGATGCGCATCGGATCACCCGGCCCGTCTTTGGGCCAGTCGCTGGCCTGGTAGGAGAGGGCTCGAGGTTCGAAGGGCAGATCGAGAAAGGCACAGCAGCGAGCCAGCTCGCGCTCGGGCTGAGTGACCAAGACCTCGAAGTCGAGCACGTGGAGGTGTCGGGGAGGCTCGGTGATCAGCCGGGCGAGCCGGGGCAGGTAGCGAGCGAGCAGGGGACTGAAGCGGCGCGCCGCCTCGAAGTCACCCCCGAAGAAGCTGCAGGCATAGGAATGGAAGATGGCGGCGGGGTGACGGCGAAGGAGGATGTACCGAGCGTGAGGAAAGACCCTCACGAGATGCTCGAGCACCAGGGCGTAGGCTGGGGTCTTGTCCACGAACCAGCGCGTGCCCGGAGGGGCCAGCTCGAGGGCACGCCCGTAGAGCACCGAGCTGTAGGCGCGCAGGGCGTCCAGGTAGTCCTCCTCGCCGCGGGGGAGTGCGCGGACGAAGCGACGCAGAGCCTGCTGGGTGCGGATGGCATCGTAGGGCGCGCGCTCCACTCGCTCGAACCAGCCCTGATGCAGCAGCGGGGTCAGGAGGTGCGGCTCGGGCGTCGCGAACACGCCTGGTGTGCCGTGGAGCAATCGCGCCAACAGCGTGGTACCCGAGCGCGGCGCCCCCACGAGGAAGACGAGCCGATGGTCCATGGACATGCAGAGCCCTCGGACATCAGCCTATCGCCTCGCGCGTGCGAGGGGATCAGCCGGCAGCCAACTCCTGGCCATCGGCGGCTTCACGCTCCTGCTTCGAGCGCTGAAGCTCGAGCCGCAAGCCCACCCGAGCGCACAGCTCCGAGCGCAGGTAGGGCAAGTGCAGCAGATCGCGGGCGCCGGCATGGAAGGGCACGCGACGAGCATCCACCGAGGCACGGTGAGTGATGAGCAGCACGGCGATGTCCGACAACGAAGGATCGTCTCGCACTACGCTACACAGCTCGAAGGGCTCCGGGTCCACCACGCGTTCGTCCATGAGCACGACGGCTGGCGTACTGCTCCCCAACAGCGGGATCAGAGCGGGACCCGAGGGCGCGGCGAGCACCCTGTGCCCCTGCTCCTCCAGGTCCCTCCGCATGCGTTGGCGCAGCACCTCGTCCCGACAGACCAACGCCACGACACCGGGATCCACCTTGCGACCTCGCAGCAGGCCCGTGATCATCGGCGTGCAGTCCATGGAGGCCGGGGGCGGCAACGTCTCCAACGGCGCCTGTACAGGCGGCGCCTGGGGAGGCGCCGACGTCTTGCCCGGATGGAACGGAGGCTCTGGCGCCACGACATCGGGTAGACGAGGAGGACGATGGTTGCGCATGGAGGTGCCTGGGTCTGGGTCTGAGTGTCCTATCGGCTCGAATCGAGCTGCGATTGACCCACTCGGGCTCAGCGCATGGCCACGCTCAGGGTGCCGACCGGGGACTGGGTCCTTTCGTCCGGACGAGTCGCGAGCGCGAGGGCCGCGCCGCCCCAGCCCAGCTCACCCGCGAGGGTGGGGACCAGCTCGACCGTGGCGTCGAAGACGGCACCGCTGGCGAGCGCGGGGCCGCTGATCTCGAGGTGACCGCGGCTGGTGTCGAAGGCGGTGATGCTGCCTTGATCGAGCAGCGCCTGGAGCGAGGAGCGCTCAACCTCGACCCCTGCGGGTAGCTCGAGCTCCACCTCGAACGGCTCACCACCGGGAACGGCGGCTTGCAGCCGGCAAGGCAGGGTCTCGCCCACGGTGGGGGTGCCTTCGAGGGTGACTTTCAGTCCGAACCCGTCGCTGCCGGTGTCCCCTTTCCAGGGGAGATAGGCGGTCTGGGTGAGGGTGAAGGCCAGGCCAGGTACCGCGGGGGTGGCTTCGATCTCGTAGCGATGAGGGCCCGCCAGGGCAGGTGCGGGAGCCTTGGCGATCAGGGGCGCGTAGTTACCCGCGAGGGTCATGTCCCGCTCGAGCAGTTCCTGGCCGTCCACGGTCAAGCGCACCTTCACGGTCTCGGGCAGTGGCTCGTCGAACACCTGGGCCAAGGCCTCGAGGGTCGCCAAGCCGGTCAGTCCATCGCCGAAGCCGCGGCCGGGGCGGTAGGAGCCCAACAGCGCGGCCGCGAGGTCGCTCACCAGGTCCTGCTGCCCATCCTGCTCGGCCATGGCCAGCAAGGCCCAGGCCGTGGTCTCGACCGTACCCGGCGCGCGGCCGTCCAGTCGCTGTGAGGCCTCGCCGGGCTTCACCACCCGGGTACCGTCGGGTTGAACCTGGACGCCCTCGAGCACGAGCTCCACCAGTTGCTCGGCCTGGGGGCCTTCCACCAGCCCGGCGGCGAGGATCACGGAGGCCGTGTACGGATCCTTCACGTAGCCGGCGTTGCGCGCGACGAAGCCGGCCGCTCGTTGCGAGACGCGGGCCCGCTGTCCGTCCGTCCACCGGGCCGCCAGAGAGGAGAGCACCAGCGCGCGGGGCAAGCTCGAGGAGCCCCCCGTCCATGCCGCCGCGAAGGAGCCATCGGGGGACTGACCGTGGAGGACCTGGTCAGCGAGGCGCTCGGTCAGGGCCTGGGCCAGCTCGTCGTCAGGCTGGGTACGCGCCGCCGCCAGTGCCACGACGGCCTGGGTCAAGTCCGGGCTGCGGGTGTACCGGACCAAGCGCTGGTAGGCGCGGATGCGGGCCTTGCGGAGCGAGGATTCGTCCACCTCTTGCCCGAGCCGCAGCGCGATGTCTCGACCGTAGCCAGCCAGAGCGTAGCCATAGGCCGCATCGTTCGAGTGCGCGCCGGGCAACGAGCGGCCCATCTCTTCGGCCAGGATGGCCAGGGGTCCCGGGTAGACCACCAGAGAGAGGCTCGAGGAGCCGGGCTGGGCGCTGGACGGGGCCATGATGTCGAAGGAGCGGGACGCGGCCAAGGTGCCGCCCTGGGAGCGGTCCAGGCGCCTGCCCGTGGGGACCACGGTCATGGAGCGAACCACCTGATCCGTGGCGATCAGGTTGGCCTTCAGCGTCGCGCCGCCCGGGCGGACCGCGTGGACCTCCACGTACTCGAGGTGGGTACCATGGGCGTCCACCCCGAGCGTGCCGGAGATGCTGCCCCAAGCCGCGTCGCCGTCCACGTGGGCGCTCAGCCCGCCGTGGAAGCCCTCGGCCTGGTTGTTGACCACCTGCAGCGGCAAGCGAGCCCGGTCCCCCACCCGCAAGGTCGGAGGCTCGGCCACGTCCAGGTAGACAGGCAGGGTCGAGGAAAAACGAGCCTCGGTACCAGCCTGGGCGCCGTCTCGCGAGTGGGCCAGGGCGAGCACGCGCCAGTCCGTGAGCTGGTCGGGGACCGTCACGTCCAGGCTGGCCACGCCGTCGCCGTCCGTGACCACCAGGGGCTCGAACAGGAAGGACTCGGGGAACCATGCGCGGGTGGGGGCATCTTCGCCCTCGGCAGCCTGCGCGGGCTCGGGCTCCTCGTCGAGGACGGCATCGGCGCCCGCCTGTTCCCTGGACTTGTCCATGCGGCTGGAGCTGCGCGCCAGCTCGAGCTTGGGGGCCGGGGCCGACTGGGGGGCAGGGGCGCCACCCGCGTAGCCGAAATCATCGGCCGGGGCGTCCATCTCGTACTCCGCCCACGCTTCCTCCGGTTCGGAGGCGCTCTGGGTTGGGGCGGCGTCGTAGCTGGCGCAGGAGAGCGAGCCCGCGAGGAGCAGGCAGAGCCAGGGGGCGTTGGTCAGGGGGCGGTTCATGGCGCGTTCTCCCACACGTAGGCTTCCCAGTTCTCGACGTCCTCCGGCAGGCGGCGGCCGTCGGCTACCAGCAGGCGCGGATCGGCCAGCTCGAGCAGATCGGAAGGCAGGCGCTGAAGGTCGAGGCGGCGCCCGTAGGCGTCGTCCACTGGCAGGCCGTTCTTGGCGCGCTCGTCGAGCATGTCGCTCCACAGCTCCATCATGATCTCCGGGGTCATCAGCTCACCCTCGGGAGCGGACTCTTCCCACGCGGAGACGCGGCTGCGGGCCGCGGAGAGCAGCTCGTAGAAGGTCTCGGCCAGGGGTACCACCGGGTCGAAGTCCTGGGACCCCGACACGCTCACCGCCTCCGCTTCGGCAGGAGTCGCAGGGATGTCGGCGACACGCTGTAGGGTCGCCAGAACCGCGTTCTCGCCAGCGATCCTGCCCGTGAGCAACGCGCGAGCGTCGAAGCGACCGAACGCCTCGCGATCCACCATGGCGCGCACCGTGATGCGGCCCCAGTCGTCCGCCGACAACAAAGGCGCCAGCTGAGACAGGGCCTCGTCCACGCCGAACAACGACACGGCGGCCGGGCTGCCGAGATCGCCGGTGTAAGTGCGTACCGTCAGGTGGGCCTGCTCGCCTGGCCGGTACACGTCCTGCCCAGGCTCGACCGCGACGCCGAGTTCCTCGGCACGGGGCACCAGCACCACCGCACGGTTGCCGGCCCATTCCACCGTGAAGAGGCCGTGGACACCGCTCGGGACGGTGCCGTGGATGACCTTGTCGTCCTCGTCGTAGGCCAGCTCCGTCACGGTGTCGTAGCCGTGCTTCAGGTACAGATCCGTGTCCTCGTCCGGCAGCGAGCCGGAGAAGTCTGGTCCACGCAGCAGCTTGACCCTCAGCTCGTCTCCCGCGGCGAGCACGGGTTGCTCGGGCCGAAGCCGCAGGGCTGGAACCGCGCCCGGGTCGACGACCACGGTGGTGCTACCCAACACCTCGCTGCCAACCTGGGCCTCGATCTCGAGCTCGTAGGCCGTCCGGACCGTGCCCGCGCCCATGTCGGGGGGAACCAAGGACGGATCGGGCCGCACTCGCAGCTCCGCGACCCCCTCGGCGTCCTGGAGCGCGTCGTCCTCGAGAGTCAGCGCGCCGAAGCTTCGGGTCACGCACTGAAGCTCGGAACCGCTCCAGCTGCCCGCTGCGCCGGGATGGCGCACGAAACGAGCCTCGATCCTGGCGCTGTCTTCCGTCAGGCGCCAGTGCAAGCGGCTGGGGAAGGTGCTGTGGCTGTCCATGGCGGCCACGCAAGGCCGCGCCTGGAGCCGCGCCTGCTCGAGGGCTCGGGTCAACGCACCAGGAATCAGAGGAAGGCCTTCGGTGGTGACCTGGAGGGTAGCGCCTGGGGCGGCATCCACACGCCAGCTCATGGCGAAGAAACGCTCGCCACCGCTCGGACCGCGCAAGCCCTTGGCCTTGGCCGCGATGCAGCGCTCGATGGCGGTGCCACCGTGAACGATGCGCCGGACGTTTCCGTCCCCACCAACGGCCACTCCGAGCCTCACGGAGCTCGAGCCACTCTCTACCAGCAAGGCGCAGGGTTCCAGCCGCGCGTCCCAACGATCGAGGATGACCCGCTCGTCAAGGGAGGCATCGGAGCCAGTGCCGAAGAGGTCCCGCACCCCGGTCCTGAAGACCCGGCGCTGCTCCGATGGCGGCGGCGGGCGGTATGGAAGGGGCGGGATGACCACGGAGACGGGCTGGCCGGGATCGAGCTGGATCGCGGCGACCGCATCGGCATCGGTCACGCTCCGCACGCCTTCGTCGGCAGGATCCCAAGCGCGCTTCACCGTGACGCTGGCCCCGGGCAGGGGTCTGCCATCGGGCCAAGCCACCCGCACGTATACGCGGTTGTTGAAATCGGGCACCAGGCCATCTCGCAGCTCCGTCTCGACCTGGGCGATGACGGAGTCCTCGCTGAGGATCAGGGCCGCGCCACCCGGCACGCGTTCACCCGTCGCATCGGTGGCCATGGCGAAGACTGGCAGCGTCACCAGCCCGACCAGGTCACTGGGGACCTCGTCCAACTCGAGCTCGAAGCGGCCCTGGCGATCGGTCGTGAGCAGGTGGGGCTCCAGCCAGTCGTTGGGAGGCGGCCAGGCGTCGTCCCCGGGGGGCAGCAAGCGCAGCTCCACCCGCGCGTCGGCCACGGGGGCACCAGACCGGTAGCGCAGCGTGCCATCGAGCCTGGGGGTCTGGCCCACTTCGTACCAGCGCTGGGCGGAGGAGAGCTTCACCTCGAACCGTGGCAAGCTGAACGGCTCCACGTCCACCGTGATGGTGTCCCGAGCATCGCCCGAGATCCAGGCCACCGAATACTGCCCAACGGGAGCATCGTCGGCCAGGGGGAAGTCGCCGCCGGCCACGCCCCAGGGCCCCGCAGCCACCTTCTCCTCGAGCAGGGTGTCCCCGTTGGGCGCCGTGACCACGAATGTGCCCGGCCGGTGATCGATGGGCGCCAGGTCCTTCATGCGCAGCACGACGGCACGGAACTTCAGGGTCTGCCCGGGCTTGTACAGCGGCCGGTCGGTAGCCAGGTGCACCAGCGCGGGCGCATACACGGGCAAATCCGCTTCGACCGTGACATCGCCCAGGGGCGTGTCCACCTCGGCCCGGAGCAGGTAGTCACCGTCAGGGACGTCTGGCAAGCGGATGTCCGCGTGGCGGCTGCCCGAAGACCGGTACCACTTCTTCTCCGGCTCGAGCTCCCACGACTTGCCATCCTGGGCGACCAAGGAAAGGTCCACACCGAAGCGACGCAGGTTGGTGCGGTAGCCAGCGTCCGCGTCGCCCTCGGAGTACACGGCCCGAGCGTTGACGTAGACCGATCCCGGCTGGCCACGCCGCAAGCCGTAGGCGTCCAACGAGGCCTCGGGCACGGGCGTGCCCACCGGACACTCGCCGACCACGATGCCCCACCGCAGCCACGCCGGGACGCAGAAGAACTGATGGGCACAGAGCAGGAAGAAGCCGAGGAACACCGCCCCGACGATGCCCAGCGCGATCTTGTACTCGCGGATGAGCTTGGCTCGGTTTCGGCGCCGGGTTCCCGTGGGAGCTGAGCTGGCAGCAGGCACGAGGGACCTCCGGAGGATGGGGGCATCCTACCTGATCGCTCACCCCAACGAGCGCCGTCACGCAGGGCTTACACCGAAGTCGCCCCCATCCGGCGTCGAGGGTGGCTGGCCACGCCATTGCGGGGGGTAGATAGGCCATCTGGGGGCGTGGTGGCGTGGGGGGCTTACTCCTCCAGGCCGTCCTTGGCGTCTCGGGCCCTCACGCGGGCGCGGAGGTCGAGTTGACGGCGGAGGGCGCGGACGTGGCGAGCGGGGGCGGGGGTGGAACGAAGTCGGGAGATGGTCCGCCGGCCGCAGCAGCAGATGTCGGCCAACTCGGGTGCGGGCAGGTCTTGTCCTGCGACAGCGACCAGGGCATGGCGCGCTTGGCGCACGCTGACCGCGAGTCCTTCCATGCTCCGGAGCGTGAAGCAGGCCTTCGCCGCCCCGGCAAGCTCCTCGGGGCTGGCCCATTCGTCCGCCTCGCGCAGGTCGTCGATGTCCAGGATCCGGAGGAGGTGACTTCGTCGCAGCTCGGGC
>CAZVHW010000030.1:0-4914 GCA_964626835.1 uncultured Enterobacterales bacterium
CGGCAGACGGAGTACCATGTGTCCAAGTTGTTGGCTCAATAGTAACCCCCCCCCCCCCCGGGGGGGGGGCCGCGGGGCGGGGGGGGGGGCCCGGGAGGTAGCCACCGTAGCCCTGGCTGTTGTCCACGTAGCCCAAGGATGCGAGCATCGCGGCGTTGGCCGCCTGCCGGGCCGCGGGCTGCGCCTCGAGCATGGTCTCGACTTCGTCCAGATCGAAGGCGAGCTTCATTCGCTGCTCGGCTTCCTCGGCGAAGTCCACGCCACCGGCCCAGGCCATTCGTGGCAGGAGGAGGGCCGCGAGGGCTCCCAGTGCCGCCAGGACGGCCATCGCGGGAAGGAGCCAGGAGGAGCTTGGGACGACGATGGCGCGGGAGTGCGGATCGCGAGCGGCGGGCGGGGAAGGCATGGGATCTCCGGAGTGAGCTTCGGTGTGTCGCGGTGTGGACACGCGGAACGACCGCTGTGTTCCCGTCCATTCACCCCTACACCCGAAACCACCGGAGCAGGGGGTCAGGGAGGGGTCATGGTGCTCCGTCTGCGGCGTCGTGCTACCCATCTCGACCGTTCCCTGGAGGCTTCCATGCATCGTCTCTCTCCCGCCCTCCTGCTCCTCCTCGTCGGCTGCGACGGCTGCGACGGCGACGGTCCGGGCTCGGGCAACTGCGACACGGTCTACGTGCTCATCAACGAAGCCCTCACCGACGCCCCGGGCGACGATGAGGGCTACGAGTGGGTCGAGCTGGTCAACCTTGGCGAAGACGACGTCGATCTGTCCCAGTTCTACATCGGCTGGCAGAAGTCCGAGTCCTCCACCGGCGAGACCGTGGGCTTCCCAGATGGCACCGTCCTCGAGGGTGACGGCTACTTGCTGGTGGGCGAGGCCGACGTGGCCGACGCATCGGTCGAGGTGGACCTCGATCTGGGCCAAGGCACCGGTGGCGACGGGGTCTACCTGTTCAACGCCTGCGGCGAGGCCGTGGACGCCCTGGTCTACGGCGACAGCAACGACGACGACATCCCCGACGAGAGCGGCGCCAAGGCCGCCACCTACGCGGGCAAGCCCAGCTCCGGCGAGTCCTTGGCGCGTTGCTCGGGCGGAGTCGACGGCATCGACTCGGACAGCCCGGGTGACGACTTCATCGTCATGGGCGAGGACTCCACCACCCCCGGTGCCGAGAACGTCTGCCCCTGCGAGTCCGTGGCCAGCGACGTTCGCATCGTCATCAACGAGATCATGGTCGATCCCGACGGCGCCGACGGCGGCCTCGAGTGGATCGAGTTGCTCAACTTGGGATCCGAAGACGCCTGCCTCGACCTCTGGTACCTCGAGGTCTTCAAGTCCGACCCCACGGACGGCACCGAGGACGTACTCCCGCTGGACATGTACATCCCGGCTGGCTCCCGCCTGACCATCGGTGGCGAGGACGTGGACTTCGTGCCCGACGCCTTCGTCGAGTTCTCGTTCGGCAACGGCGACGAGGGCGACGCCGTGCACCTGTACGACTACCAGGGGGCCCTCGAGGACGCGATCGTCTACGGCGGCAGCAACGAAGACCAGATGGAGGACGAGAACGGCCTGGCCACCTCCGTCGCGGAGGACCCCGGCAGCGACATCTCCCTGGCGCGCTGCCCCGATGGCTCCGACACCGACGCCTCGGGCGACGACTTCCTGACCTGCATGACCACCGGCGGCACCCCCGGCCAGGCCAACGACGCCTGCTGCGGCGGCGGCAGCGACGCCTGCGACCCGGCCAGCGACGCCACCGTCGTGGTCAACGAGTTCATGGCCAACCCCGACGGCTCCGACAGCGGCAACGAATGGATCGAGCTGTACAATGACGGCAACGGCACGGTCGATCTGTCGGGCTGGCGGGTGTCCTGGTACAAGTCCAACCCCGACTCGGCCTCGGGATCCATCGCCTTTCCCGACGGCACTTCCCTCGGTTCCCGGTCCTGGCTGCTCGTCGGCGACGAAAACGTCGGCGGATCCGACGTCGAGGCCACGCTCGACTTCGGCAACGGCACCGACGGCGACGCCATCCACCTGGCGGACTGCGGCGGCGAGCTCGAGGACGCGGTGGTCTACGGCGGCAGCAACGAGGACCTGATGGTGGACGAAAACGGCGTGGCCAGCTCGGTAGCCGACAGCCCCGGCTCCGATGAAGCCCTGGCTCGGTCCTCCGATGGTCAGGACAGCGACCGGTCGGGCGATGACTTCTGCGTCTCGAGCGGCGGCACGGCCGGCTCCTCCAACAGCTGCGACTAGGGCCTGGCCATGAACCTCGCCCCACGCCGTCTTGCGGGTCCTCTCCTCCTGTTTGCCCTCGCGCCGTCCCTGCTCGCGTTCGACTACGGCACCCCCATCCTGGTGCGCTCCGAGGGAGACATCATCGAGCTCGAGTACATGGGCGAGATCGACGAGGAGTACCGCGATCAGCTCCTGGACCTCTTCGACAGCCCCCTCGATCTCAACACCGCGTCCCGTGACGACCTCTACCTGCTGCCCGACGTCACCTACTCCATGGCCGACCGCATCATCTCGCGTCGCGGCCAGGGCGGCTACGCCAGCCCGCGGGAGATCCGGGACATCGTGGGCCGCACGGTCTGGAACCAGGTCAAGCCCTTCGTCATCACCATGAGGATCCCGGCCCCGGCCGAGCCGCTCAAGGGCACGGTCAACCTGCGCTACCTCGACAAGTTCGACGACGACAAGCCCCCGGTGGCCTACATCAAGACCAAGGCCAAGTACCGCAAGTGGCTCGAGTTGGGTCTGCTGGTGGCCGAAGAAAACGGCGTGTATGGGGTCGATTACACCGACGGCAACGTCACCATCGAAGGCATGCGCCCGGTGGTGTCCCTCGAGCGCATGTACGCCTCCATCGACCGCGGCACCTGGTCGGTCATGATCGGCCACTACAAGGCCGGCTTCGGCCAGCGCCTCACCTTCGACGTCACCGACAAGCAGCGCCCACACGGCATCTACAACGACCTCAAGATCACCGAGGACTACGAAGACTACGACTCGTACTCGGTCTCCCGCCGGCTCATGGGCATCGCAGCCTCGACCGAACGCCACGTGCTCGAGGACTCGGCCCGCCTCGAGCTCACCTTCTTCGCCTCTTCCAACCCCAACGACCTCTACTACACCTACATCACCCCCCGCGACTACACGGTCACGGGTGACGGCGAGGTTGATGGTGACGGTGAGGTCACCAACCCCACCTTCCCTTGGGTCTATCGCGAGGACATCGTAGGGCTCAACGCAACCCTGTTCTGGTCCAAGCGCACCCACGTGGGCTTCACCGGCTGGGGTGGGCACACCTGGAAAGCCTACGAGTTCGACTTCAAGAACACTCCACTGCCCAACCGCGAATACTACGGTGCCTTGGGGCTCGACGGGGCCTGGGGTGAGGGCATCGTGGACGTGTTGGGCGAGGTCGCCATCACCGACAGCGGTGGCCTGGGCGCCAGGGCCGAAACCGTCATCGATCCCGGCATCTTCGAGGCCAGCATCGCCATGCGCTACTACGGCGAAGGCTTCGACAACCCCCACAGCCGCGGCAAGTCCGAGCCCGACCAGTACGGCTACGTCGAAGACTGGGAGGAGTACTCCGACTACGCCATCTCGGGTGGTGACCGCGACCGAGACGAGATCGGGCCCCAGGTCCAGGTCGTCTTCGATCCGCTGGGTTGGCTACGCGTCCGGGCCAAGGGCGACCTTTGGCACGTCCCTTCCCTCGACGTGAACCACGCCTACGCCGAAGGCCGCATCGACATCGATCCGGTGGCCTGGGGCGGTCTGGACGTCGTGGCCTACATGCGCGACAAGGACGTCAGCCAGGGCGGGCGAGAGCAGTTCTACGAAGACCCGAACAGCAGCGACGACGAAGAGCCCAAGGGCGTCAAGAACGCCCTGGGCGGAGGCTTCCGGCTGCAACCCGTCGAGCCGGTCATCATCCAGTGCTTCGCCAAGCAGATCTGGGAAGACAGCAGCCAATACGACGACACCTACATGAACGACCGCTACGCCTGGGGCAAGGTCATCTGGGACATCACCGAAGACGTCGAGGTGGCCGGTCGCGCCAAGATCTACGAAGAACGCATCGACGACGACACGGTCGGCGTGCAGTACTGGTCCGCCTATGGCCAGGCTCGGGGGCGGCTGTTCGACGTCGTCACCCTCTTCGCCCGCTACGAGCAGGTCCACGACATGGACAGCCCGGACGAGGCGACCGAGCACAAGCTCAAGATCGGCACGGACTTCAAGTTCTGACCATGGTACCTCCCGTGCTCTCTCCGTCGGGCCCGCGGGCGGGTGTGAAACCCGCCCCTACGTTGGTCTTCGTGCTTGGGCTGCCCCTCCTGGCCGGCTGCAACACCTGCCTTCACCAGGCCGAGGCCCCCTGCCTCGAGCCCACTCAGGTCACCGTCACCCAGGTGATCGACGGCGACACCTTCGACTTCGAGCCGGCGCTGGAGCTCCCGGATGGCTCCACGGTAGACCGGGGCCGGTTGCTCTGCGTGGACACACCCGAGCTGACCGGCGGCGAGTGCTACGGCGACGAAGCCAAGCAGTGGCTGACAGACCGGCTCGACGGCGAGGAGGTCACCCTGCACTTCGCGGATGAGTGCACCGGTACCTACGATCGCGCGTTGGTCTATGTCGTGAAGGGGACCGAGCTGGTGAACGTGGAGGTCGCTCGGGAAGGCTTCGCCTTGCCCATGGACGAGTGGTTCTCGGACTATCCCTGCTGCGACGATGTCGGCGAAGCCGTGAGCCAAGCGCAGGACGCTGGCGTGGGCGGCTGGGGGTACTGCGGTGGGTATCCCTGGGTGGAGTAGGGGAGTCGAATTCCTCCCCGCGGCACTTTTCGATCACTTCGCGGGTCTGGTTACCGGGCCGCTGACTCAGGG
>CAZVHW010000030.1:5014-14324 GCA_964626835.1 uncultured Enterobacterales bacterium
GCCTCGGCGTCCCGATCAGGGCCAGGGTGACCGTCACCCCCGGCGTATCTGCAACATCGGGGGCCTCGGCGTCCCGATCAGGGCCAGGGTGACCGTCACCCCCGGCGTATCTGCAACCTAGCTATCGTCGGCCTCTTCTTCGGCGGGCTCGGGCTCGGGCGTCGGCTCGACCGGGTGCTTCATGCCGCCGGGGATCGGCTCGTGGGTGATCTCGCAGGGTTCGGCCTGGCCCTCGTCTTCGGCATTTGCCTTCGCCTCCACCTCGGGGGCGACGATGTCGCCGTCCACATGGGGCATGTCGCCGGAGATGTGCTCTGGATGCTCTTCGGGGACGACATCGGGTTCGGCACCCGGCTCGACGGGTTCGGGGGCCACCAGGTCGCCACGGACGCGGTCCTGGTGACCCTCGGGGGTGGCGTGAGGATCCTCGCCGGCCTCGGGGATGGTGCAGGGCTCGGCGGCCTCGGCGCCTTCCGCCGGAGCGGTGGCTGGATCGGCAGCAGGCTCCTGCATGTCGCCCGGGCAATCGTGAGCACCGTGAGCGGCGGGGGGCTTCATGTTGCCGCAGCCGACCAGGGGAGCGGTGGCGATGGCGGTGGTGCCCAGCGCGAGGAGGCCGAGCGCCCAGGAGCGGGCCCGGTGACGGTCGGGGTAGGCGGGTGCGGCGGGGAAGCAGACGGGGTGGCGCTTCATGGAGGGGTCCTCGGCTGGCTGCAGGGCGGTGCCAGCCCGGTAACGCTGGGGGTGCGCGGGGGCTTGCGGTGGCGGGTCGATGGTGCAGGCTCGAGCGGTGGGTACCATCGCCCTGGTAGCTACCTGCGGCGGGTATCCCCGGATGGCGAAGGGGGATTCATCCTTGCGACGACCGGTCACGGATCGAGATCGGAGCGAGCATCGATGTCGGGCCGCGTTGAGACGGGTGGTATCCTCGGAACATGACTCGTCGATCCGACCATCCACGTCCCCTCGTAGGTCGTCTCGTGATGGCCCAACGCCTGGGTACTTGGCTCCCGCGACTGGTCTTGCTCGTGGCCCTCTTCTCCCCTTTGCGAGCCTCCGCCCGCGAAGCTCCGCCTGCGCACGTCGTCGGGTCGTCCCCGCCCATGGGCTTCATCGTGCTCGGTGTCGGCTTCATCGCGTTCGACGTAGTGTCTACGGCGGCGAACTTCAGCCTCTGGATCGGGCAGTCGGCCGCCAAGGGACGCGCATCGGCAGCGCCTTGGCACAGAACGGGTTGCATCGTCGGAGGGCTCACCCTGGCAACGGGGCTGATCCAGGTGGGCACGTTGACCTACGCGGAGGGGCTCGAGTTCGGGATCATCGGGGCCCCGCTCGTGATCACCGGTGCTGTCAACCTGGGGATGGGCTTGGCCTTCGGCAGGGATCACGCCCGTCTCGCCGTCTCGCCTTGGATCGGCCAGACCGAGCGCGGTTCGGCTCCCGGTCTTCGCTTTGACTGGCGGGGGGCGAGGAGAACGGTCGTAAGTCCTGGTTCACCGCGGTGAGTGGTGAGTTGCGTCTCGGAATCGGTCGTAAGTCCTGGTTCACCGCGGTGAGTGGTGAGTTGTGACCGGCCTGTCGAGGGCTTTCCGCGGATGTGGGTCGGGGAGTGCGATCAGCCCCCCGGCTCAACCACCGTCAAGCTCCACATCTGCTCTTTCGCGACCACCTCACCCCGTGGCCGCCATTGAATCTCCGGCGGGATCTCTTCTGCGATGAAGCGGTCGTTGTCGATGACGTGGGTGACCTGGTCGGTCAGGACGTGGTGGCCCAGGCTCTGGGGCATCACCAGCCAGCGACGCCCCGCCGCCGCGGGGGCGATGCTCGAGGGGACCAGCAGCACCGCGTCGTCTGGGACCTGCTCGAGCAGCTGCCAGACCGGGTGGACCTGGCCGCTGCTGGCTCGGATGCCGCGGGTCAGGATGTGCTCGCGCCACTGCACCAGCGAGAACACGCTCCAGCCCACCACCGCCAGGAGCAGCAGGGGACGCAGCCGAGGCATGGCGCGCATGGCCCGGCCGACGCCAACGATGCCACCGCAGATGGCCATGCCCACCAGGGGAGCCAGGTGATGCACGAAGTTCCAGCCGGGCCCGGTGATGGCGGCGGCGCCGGGCATGTACTGGAACGCGGCGATTCCCCAGATCGCGAGGGCGTACAGGGGCGCCAGGGGTAGCCACACCAGCCCCGTGCCGCAGAACTGCAGGTAGTGCCCCCAGTCGATGCGGGGCAGGAAGTCGAGCCCCGCGCGGACCAGATGGATCCAGGATTCACCCACCACCGTGACCGTGGCGCTGTTGCCCGACAGGAAGCCCGCCCAGCCATGCAGCACCCCTGCCCAGGCGCCGGCGACCATCGCTGCCAACAGGGCGCGGTGCGCCCCGCCGGTCAGCCCCACCAGGGGTAGGAGCAGCAGCAGCTCTTCACGCACGGAGCCCAGCAGTACCGCGATGACCATGAACACGGGCATGCTCGCGTGGCGTGCGGCCCAGACGGCCAGGGGCAGCAGCGGAAGGGCGAGGGTGAGGTTCTGGTAGTCGGCCAGGGCGATGACGATCAGCGGGCCCGAGCAGACGTAGATCAGCAGGCCCGCGATGGCTCCGGTGAAGCGGGCCTCGGCCCAGCCCAGCAGCCAGGCGGACAGACAGCCCAAGCTGACGAAGACCACCTGGATTCGCGCCAGAGTCCAGGCCGATTCCCAAAACCCCGACAGCCAGGCGACAGGGATGAACAGCGGCCCCCAGTGTTGGTCCCAGCACCACAGCTGCAGGGGTTCCCAGCGCACGGTCTGCACCCAGCCCAACCCCTCGTTCCAGGCCCAGGCGATCTGGATGAAGGGCGAAAACCCGCCACCCAGCACCGGAGCGATGGCCTGCTCGTGCAGGTCCACCATGCGCAGGGCCCACTGGGCCCAGAACAGGGCCACGATGGCAGGCGGCAGCAGGATCAGCAGGGGGCCGATCACGTGCTCGATCTGGCGGAGCTTCTTCATCCGATCCGTACGCGCGGGTGGTGATTCCGATAACGTGGCGTGGGCGGGTCGGAACCGTTTCACCCCCAGCATGTCGAGACCTCCATGACCTCGCCGCGCGAACCCAAGGTCCCCCGTCTGCTCCTGTTTGGGGTCGGGGCGCTGCTGGGTCTGCTCTGCATTCCGTTCGTCGCCGGCGTGCATGCTGGCCAGGGGGAGTCCCTGGCCGGGGTCATCTCCAGCGAGGGCCAAGCGGCGGACCATCCGTCCGAGCCCAGCTCGGACGATACCGTCCGAACCATCGCGGCCAGCTACCCGCCACCCATGGCTGCCGAAAAGCTCGGATCCGACGACTTCGGAGTCTGGCTGCAAGCCCTCGAGCTCGAGCCCCCCTCGGAACCCGTCCGCACCTACAACGGCTACGAGGTGCCGGGAGACTTCCACGTCATCAAGCTGCCGCTGGTCTCGGGCGACCTGCAGCAGTGCGCCGACACCGCCATCCGGCTGCGCGCCGAGTGGCTGCTCGAGCAGGGGCAGCCCGTCCTGTTCCACGCCACCTCGGGCGATCCCATGCCCTGGTCCCGGTACCGCGACGGGGAGAAAGCCTACGCCCCGGGCAACCGGCTGGTCTGGAAGCAGGCGAGCCCCCAGAGCTGGGACCAGTATCTTTCCGCCGTGTTTACGTGGGCGGGCACGATGTCCTTGTCCTACGACACCGTCCCAGCCGACGACCCCAGGGCTGGCTACGTCATGGTGTTGCCGGGAGCCCCCGGCCACGCGGTGATCATCCTCGATGTCGCCCGCTCGGCCGAGCGCACCTACCTGCTGGTGGGGCAGGGCTACATGCCGGCTCAGAGCTTCCACATCGTGCGCGGTCCCCACCAGGGCTGGTGGGTCTGGGACGAGGACGGCGCGAGCGTCGGCCCCTGGGACTTCCCGGCGAGCAGCCTTCGGCGGTGGGAGGAACCCTAGGAGCGGCGCCTGCGTTGGGCTGTGCTACCCTGGCCCGCGAAGGCGGAGCCATGGCAACCACCCTGCGAACGGCGATCTCGAGCGTTGCACTGCTGGTGGCGGGGTTGGGCAGCGTGGCCACGACGCCGGATCAAGACGAGTACTGGCGCTACCCTTGCGATCACGAGGAGGGCTGGGATCCCAGCGCTCCGATCTACCTACACTTCGCCTACGAGTACGACGTCGATCCCGACATTCCGGGTCTGCTGGACGGTATTCGGTTGATGGATCCCGAGGGGACCATGGTCCAGCTCGTCTTGGCGTCCCACGAGGGCGGGATCATCGTGTGTTGCCCGGTGGGCGGCCTGCAGCCCGAGACCACCTACAGCTGGGCGGTGGGACCCTTCCATGAGAGCTGGAACCACGTGCAGCCGCCCCCGTGGATCGGGAACACCTACAGCAGCTTCACCACGGGCCCGGGCTGGCCCCAGGACACGATCGACAACTACGCTGAGTGCGAGGCCCACCCCCTGCCGGAGGGACTCGACGGCGACTGTTCGGGCGACACCGCTGACATGGTGGGAGGCTAGCCCGTGATCTCCCTGTTCGTGTCGCTGTTGGCCATCGCCGCTTCTGGGGCCCAGGATAACGCCCCCGGTGGCTACCGGCTGACCCCGGAAGTGCCGGTCACCAGCGTTGCCCTGCGTCCTGCGCTGGTGTTCGATCCGGAGTTCGCACACGTTGCCCAGGCGACCCTGGATGCGCGCCTCTGTTTCGACCCTTGGGCTGTTCACCTCCAGCACCCCTGGGTGTTCGCGTGGCAGCCCGATGGCGAGTGGAGCGCTGCGAGTCCGGGGCTGCTTCGCCTCGGCGTGTCGCGGGCGGTGAGCAAGAAGCCTCGGTGGGTGGGCCTCGAGTTGTCCTTCCCGCTGACTCCTCCCGGCATGACTGCACGGTCCTGGGGCAGTCTGGCCCAGGAGAGTGTGTTCGGCGTGGGCGGTCGTCTTTCATACGAGCGCCTCTGGCCACTGCGCAGTCCTGTCAGCCTGCGCGTCGCCCTCGGGGCCCGGTATTGGTCGGAGTGCGTGATCCCCGACTGCGGACTCACGGCCTCCTCGATCCTGCCCGATCTCGAGCTCATCGCCGCCCGCTCCTGGCAGCTCACCCCCGGCTGGGCCTTGGTCACCGAGGGCGAGCTGGTGGTCGACGCGGTCCCGGTGTCTTTCCGCCTTCTGGGCCGCCGTGTACAGCCCCTGGAGCGGGGCAGCCTGGTGGCGGATCTGGGCGTCCAGGTACCGCCGCTGACCTACACCGACTACTTCTCCCTCCAGCTGGTGGGCCAGCTTCGCTGGTACCCGGAGGGCATCACCTTGGTGCGGCCTCCACCCGCCATCGAACCATAAGGACATATCCATGACCCGTGCCTTCGCCGCCTTCCTGTTCACCCTGCCTGCATCGGCTGTGGGGACGTCACCAGCTCCACCGGCGAGCTGGGGCGCATCGAGTACTCGCTGTACACCTACTACGAGATCGAGGGCCACCAGCTCACGGAGGTGTCCATCCTCACGGGGCACACCCAGACCCTCGGCACCTCGCTCACCGATGATGGCGAGGACGACGCGGACAACCCCGGGGACATCGAGCACAGCGTCAGCGGTGGCGCCACCATCCAGCAGAGCGATGCGGGTGAGGATGACGTACCCACCGTCTACGTCACGGCCCCCAGCCCCGGCGACTACACCATCGAATCCTACCTCGAGGGTGCGCTGTTCGACACCATCACGCTGTGGTTCGACTCTCCCGCCGACCTGGACGCGGTCACCTGGATCCGCGAGCCTGGCGACGAGGACTTCGAGAAGAGCCAGGCCGCTACGCCCGTGGTCCCCGAGGGTACCCAGATCGCGTACGTGCCCTACCCACTGGATGCCGACGGCGATCGCATCGCTGGGGTCTTCGACGCTTTCCTCACCGCCGACCCCGCCAGCTCGGTGGTCACCGCCTACGACCTGGACGGGATCTACGAGGACGGCATCTGGGGCCACGAGGAGGAAGCGTCGGTCTACTTCATCGAACCCGGCGAGATCACCCTGACCATGTCCGACGTGATCAACGGTGTCGACTTCGTCCAGGCCTTCGAGGTGGAGCCGGTGTCGGACTGATGGGCGGTGGCCGTCGCCTGGGTGCCCCGGAGTGGGCCATCATCCTGGGGATCGTGGGATTCGTGGCCGTTTGCTTCGTGTACATCCCGGAGATGCGCACCGTGTTTCGTGACCTGACCATCGCGGACCTGGCGCAGGACGATGGCCTGCAGTGGGGCTCCATGGCCGCCGTCGAGGGAACGATATGTGGCGTCGAGCCGTACCCGTTCGGCATCGGCAACGACGTGGACAACGTGTTGCTGTGCCTCGAGGACGGCGACCACTCGATCCTCGCCATCGGCGACCGCGCCGACTGGTCCTTCGAACCGGTCACCGGCGTGCGGGTCAAGGCCAGCTTGACCCTGCGGGAGTACGGCGGCAGCACGCCTCAGCTCGTGATCCGCAAGTTGAAGGAACTCCCCTAGTCTCGGGCTGCGCTGGCTCGTCAGCTGGAGTGGGATTCGAGGTCAGGACGCCACCGCTGGCAAGTCAGCGGTGACGTCCTGGCCTCTGTTTCAACTTCAATTTCAACTTCAATTGCAAAACAACCCCCCTCGAGCCGTCAATGAAAGTGTGTGTCCCGACCGGACGGCGGCCGCCTGGCCCTGTACGTAGCGATCCCACGGGGACCCGGCCTCGGTTGCGGTGGTGTCGTCGGGCTCGTCGGATGTCGAGGTACCCGAGTCGGCCTCCTCCGGTGATCCGCCAGCCTCTACAGCCTGTTCCGCTTGCTGCTGGGCCAGCTCCGTCATGGCCTTCGCCTCCGTCTGGGAGGCTCGAGCGGCGACAGCCCGGTCTGCACCGGATGGACTGGCGGGGGCCAGGGCCGCAGCGCGCACGGTGCGGGCCTTGCTGGCGGTGGCCTGGGGATCGCCCGACACGGGAGAGGCGTCGATGCTGACCTCGCCTCCGATGGCGTACTGCTTGCCGTCTGGGCCGGTCTGGAAGCTGAAGCTCGCGCCGCCTCGGACGTGAGAGCCGCCGGCCGAGGCGTGGGCCGCTTCGTGGGCGCGCACCTCGATGTCCCGGGCGCGAAGCTCCTGCACCTCGGCTTTCTACTCGAGGCTGAGCTCCTCGTTTCCGCTGCTCTCGCTGCCTTCGATGTCGCCGTCTTCCTCTGCCTCCGCCCGGCCTGAGTCACCCACCGGTTTGCCATCGGGGCCGTAGGCTTGGATGGGCGGAGTCACGTGTCCATGCTCGATGACCGTGCCCGCGTCGCTGCCAGCGTGTTCCTCGCGCTGCTCCCCCTGGCCGCTGGCCACCGCGCAGATCCCGGCCAGGGCGCCCACGGTGGTAGGCCCGGAAGCGAGCGCCGGGGTCAGGGCGGCGCCACTGGGGAAGCTTGGAGGAATGATCAACGGACCGCCCGAGCTGGAGGTCTGTCAAGCTCATCGGATCATCGGCCGGCCCAGTCTAGCGAGACTTCGAGCCTGGCCGCCCTGGTGTGTGTTCCGCTGGGGCCCGTCGATCAGTCGACGGCGAGGTCCGGGTCGATCTCCACCAGCCGGTCCGCCAGCAGGCCGTTCTTGGCCCACTCTCGGGGGCCGGAGTCGTCCATGAACTCGAAGTCGCCGATGACGACCACCTCGCCACCTGCGCCCGGGCGGTCCACGGCCAGCAGGATCTCGTCGTTGTAGCGGGCCAGGTACTCGCCGTCTCCGAAGTCGAGGTAGCAGGCGTCTCGGAAACGCAGGGTATCGACACCGGTGGTGATCTGGTGGTCGGCGATCTGGTCCATCTCGGCAATCTGGTAGTCGCCGAGTCCCGAGCCGGTGAAGCGCAGGCTCGACCCCAGACCCTCGAGCAGATCGTTGGGCGTGAGCAGGGCGCAGCCGTCCTTTTCCTCGAGCACGACCATGCGCGTGCCGATGTCCAGAGCCCCCCGCAGCAGGCTCAGCTCGTCCGACGTGAAGGCCTGCTCGCCCTGGTAGCCAGGGGCGATGAAGAAGATGGCCCGGTAGTCGGAGAGGTCGTCGGGGATGTAGCTGCGGTAGTCGGAGTTCCAGCCGTAGGTGTCCTTCCAGTGGGTGTCCACGAACTCGAACCTCGCCCAACCGCTCTCGTCCTCTTCCGGCGCGCCGTGGCCGTGGTACAGCAGGATGCGGTCGCCGTCGGGGTAGAGCGGGTCGGGTTCGTCGGTTGTGTCCGTCTCGCTGTCGCCCGTCTCGCCCGGGCCCGTGTCGTCGCCCTGGGGATCGGTGGTGCAGGCCGTGGTGGGAAACGCCAGCAGCGCCCAGAGCAGGGTGCGTGTGCGCATGGGGGCCTCCTATTCGGGCTCGACCTCTTCTTCGCAGCGTGGGTCGGTGTAGGCTTCCGTGATCCTCTCTACCTCGACCTCTACCTCGATCGCGTCGAAGTGGTCCGCGGCCGTGGTGACGCAGTAGGGCTCGCTGTCTTCCGGACAGGCCTCGCAGGCTGAACCGTAGATCTCCAGGAGATCGCACATCTCCCCCACGTCCATGTCGAGGGCTTGCGAGGCGGTGCGCACGTCGATGGTGGCCTCGATGTCCAGGCCCCCGAGGGAGCTGCCGTCCGCTGCCACGGTGCCCGCCACGAACATGTCGTGGATGGCGATGGTGCCCAGGTAGGCCTGGAACTCCATTGTGGTCGGCCCGAACACCACGAAGGGGGCCTGGGTGATGTCCACTCCCTCGATCTCGGCGCTTCGTGAGCAGAAGTCCTGTACGGGCGGTTCTCCGGATGCGGTTACCGCCATGCGGAGATCCGCGGTGGTCTCGTCCATGGAGACCACCGTGATGAGCCCCTTGCGCTCGCCGAAGGTCTGGAGCAGGTCGCCCAGGTACCCTGCTTGGTAGAAACGAGCCTCGCGGAGGTCCCACAACCAGGTCTTGCCGACGAGCGAGACGGTGTCCTCGAGGGGCAGGCCGTAGTGGGAGGTCGTGAAGCCGATGGTTGGTTGGCCGCTGCAGTAGTCGAGGCCCACCTCGTAGGCGGTAGACGGATCCAGGGGAGGATCGGGCTCGAACAGGATGGTCGTGCCGTCGTCGCGGGTGCTCTGGGTTCCCTCGAAGTCGGCGACGACGGTGGCCGTTGGATCGGGCTCGCTCAGGTAGAACTCCACCGCGGCCCGGTAGTAGGCGTCGGTGGCCCCGTCGTTGGGCAGGGTGCTGTCGATGGTGACCTGGCAATCGTCGAGTGTGGTGGTGGAGCTGTCGTCGGTGGCAGCGGGCGGACAGCCGGCGAGCAGCAGTGCGATGGTGCGGATGTTGCCGGTGAGGTCGCGGGCCAT
>CAZVHW010000030.1:14334-16132 GCA_964626835.1 uncultured Enterobacterales bacterium
AGGTGGGCGCGCATGGGGCCTCCACGGCCGAGCAGGGGGGGGCTCGGATCATCCGGAGTATACGCCAGCCCGTGGCTCTAGCGGTGGCGAGACATTCCAGGCCGGCCCGGGGGGCGCTCTACGAAGCCGTAGCGGTGGTAGAAAGACGCTTTCCCCTCGGCTGCCATCAGGCCCAGCACGGAGCCCGGCGCGGCGTGGCGCTCCAGCCAGCCCATGAGGGCCGCCATGATGACGGTGCCGATGCCCTGCCCCTGCCAGTCGGGGTGAACCATGACGTCCTGGACGTAGAAGTAGATCTCGAGCGTGGGCGGGCGTTCCTCGAGTTTTCAGGGAGGGGAGGCGTGCACGGAGACCTCATGGCCGGGGCTCGCCTACAGCCTATCGCTGTACCCACAGCAGGCGCCGGGGCTCGCCCCACAACATGGCGTAGCTGGCCAGTGAGGCCTGGTTCCCCGTCGGCCAGCCCGCAGCGGCCGGGCGGTAGCCGGGGGGGTACAACCGCTCGCTCGCGGCGTCGCCCAGCCCCTGGTAGCCCATGCTGTAGGCTTCCCAGTCCAGGGTCATGGCGTGTCCCTGCTTGTCCAGGTTCAGGGTGGAGACCATGCCGAGGGCGGGTTCCAACCGGGGCGTCGCGAGGGTGATGCTCACCGGCTCGTCCGCCAGCAGTTCACCGGCAGCGAGCGGCTCCACCAGGCGCTCGTGGGCGTGGCGATGGTTCAGGTCCCGAACGGGGGTGCCCGCCGCGAGCCCACCGGGCAAGACCTGCAGACCGGGCTCGAAGCTGTAGTACAACCGGCGGGCGCGCAGCGGCTCTCCGCGTATGGGCGCGAGCGCGCCCGTGTGGTAGCGCATGGGTCGGCCCAGGAGGTACCAGCCGGTGTTCGCAGGACCCGAGGGTTCCCAGCTCTGCTCCCAGGTGGTGGAGAGCAGATCGCAGGTGCTGCCAGACCGGTTGCGGATGAGACTACCCTCGCCGTAGTTGGCGGACGTGAAGAGCAAGGGGGGGTCGAGGGGGCTCGCGCCGGAGATGACCGCCATGTTCCACCAGGACATGTTCAGGTCGTTCACCTCGCGCCGGAAGGCCACGACGTGTTCCCGCCGCCCGTCGTTGTCCAAGTCGGCCCGCACCACGTCGAAGTCCGTCGGCGTGCCGTGTGCGAGGTAGGGGTCTTCACCAGCGCTGCTGGTCACCGGGGCGGGCCAGGCCATGACCGGTCGGCCTCCGTCCAACATGATGAAGCCCGAAGTGCCCGTGCTGGCATCGCAGGCACACACGCGCCTCCATCCGTCCAGGGAGACACAGGCCGCGGCGGTGCATCCGGGCATGGTCGCGGGCTGGGGGGGAGGCAGGCGCTCCGCGCCGCAGGCCTGCAGTGGCTCTCCGATGGGGTCCATGGCGGGCCAGGGGGGAAGCGTGTCGGTGATGGCCCCGGCTCGGGGGATGCGCAGCCTGTCCCCCATGTAGATGAGGTCCGGATCCGGGACGTGGTTGAGCCTGGCGAGCGCCTGGTAGCCTCCGGGGACGTCGAAGCGGTAGGCGATCCAGTCCAGGCTGTCGCCCCAACGCACCTTGTACATGGCCGTGGCCTTGCGGGAGGCACGTCCGTCGGTGGGCCCCTCGTGACCCCTTGGATGGCAGGCGGTGAGCAGCAGGAGCGAGAGGAGAGACAGGGCACGCATGGGGCCTCCAGCGGGACGGCGTTGGGCTCGGGCCGCAGGGGGCACGGACCCCGGACGCGGCGGTCTGGTTCCGCAGACGCTCGGCAGGACCCCCTGCTTACACTTCCTCTTCCGCGAA
>CAZVHW010000030.1:16142-20231 GCA_964626835.1 uncultured Enterobacterales bacterium
GGGCGCTCCCTAGTACAGCGTGCTCGGGTACACGAGGGCGTTGGCGGGACCTCCGAGGTCTCGGGGAGACAGCTCGGTCCCGAGGTCACCCTTGGTTAGGAGTGGGGAAGCTGGAGCGAGCATGCACGATCCCATCTACCTGGACTACAACGCCACCACGCCCCTCTTGCCGCAGGTCGCCGATGCAATGCGGCCCTTCCTCGAGCGGGGTTGGGGTAATCCTTCCTCGTCGCACCCCCTCGGAGTGTGCGCTCGGCAGGCCATCGGGCGGGCGCGAGCCCAGGTCGCGGACCTGCTGGGGTGTGCTCCCGACGAGGTGGTCTTCACGGGCGGGGGCACCGAGTCCAACAACATGGCCATCCAGGGTGTGGCGTACGCACTCCGTGGGCGCGGGTGCCACGTCGTCACCTCTGCCGTGGAGCATCCAGCCGTGGGCCAGGTCTGCGCGTGGTTGGCGAGCCAGGGCTGGGAGATCACCACCCTGCCGGTGGACGGCCAGGGGCTCGTGTCGGCTCGAGACGTCGCAGCCGCGTTGCGGCCCGACACCGTGCTGGTCAGCATCATGCACGCCAACAACGAGGTGGGTACGGTTCAGCCCATCGCCGAGATCGCCGCCGTGGCGCGTGAGCGCGGTGTGTTGTTCCACAGCGACGGCGCCCAGGCCGTGGGCAAGGTCGCCACACGAGTCCAGGAGTTGGGCGTAGACCTGTACTCGGTCGCCGGTCACAAGCTCTACGCTCCCAAGGGGGTCGGCGCCCTGTATGTGCGCAGGGGCACCCCGCTGGCCAAGTTCATGCATGGGGCGGACCACGAGGGCAACCGGCGAGCGGGCACCGAGAACACGCTGTGCATCGTAGGGCTCGGGACCGCTGCGGCCTTGGCTGCGGACCTCGCTCCGCGGGCCTCCCATGTCAGGGCCATGCGAGACCGATTGCACCGAGCCATCCGCTCGGGCGTACCCGACGTCCGGCTCAACGGGCACCCAGAGCGGCGCCTGCCCAACACCCTCAGCCTGTCTTTTCCCGGGTTGTTTGCCAACCACCTCCTCGATGGGCTGGCTGACCAGGTCGCCGCTTCCGCCGGGGCCGCCTGCCATGCAGATCATGTCAGCATCTCCTCGGTGTTGCGGGCCATGGCCGTGCCCGAGCCCCAGGCGATGGGAACCGTTCGTTTCTCCACGGGAGCGGGCAGCACCGCCGAGGACATGGACACGGCTGCCAGCGCGGTGGTGAGGGTGGTGCGAGCGCTTCGCGAGCCGACGCCATGAGCGGAGATCCCACCGAGACCCTCACCCTCGCCGAGCCGTGGAAACACGAGCTGGTGGTCAAGAAGAGCCGCTTCCTGGCCATCGCCCAGCCGGTGGCCTCCCCCGAGGAAGCCATGGCTGCCTTGGCCAGGATCTCGGATCCCTCCGCCAACCACAACTGCTTCGCCTATCGCATCGGCGAGCAGTACCGCTTCTCCGACGACGGGGAGCCGGGTGGGACCGCCGGCCGCCCAATCCTCGCGGCCGTCGATGGGCGCGGGCTTGACCTCGTCCTCGTGGTGGTCACGCGCTGGTTTGGCGGCATCAAGCTCGGCGCCGGAGGGCTCGTGCGCGCCTATGGCGGCTGTGCGTCCGAGTGCCTGCGCACCGCGCCCACCCAGGTGGTCCGCGCGCGGGTACGTGCCACCCTGGAAGCGGCATTTTCAGACCTCGGGGCGGTCTATGGCGCGCTCGAGCGAAACGGTGTGGACAAGCTCGACGAGGTCTATCGGGCGAGCGGTGTGGTGCTCGTCGTCGAATTGGACGAGTGCGGTCTGCCCGTGTTCGAGCGAGCGCTGGCGGACGCCACCAGGGGGCGGGTCCAGCCCGAGGTCCAGGACGAGGACTGAAGGTCGCGACGGGCCTCCACGTGCGACCTCGGCGCCCCGGCGGCGGGGCCCCAACCTGGAGCTACGATCGCGTCCTGTCCCCTGGAACTGGCGGTACGGGTGGCGCCGCCACATGGTACGATTCTTGCGACGTCCACCGCCGATGATTGGTCAGGAGGTCCCCATGCCGAGCGCTCACCGGGTCGCCATCACGTCGCTGCTAGCCAGCTTGCTGGTGGGCTGTGCCAACGAGCACGACATCACGCGCATGGACACCGAGGACGTTTTCTATCAGGGCGGCACCGACGAAGTGGACATCCTGTGGGTCGTGGACGACTCGCACTCCATGGCCAACGAGCAGTTCAAGGTGGCCGAGGGCATGGAGCGCTTTCTTTTCGCCATGGGCGTCAACGAGGACGTGGACTTCCACCTGGGCGTCGTCACCACCGACATGGACGTCGACACCGAGGATCGCGGCCTACTGGTCGGCGAGCCTGTCTACCTCACACGGGACGACCAAGACTACCTGCTGGACTTCATGGACAGGGTCCAGGTGGGGACCCATGGCTCGGACAAGGAGCGAGGCCTTCAGGCGGCGTACCACGCGCTGTCCAACGAAGACGCCTTGGCGTTCCACGACGGCTTCATGCGGCCGGAAGCGGTGTTGGCCCTCGTGTTTGTCTCCGACGAGAACGACTGCTCCGACGACAACTGGCTCGACGACGAGATGTCGGGTTCCCTCTGCTACGACGTCGCCGACAAGCTCGTGGCGACGGCGGAATACATTCGCAGGTTCCAGGACATCAAGGGCATCGGCGGCCGCGTCGTGGCCTCCACCATCGTGGGACCCGAGGTCACCGAGGGCTGCGACGATAGCTGGCCCGGCAAGCGCTACATGACCCTTGCCCAGGAACTCGACGGCGTCAACGGCAACATCTGCGACTCGGACTACAGCGAGGTGATGGACGACATCGGCTCGCGCATCACCGCGCCGCAGCGCAGCTTCTACTTGAGCTACACCCCGGTCCAGGACAGCCTGGCCGTCTACGTGGATGATGTCGAGGTCGAACCCGACGCGTTCGTGGGTTGGACCTACGACGACGAGTTCGTCTCGGTGGACTTCGATGGCGACTATGTCCCCGAGTTCGGCACCACCGTCGTGGTGCAGTACGACATCGGGGGTTCGAAGTAGCTACTGCTCTTCGGGTGAGATCAGGGTGTACAGGTCGTTCACGAACTGGCCGCGGCCGAGCAGTTTCTCGGAGTGCCAGTCCACGTGCCAGACCACGGTGCCGTCGTCGGTGACTTCCTTCAGCTCGCCTGCGCTGCCCAGCAGGTGCAGGGTGTTTCCGTTGGGCAGTCGCCACGCATCGCCGTTCGTGGAGGCGAAGACGTTGGCGTCGTAGCTCCAGGTCTGGCGCAGGGTGCTGGCTTCGTGGTCCACTTCGTACTCGCGCACGAGCGTCGTCATGCTCCCGCCACGGCTGTGGGTGGAGACCATGAGGTGGCCGTCGCCGTTGTAGGTGATGCCGTGCTGCCAGGAGAACTGCGAGTCCGTGGGGTCGAAGGCGTAGCCGTCGCGCACTTCGCCGGCCCACCACGAGCTCCTACCGGTGGCGTGGTCTACCTCGACCAAGGAGTTGTTGGTGTAGAAGCTGTACAGGAACGCGTCCCGGTCCACCGCGTAGAACAGCCCGTTGGACTCGCAGTGCCCCGAGTGGGGCCAGTCGTCCTCGCAGGTCCACAGGACGGTGCCTTCGTCGTCATCACCCGCGCCGTTGGCCTTTTCGACCAGGGCCTCGCCGCCGCCGTGGTTTTGGCTACCCCAGACCAGGCTCTCGTCGGGAAGCTGGACGAACGCGTGGTGGAGGCCTGGGGTGGTGATCTCCTGGATCTCCCGGTCCAGGTAGGCCTTGTGGACCGAAGAGCCGCGGCCGCTGTCCCAGTTTGACCAGTAGGTGGCTTCGTCCCAGAGGAAGTAGTCACCGGTGACCGAGACCTGCGAAAAGAGGGTCCAGTGCCCTTGGGGCGCGGCCTGAGCCCAGATCGGCCTGCCCTGGCGGTCGATGACGAAGGTCCAGTAGGTGCCCGAGACCCACCCGCCACTCTGTTGGTTGATGCTGCTCAAGAGGTAGGTGCCGTCCGCGTACCAGGCCGTGTCGTCGGAGACTTCGACGGTTCCGGTGGGCAGGCCGCTGGGGATGGCGCCGGTGGTGATGTGCTCGCCGCCGCTGG
>CAZVHW010000030.1:20241-25524 GCA_964626835.1 uncultured Enterobacterales bacterium
CTGGGATCGCCGCCCTCGATGAACACCCTCCAGGATGCTTCGTGTTCGTACGGGATGCCGACGAGCAGCTTTTCGTGGGTGCCGGGCTCGAGCTCCCACGTGGGTGAGCTGTGCCATTGTCCCTCGTCGAAGCTGTATTCGACGTGCACCGTGCCCGCGTCGGGTTGGGTCCAGCTGACGTACACCAGGCTCTTGTAGTCTTCGTGCAGGCGCCAGGACAGGTCGGTCGCGTCGCCTTCCACGGGCTCGTCCGTGTCCAGTGGCGGCGTGGTGTCCTGGGTGCCCGTGCTGTCGTCGGTGTCCACGGTGGGCGTGGTGTCGGAGTCTTCGAGCACGCCAGGGGTAGGGCAGGCGGTGAGGAGCAGGCTGATGAGGACGGTGCTGCGGCTCATGGTTCACCCTCGGGTTGGGTGGGCAGGGTACCGTCAGGGTGGGCGGTCGTCTCCCTTCCGGTCCAACCACAACGAGAGATTACGTTTTCGTGACCTCAGGCCGTGCCCAACAGATCGACCGCCAACAGCGCCAGACACTCCGCGAAGTCCACCAGTTGTTCCAGTGGCACGTATTCGTCCACTACGTGGAAGGCCTCGTCGTCGCCCGGGCCCCACCCGACCGCGGGGATCCCACCGAGATTGAAGGCCTTGGCGAAGGTGCCGCCGCCCATGCCGAATGGCTGCGGGACGAAACCCAGCACCGGCTCGGCGTTGCGCTGGATGGCGTGGACGAGCGGGTTGTCCGCGTCGATGGCGTGGGGTGGAGCGTCGTGACCCACGAGGACCTCGAAGTCGTCTGCCACCTGTGCCGCCAGGCTCGAGATGAAGTCGGCGATGCCCTGTGCGCTCATGCCGGGCACGTAGCGCACGTCGAGGGTGAATCCGCACTCGCCGGGCACGATGTTGGAGGCCGCGCCGCCCTGAATCAGGCCCAGGTTGATGGTCGGTTCGCCCAGGACCGGGTGCACCCGGTGGGGGAGGGTGCACCCTTCGACGAGGGTGATGAGCCGCGCGGCCTTGTAGACCGCGTTGACGCCCCGCTCGGGGGTGGAGCCGTGGGCCTGCTTGCCGTGGGCCGTCACATGGATCTCGGTGCGGCCCTTTTCCGCGATGTCGATGCCCTTCATGTTTTCGCCGATGTCGGGGATGATGGCGAAGTCGGGCTTCAGGACGCCCTTCTCGAGCAGGAAGTGGATACCGGGATCTGGCTCACCCTGCTCGTGGTACTCCTCGCTGGCGATGGCCGCGAGCTGCAGCCGACCCCCCAGCTCTACGTCGGCTTCCACCAGCAGCCTCATGGCGGCCATGCAGCTGGCGATGGGGCCTTTGTTGTCCAGCACGCCGCGCCCGTAGAGCATGCCGTCCTTCTGGGTGACGACGTAGGGATCGCTGGCCCATCCATCGCCTGGGGGCACGATGTCCGAGTGAACACCCACCGCCATGGCCCGCTCGCCTTCTCCCACGGTGGCGATGATGTTGGCGCGGCGTGGATCGAGGGCATGGACCACGAACGACACGCCCAGGTCCCGCAGGTGGGGCTCGAGCACCTCGACCACGCGGGTCTCTTCTCCCGGGACTTCTTGACCTGGGCACTCGTCGAGCCTGGCCTTGCCTGCGTTGACGGTGCGCTGAGCCACCAACTCGGTGAGCAGGTCCACGATGTACTGGCGATAGGCATCGCGGTTCGCCGCGAAGTGGGCGCGGATTTGGTCCTTCATGGGCGGCTCCGGTGTGGGCGAGCAGGTCAGGTAGCCTGGTCGATGCCGAAGCGCGTTGGTTTCGCCTCGCCTCGGTGGTTTGCTCACGGACGGGGTGGATGGGGCTGAGACCTGTCGGACAAAGTGTGCGACATGGAGCCGCCCGCCCGCGCGGTGGATACGTTGTCCCGCTGCCGTCCCAGGAGCCCTCATGCCCGTCGCCAAGTGGCCCCGCCCCCTGTTCCAACCCGGTGGCATCGCCGCAGACGTCGTCTACCAGGTCTTCTCCGGCCAGCCCTTACCGGACGACCTTCCCATCGACCGCGAGCGGCACGGGCTCCCTGATGGCGAACCGCCCGAAGGCATCTTCCTGTCGGACGTCTCGGCCGAGGACGCTCCCGGCTGGTTCCAGCGGTTCCAACTGGAGCCTCTGGTCGGCCCGGCCCGTGCGGCTCTGGGCCAGGGGATCGACAGCCTGCTCGGTGCCACGTGGTGCTACGAGGTGGCGGGCGAGGTGGACGATCCGGCCGACCTGGCGTTCCTGCAGCACGCCCAGGGCGTAGTGCGCTGCCTCTGCGAGCTGGGCGCCGGCCCGGTCTACGACGTGCACGCACGCCGCTGGTACGGCCGCGATCAGGTCTTGGCCCAGGCGCTCGATCGTCCCTTCGACATCCGAGCCGAGGTCAGCGTCGAGCAGCGCGCCACAGACGCTGCCATGGGCCTGCTGTTCTTCACCCGGGGTCTGGCCAAGCTGGGGCGGCCCGACCTCGTGCTGGTGCGCTGCCAGCCGGGCGACGAAGCCTTGTTGTGGGGCATGGCCGAGCTGTCCGCTCAGGGCGTGCGCCTCGAAGCCGGCATTGCGCTGACAGGCGACGACGGTGGCGAGATCGAGCTGGTGCCCTACAAGATCGACGACGCCATGCCCGATCTCGACATCATGAACGACGCGGCGGTGGTGGTCCGGTCCTAGCCGCGATCTCTCCCAACACCAGCTCCGCCGTCCTCGTCCCTGAGTGCCTAGTCTCGCCCCGCGCGCTGGATGGTCTCGAGCATCGTGTAGGCCGAGATCTCGCCGGGCCAGTTCAGCTGGGCGTCGCGCGTGGCGCGAAAGGCCTTGGTGGCGAAGACCGAGCTGCGGCCCTCATGTCACAACGTCAGTCGTTGCACCCGCATCCGCAGCTTTCGGTGTGCAGGGGGCCGCGGTGGGCTGCCATGACGGGATTGGCCAGCACACCGATGCCTTCGATCTCCAGCTCGACCTGCATGCCCGGCAACAGGAAGAAGCGGGGATCCCGGGCTACGCCCACGCCTTCGGGCGTACCGGTGAGGATGATGGTGCCGGGGAGCAGGGTGGTACCCTGGGAGAGGAAGGAGACCAGCTCGGCAACCGACCAGATCATGGACGCGGTGCTGGCGTCCTGCATGATCTGCCCATCGACCTTCGTGGTCAGCCGGAGGGCCTGGGGATCGGGGATCTCGTCGCGCGTGACGATGCACGGGCCCAGGGGGCAGAAGGTGTCGAAGCTCTTGGCGTAGCACCACTGGCCGAGCTTTCGCTGCCAGCGGCGGGCCGAGACGTCGTTGGCGACGGTGTAGCCGAGCACGTGGTCGAGGGCCTCTTCTACCGGGATGTCGCGCCCCGCCTTGCCCAGCACGACCGTGAGCTCGACCTCGTAGTCGACCTGCGGTGGGTCCATGCAGTTGTGAGGGATCTGGATGGGGTCGCCAGGTCCGATGACCGAGCCCGGGTTCTTGTAGAACACCACCGGCGCCCGAGGAACCTCGCTGCCGGTTTCCTTGGCGTGGGCGCGGTAGTTGCGGCCGATAGCGATGATGACCGGAGGGCGCAGGGGTGCGAGCACGCGCTGGATGATGGCTCGCTGCTGGGTGGATTCGACGTGGGAGTAGGGGCTGCCTGCGAGGACGCGGGCCGTGCCGTCCCCCTGGTCGTCACCCCAGCGGACCTGGCCGTGGTCGTCCTGGAAGCAGATGATGCGCATGGTCTCTCCTCGAAGTTCAACGTGCCATTGCCGGTGGGGTCAGAGCTCTTCTACCAGGGTGCAGGCGGCCTCCTTGCCGGCACTGCAGGCTTGCATGAGCACCCTTCGGGCCTGTGGCAAGTCCAAGGGGACCTCGACGCCGTGAGCCAGGAGGATTCCCAGGATCAGGCAAGAGTCGACATCATCGGCCTCGCAGCCGCGGCGGGCGGTGCGCACCATGGTGCCATTGTCGGGGCGCTCGTCGTCGTTGTACAACCGCCGGGTTGCCTGGCCACATGCAGGGCTCCAGCCCAGGTCGCAGCCTTCCACCATGAGCTTGGTCACCGCACCGGCGTCGGTACCGCCCGCTTCGAAGACGAGGGCCAGGGAGTGGCAGGCCAGCCCCGCGCCTTCTCGGCAGGTTTCGGCCCAGAGGCCGGTGGCGTAGTCCAGGTTCTTCGGCACGCCATCGCCTCGCTGGTAGCGGGCGCCCAGATCTGCGCAGGCGTGGGCGTCGCCACCGTCGCAGCGTCGCGCTTGCTTGACGATCTCGGCCGCGGTGTCCGGGCGGAGTTCGCCGGTTTTCTCGCCCGGGGGCGGCAGGCACTCGGAGGTCACGGCCGCCGTGCCCGCGTTGTCGTAGTCCTTGACCTCGACGGTACCCGTACACTCGTCGTCGCCGCGCCAGCCCTCGAAGGTGTAGGAGCCGGCTTCGTTCACCTGGTGCAGGTCGATGTTCCGGATGTCCAGGGCCCCGATGGCGTCGATGGCGATGGCTTCGGGGTCTCGGCAAGCCGCGGCGAGCAGCGTGACACTGGCGAGCAGCGCGAGTCGGTGATTGTGGAGCATCCGGAGGGTGTCCGAGTGGCGGGGACGGGCGAGGAAAGTAGCATGGATGGTGAAGGGGTGGGAGCGCGGCGCTGGGGGCTGCTAAGCTGTGGCTGTGAGACCTCTCTCGCCCTCGGCCTCGCCCACGCTTCGCTGGGTAGCCATCTTGCTGCTGACACTGGTCACTCCGGTGGCTCGGGCGGCCGTGCCTTTCCTGCTACCCAAGGGCGAATCCGCCGAGAGCTGGCACGGTGCGTTGGTTCTTGCTGGGCGCGAGGGCTTGGACCCTGCACAGGCGGTGATCGAGGGTCAGCCCTGGGTCGAGCTGCAGCGCACCGCGGAGCCCGATCGTTGGAGGCTTCGGGTTCAGGACGTCGACGGCACGCTCCACGAGGTGGAGGTCGCGGTCCCGGACAGCGAGCGCCAGCGGGAGGAGTTGGTCGCCCTGGCCGCCAGCCTGCTGCACCCCGTGGAGCGCGACGGCGGGTTCTGGGCGGCCCAGGCAACCCAGGACGAAGAACCACCGCCTCTGCCACCTCCAGCCGAACCCGAGCCGGTCTTGCCGCCCCCCATCGAGCCAGCATTGGCCCAGGTCGAGCCCGAGCCCGAGCCGCAGGGCGATGCCGTACAACCGGTCCCTGCCGAGGAAGAGGCACCGGCGGAATCGACTTCGGCGACTGCGAGCGTGGACGCCACCGCGGACCGACCCGCGCCCCCCCCCCCCCCGCCCCCCCCAGTGGATTCCCCTTCCTCCCCGCCAGGCTGGTCGCCCTGGGCCCGGCTGGA
>CAZVHW010000031.1:0-25401 GCA_964626835.1 uncultured Enterobacterales bacterium
GTACCCGGACGAGACCGACATCGTCTCCATCCTCATCACCGGTGCCCCCGCGAACGCTGGCGGTGGGGGCGATCGCAGCGCGGTCGATCTGGCCGTGGGCGTCCTGCTCGGTGAGCTGGAGCGCCAGAGCGGAGGGGGCCGCGTGGTGGACACCCTCGAGTTCGGAGACCTCGGTGATGGCGGCGGGATGTCTTTCTCGGCCGGCCGCGCCCTGGGCGACGACGTCTTCCTCACCGTGGGCTACGACGGGGCGGCCGAGGTGGACGAGGGCGAGAACAAGACGGAGGTCATCGTCGACTGGACCATCACCCGGGCCTGGAGCGCTGAGTTCGTCACCGGCGATCAGGGCGCCAGCTCCGGCGACCTGTACTGGACCTGGAGGTTCTAGGTGGTCTCCTCGTCCGTCATTCCTCCCTGGTTGCGGCTTCCTTGGGTACAGGGCCTGCTGCTCTGTGCGGTGACGGTCGCGGCCTATGCGGGGGTGGTACACGCCGGCTTCGTCTTCGACGACTACGCCCTGGTGGTCTACAACGGGGGCCTGGAGCAGCTCGGGCAGGCCTGGCGCTTTTTCGTCCAGGATCTGTGGGCCACGGCCGACGGTGGCTATGACTCGGGGTACTACCGGCCTCTCATGATCCTCTCCCTTGCGGTGGATCGGCGACTCTTCGACCTGGCTCCTGCGGGCTACCACCTCCACAGCCTGTTGTGGCACGTGGCGGCGGTGTGGGCCCTTCACCGGCTGCTGCTGCGGCTCACTCAGCCGATGCCTGCCCTGCTGGGAGCGGCTCTGTTCGCGTTGCATCCGTTGCAGTCGGAAGCCGTGATCTGGATCTCGGCTCGCAACGACCTGATGGCCACCGCCCTTCTGCTCGGAGCGCTCGCCGCGCTCCAGCCTCCCGACGCCAGCAAGCGGCGCCTGGTCGTCGGTGGCGCGCTCGCCCTGGGGGCCGTCCTGTCCAAGGAGAGCGCCCTTCTGGTCCCCGTGTTTCTGCTCTGTCTGGACTGGGCGGAGTCAGGGCGCCCGCGGGGTTGGCGTCGCCACGCGCTGCTCTGGGGAGCGGTGGGCGCGCACCTTCTCATGCGCGCCGTCGCCGGGATCAACGCCGCAGCGGCTCCCTCCGAGGCCGGCTGGCGGCTGCTGACCCAAAAAGCCCTGCACGTGGTGGCCGCTGCGGGTTCCCTTCTCGGCTGGCCTTGGCCCCTCTCGGTCGGACGGGATCTGGAGAGTTGGCAACTGGGTGGCCCCGAGCTGGTGGCTGGGTTCCTCGTCTGCGTGCTGGTCCCTGCGGGGCTGTTGATGATGGCGGGGCGACGGCGGCTCGTGGTGGTGGGCCTGGCCTGGGCGTGCATGGGCTTCGCGCCGGCCGTGCTGGCTTTGGCCGACAAGGCTCTGTTCGGCGAGCGATACCTCTACCTTCCCCTGGCCGGACTGGGCTTGGCGCTGGCTGCGGCCTTGGCAGCATCACCCCCGCGGAGGGCGGGCTGGCTGTCCCTGTGCCTGGTCCTGGCTCTGCCGTGGTTCCTGCTGGTGCACCTGCGAGTCCCGGACTGGAGAGACGATCTTTCGCTCTGGGCGGCCACGTCGAGGGATACTCCGAGCGGCTACGTGGCCGCCAGCTACGGCCACGTGCTCTTCCGGGACGGTGAACACGAGCTCGCGCTCGAGCAGTTCCTGGATTCGTTGCGTGCCAGCCCTCCACGTCTCGAGATCTGTCCGAAGCTGACGGAGCTGGCCCTCGAGTTCGGTGACATGGAGCGCGCCGTGAACATCACCATCGCCGGGGCGGAGCGTGGTTGTTCGGATCCGGCGTTCCTCGGACAACATGCGGTCTACCTCGCCATGAACGGTCGCTGGGAGCCTGCCGTCGTCGCCGCTCGTGCCGGCGCTGCCGATCCCCAGGGTCGGGGTTCGTTGGTGCTGGCTGCAGCGGGCGTTGTGACCGGTGACTGCGCGCGATACGCGTCCTTGCGACAAAGCTGGAGCGATCCCGCCGCCTTGGACACCCAAATGAAGCGCATCCTGGACTTCGGTGGTCACCTCGACCTGGCGCGGGCCCTGGCAGCCGGGCGTGCCTGCTCGAGGGCGGACATCCCCTGATGCGCAAGTTCGTCTTCGCGTTGGTGGTCTTGGGTGGCATGGTGGCGCATGTCGCCCAACGCGCTGCCGACGAGCGGCGCCACGCCTCGGACGCCTCCAACGAGCTGCTGTACCTCCCCAGCCCGGCCACCTATCGGTTGGTAACCATGGGCTACCACGAGCCGGTGGCCGATCTGTTGTGGGTTCGTGCCGTGCTGCTCTTCGGTGAGCGCTATGGCAACGATCCCGACCCGGCCTGGGGAGACTGGCTCGTGGGCATGGTCCGGGCCATCTCGGTGCTCGATCCCTCCTGGCGCACCCCGTACTTCTACGGCGGAACCATGTTGCGTGGCATCGGCGCCATCGACGGCTCGGACGAGGTCTTCGAGGCCGCCATCGCGGCCCTGCCCGACGACTCTTTCTTTCCCTTCGCCCTGGGCATGAACCACTACCTCCACCGCGGTGACGTAGAGACCGCCATCCACTGGATCGCCATCGCGGCCGAGAAGCCCGATGCTCCCGTTTGGTACCGTGTGGCCTCTGCCGGCCTGCTCGCCAAGGAGGACATGGCTCCCGTGGCCATAGATTTCCTCGAGGAGCAGCGGGATGCGACCGACGATCCGGCCATCCTGGCCCTGATCGATGGTCGGCTGGCGCGGCTGCGACACGACGTCCTCGAGAAGGCGTTCGTTCGCATCAGGGGAGAATTCAGGCAACGTTATGGGCGCGATGTCACAGATCCGGCCGAGCTCGAGGTCATGCGTGGGCCCCTGCCACCCGATCCATACGAGCGTGGCTGGATCCTCGCGGCCGACGGCGTGATTCGGTCCGCCCAGCGAGAGGAAGAGCTGTCCGCCAAGGCGCGTGAGGCCGAGCGGGAGCTGTTGATGCGCAAGTGATGGCGCGGTCGGTGCTTCCTCGGGCGGTAGTTGGGCTGGGGTCCTCTCTCGGAGATCGCAGAGCGCGGCTGAGCCTGGCCGTGCGGATGCTCCATGCTCGGCCAGGCCTGAGGGTGATCCGGACCAGCCTTCTCTACAGGACGCCGCCCTGGGGAGGGGTGGCCCGAAACTGGTTCCTCAACGCCGCCGTCCTGCTGGAGAGCGCCCATCCTGCCCGGGACCTGCAGGGGCTATGCAAGCTGATCGAGGCGAGGCTCGGCCGTCGCCCGGGGCTGCGCTGGGGGGACCGGGTGCTCGACATCGACCTGCTCTGCATGGAGGGCTGCATCGCACACCAGCCAGACCACAAGGTGCCCCATCCCCGAATCGCGGAGCGCCCTTTCGTGGTGATGCCTCTCGAAGACGTGCTCCCTGGCGCCGTCAATCCCGTGACCGGGCGGACATTCCTGGAAGATCATCGCGCACTGGGGCCGGCCGCCGCTCTGCCTCGCGCGGTTCCGGTAGGAGTTCTGTGGCAGCCGCCCGTCATGAAAGCGGATAGCTGACGCCCCACCGCCGAGCTCCCCACGGAGAAGCCATGAAGCTCTTTATCGACACCGCGAACCTGAACGAGATCCGCGAAGCCACCTCCTGGGGCGTCATCGACGGGTGCACCACCAACCCCAGCCTCATCGCCCGTGAGGGTGGCGACTTCATCGCCACCATCCACGAGATCTGCGAGATCGTGCAGGGCCCCGTCTCGGCCGAGGTCGTGGCCCAGGATGCGGCGGGCATGGTGCGCGAAGGCCGCCTGCTGGCCAAGATCAGCGAGCACGTGGTCATCAAGGTGCCCCTGTTGCCCGAAGGCATCAAGGCCACCTCGGTGCTCTCGTCTGAAGGCATCGCCGTCAACGTCACCCTCTGCTTCCAGGCTGGCCAGGCGCTCATGGCGGCCAAGGCGGGCGCCACCTACGTCTCCCCGTTCGTGGGACGGCTGGACGACATCAGCTCCGACGGCATGGACCTTATCCGGCAGATCGTGCAAATCTACGCCAACTACCCAGAGCTGCCCACCCAGGTACTCGCGGCCTCCATCCGTCACCCCGAGCACCTCATTCAGTCCGCCCTCCTCGGTGCCGACGTGGCCACGGTCCCCTTCAAGGTGCTGCGGCAGATGTTCGATCATCCGCTCACGGACAAAGGCAACGTCGCTTTCCTGAAGGACTGGGAGAAGGTGCCTGATACCGACATCGTCGCCCAGATGGAGCGCTGGCTCGCCGCCCGTTGAGACGGGTTATCCCTGGTTGCGCCCTGGGGGGGCACACGCTACTTGAATGAGCCCTCATTCATCCACCATTCCAGGCAGGAGCGGCGCGCATGGTCGAGCGTGGTAGCGGTCGCGGCGGGAAGCGGATTCGCATCATCGATGCCGCCATCAAGGTTTTTGCAGAGAAGGGCTTCCACCAGGCCCGGGTCACAGACATCGCCTCCCAGGCTGGTGTGGCCGACGGCACCATCTACCTCTACTTCCGCAACAAGGAAGACCTCCTCCTCACCATCTTCGAGGAGAAGATGCAGGAGATCAATGCGGGGCTCGGCCGCGTGCTCGAAGGGGTCGACGATCCCCTCGATCGCATCCGTGCGTTTGCGCGCTATCACTTCCAGCTGGTCCACGATCATGGCGCGCTGGCGGAAGTGCTCCAGGTGGAGCTGCGCCTGTCCAACAAGTTCCTCAAGGAATATCGGCCCAAGCCGCTGTGGCAGTACCTGGGTGCCTTCGCCAACATCCTGCGCGACGGCCAGGCCGCCGGCAAGGTGCGGGCCGATGTGGACGTCTTCATAGCCAAGTGGGCTTTCTTCGGGGCTCTCGACGAGCTGGCCATGCAATGGGTCCTCTCGCGTGGGAAGCCTCGCTTCAACCTCGATGCAGCGGCCGAGACGGTCGCCGACATCTTCATCAAGGGCATCGCCGCCTGAACGCGTTCCTGGGAGGTATGGCATGAAAATCGGAGTTCTGCTCAAGCAGGTTCCAGCCACGGACACCCGCATCAAGATCAACGCTGGCGCAACCGGCATCGAGACCGGTGGCGTCAAGCTCGAGATCAATCCCTACGACGAGCACGCGCTCGAAGAAGCCTTGAAGCTCAAGGATGCCAAGAAGGCCAAGGAAGTGGTCATCATCTCCATCGGTGGCAAGGGCAACGACCAGCGCATCCGCGATGGCCTGGCCCGCGGCGCCGACAAGGGCTTCTGGATCAACGATCCGTCCCTGGAAGGTGCCGACTCGCTCACGGTCGCCAAGGTCCTGGCCGCTGCGGCCACCGAGCTGGGCGTGGACATCCTCATGGCCGGCAAGCAGGCGGTGGACGACGACAACGCCCAGGTTCCCGCCATGGTGGCCGAGCTGCTGGGCTGGCCCCAGGCGCTGGTCATCTCGGCCCTCGAGGTCGATGGCGGTGGTTTCCAGGCCACCCGCGACATCGGTGGCGGGCTGCGCCAGGTGGTCAAGGGTTCCCTCCCCGTGCTCGTCTCTGCCGACAAGACACTCAACTCTCCCCGCTACGCATCGCTGCCGGGCATCATGAAGGCCCGGCGCAAGCCCATCCTCGAGAAGACCGCCTCCGCCCTCGACGTCACCGTGGGCGAGCCCATGGTGGCCGACGCCAACTGGACACTGCCCCCCGAGCGGCCTGCGGGTCGCATCCTGCAGGGCGAGCCGGTCGACGTGGTCCAGGAGCTGGTCACCCTGCTCCGCACCGAAGCCAAGGTCCTCTAAGGTAGGAAAGGAGTCGAACATGCCTGGTATTCTCGTTCTTGCCGATCACGATGCTGGCGCCTTCAAGTCGACGGCTCTCGAGCTCGTGGCCAAGGCCCGCGACCTGGGTGGCCCCGTGGCCGCGCTCGCCATCGGAACCTCCAGCGGCGAAGGCCTGCCCGCCGACCTCGTGCTCACGGTCGATGGCCCTGAGTTCGCCACCTTCAACACCGACCCCTGGGTCGCCGCCTTGCAGGCTGCCGTCGTGCACGTGCAGCCCGACGTCATCTTGGCGACCTCGAGCATGATCACCAAGGACATCGTGCCCCGCTTGGCCGCGCGCCTCGGTGTCGGCATGGCGTCCGAGGTCGTCGAGCTGCGTGTCGATGGAGGGCAGGTCGTCGGCCGCCGTCCGGTCTACGCCGGCAAGGCCCTCTTCGATGTCACGGTCGCTTCCAGCCCCGCCATCTTCACCACCCGTCCCAACTCCTTCGCCCCGGCCGAAGCCGGCGCGCCGGGTGGGGTGGAAGCCCTGGCCGTCAGCGTGGGTGCGTCTCTGACCACGGTGGTCGAGACCCTGGCACCGACATCGAGCGTCGTGGACCTGACCGAAGCCAACCTCATCGTTTCCGGTGGCCGCGCGGTCAAGTCGGCCGAAGGCTTCGACCAGCTCATTCGCCCCCTCGCGGCCGCAATCGGTGCCAGCCCTGGTGCGTCTCGTGCCGCGGTGGACGCTGGCTTCTGCCCCCACGGCGAGCAGGTCGGCCAGACCGGCAAGGTGGTAAACCCGTCCTTGTACGTCGCCTGCGGCATCTCCGGGGCCATCCAGCACCTCGCCGGCATGCGCACCTCGAAGGTCATCGTGGCCGTCAACAAAGACCCGGATGCCCCCATCTTCCAGTTCGCCAGCTACGGGATCGTGGGTGACATCTTCACCTACTGCCCCATGCTGACCGAGGCGTTGAAGTAGCGACCGTCCGTCAGGTTTCGGAGCCCCGCTGCCCCCTTGGGTGGCGGGGTTCGGCGCTTCAGACTCCCACGACCACCACCGCGGGTCTGAGCAGGGTGCCGTCTTCGAAGGCGAAGCCAGGCTGCAGGACCTGGAGGAGGAGGTTTTCCTCGCCCCGAGGCGCGGGCGCCGTGCCCACGGCCTCGTGACGTTCTGGGTCGAAGGGGTCGCCGGGGTGGCCGTAGGGGGAGGCGCCGGCTTGGGCCAGCTGGGCGTCGATCTGCTGAAGGATGGCTCGGTAGCCCTGGTGCCAGGGGCTGTTCGGATCGTCGGGCAGGGCCTCTAGGCCGCGGTGCAGGTCGTCGTGGAGGGCGGCCGTGCGCACCAGGGCCTGCACCCGTTCGGCCTGTCGGGCGGCGCGGATGTCCACCTCGGTGCGGTCACGAATTCGGGCCAGGTCTTCTCGCAGGCGCTGGATCCGGGAGTCGGTGTCGGGTGGGGCGCTGGGTGCCTGGTCGACCAGTGCCTCGGCTGCTTCTGCGGCTCGAGCGGCCGATGCGCGGGCAGCTTCGGCATCCACGTTGGCGTCTGCGGCTCGGTCGCGGGCGTCGGCGAGTTGGGCTTCCAGGCGCTGGAGCACTCGGCGGGCTTCCTCGGACTCGGTCTCGGCGCGCTGTACCCGCTGCCGATGGATGTCCAGCCGTTCCTGCAGGCCTCGGGCTACCTCGAGGGGTACCCATGGGACGCCGCCGATCATGCGGGCGGTGCGGTACCAGGGGGGGCGGGATTCGCGCACGGTTTCCTCCTGGGAGGCGTCGGGGGACGGGAGCGTTTCCTCGAGGACTCCTAGGCTCCAAGCTTCGCACGGGATGGGGACGGGGCAATCAATCCAGGCACAGACCCAGCACGTCAAGGTAGGCGGTCTGGGGCAGTGCGGGATGCACGGGGTGGTCCGGTCCGGCGCCTCCGCGGTGGACGAGGCGTGCTCGGCGGCCGGCCGCTTCCAGGCCTTGGGTGACGGCTTCGAGGAAGCGCTTCCCTCTCACGGCGTGGGAGCAGCTGGCGTGGAGGAGTATGCCACCCGACACCAGCAGTCGGCCCGCGGACTCTGCGAGTCGGCGGTGGGCCTGTAGTGCTGCGGCGCGGTGGGTGCGCTGGCGGGAGAGGGGAGGGGGGTCGCAGATCAGGAGGTCGAACTGGCGCCCTCCTGCAGCCATGTCTGCGACAGCTTGGAAGACGTCGCAGCGATTCCAGCTCACGGTCGAGGCGACTCCGTTCAGGGAGGCGGCACGCTCGGCCAGGGAGAGGGCGGCCTGGGAGCGGTCGAGCGCAAGGACCCGCTTGGCGCCTCCGAGGGCGGCGTGGATGGCGAAACCCCCGCTGTGGCAGAAGGTGTCGAGCACGCGTGCTCCCCGGCAGATGCGGCGGGCGAAGCGCCGGTGGGGCCGCTGGTCGTAGTACCAACCCGTCTTTTGGCCCTGCAGCAGATCGGCCAAGAACCGGGCGTCGTGCTCCGGAACCTCCACGGCGTCTGGGGGCGGCTCGCCTCTCACCTCGCGCCCATCGCCCTGTTTCAGGACGACGGTGGTCGGTGCCAGGACGCGCCCCATGGCCTCGAGCAAGGGGGCTTGGATGGTGCCCTCCGGGTCTGCGGACAGCTGCACCGCGAGCCGGTCTCCGTATCGGTCGCACACGATGCCGGGCAGCTTGTCACCGTCGGCGTGGGCCAGGCGGTAGAAAGGCACTTCGTACAGACGGGCCCGCAACGCCAGGGCTCGCTCGAGCCTGCGAGCGAGCAGGGTGGCGTTCACCAGCACGCCTGGCTCGAAGGCCCAGCAGCGCAGGGCTAGCGGGGCCCCTGGCCAGATCGAGGCCGTGGCCACGCCCTCGCCGAAGCTGTCGAGCACGTCGACGACCGTGCCCGGGGACAGGGCCTGGCTCGCCGGGGTCCACGCAAGCTGGCGCTCCCACACCCAGGGCAGCCCGCGGGACAGGCCGCGCTGGAAGCCGGGTCGGAGGTACACGCTGGGTCGATCGGGCATCGCCCCAACCTGCCCCCTCGTCCGGGTGGACGCCAGCTATCCGCGGCGGATCAGGGCCCGCGCCCTGGTGGTCTCGTAGGGGAACAGGCTGACCGGTACGCGCGTCTCACCCAGGTTTTCGCGGACGAGGAGGCGAGCGCAGGCGTCGACGGTGCCCTGGCAGTAGAGCCTTCTGTACACGGAGGCGACCACGGGTTGGTCTGCGAGCGTGCGCTCGAACAGTGGACAGCCGGCTAGGAAGGGGCAGTCGCGCATCGGTACCAGGCTCCGCGTAGGTCTCCTTCAGACAGTTCGGTTCACCTGTCACCGAAGTTGAGCCAAAAAACGGGACCCGGTGGACTTCGTGGTATCTTGACGTCTTCCGCCAGAGTGGGGCTGTCGTGGGCGAAGCCGAGATCATCGAGTACTACGAGGCATGCGAGCTGGACTACCGCATCAACTGGCGGCTCGATTCCTGCCAGTGCCTGCACTACGGCTATTGGGATCCCACCACCCGCAGCTTCGACGAGGCCCTCGAGAACACCCACCGGGTCATGGCCCATCGCGCTGGCATCCGCGGCGGCGAGCGGGTGCTGGATGCGGGCTGCGGGGTGGGTGGGGCTGCAGTCTGGCTGGCGCGGGAGCATGGTTGCGAAGTCGTGGGCATCTCGCTGGTGAAGAGGCAGGTGGAGCTGGCCACCCGGTACGCCCGGCGGGCTGGAGTGGCCGCGTCGGTGGACTTCCAACAGCGGTCCTATCTGGACACCGGCTACCCACCCTGCAGCTTCGACGTGATCTGGGCGATCGAGAGCAGCTGCTACGCGTCGGACAAGGCCGACTTTCTTCGGGAAGCCATGCGGCTGCTGCGTCCCGGCGGCAGGCTCGTCGTGGCGGATTTTTTTCGCTCCCAGGTCTCCATGCCAGTCAGAGATCGTGCGCTCATGGAGCGCTGGGAAGCTTCCTGGGCCATTCCAGCCTACGCGGTCTTCGATGTCTTTGCGCAGCAGGTGCGCGATGGTGGCTTCGACGACGTGCGACTCACCGACGAGACGCACGCCGTGGAGCCCTCGGCGCGAAGGTTGTACCTGCGCTTCTGGCCGGGGCTGCTGGTCTCCGCCTGGGCCTATCCCCTGCGTGTGCGCAGCCGCCTGCAGACCGACCACGTGTGGAGCGCCCTGTGGCAGTGGCAGCTTCTCCGGCGTGGCCAGTGGCGCTACGGCTTCCTGTCCGCCGTCAAGCCGGAGTGAGCCCTGCCTCCCGCGGCGCTCCGCGCGATGTTAGACGCGTGGGTCGCCTTCGACACTGGATGGAGGGTCCATGATCCCGGTTGGCCTCACCGTGCTCGCCATGGGTGGCAATTCCCTGATCGATCCCCGCGGTCCTCTCGACGTGGAGAACCAGTTCGTCATCGCCCGTGAGGCGGTGCGGCCCGTGGCGGAGTTGCTCGCAAGGGGCGCGCAGCTGGTCATCACCCACGGCAACGGCCCCCAGGTGGGGTTCATGCAGCTGCGGTCGGAGATCGCATCGACGCACCTGCATCAAGTGCCCCTGGACTCCCTGGTGGCCGACTCCCAGGGCAGCCTCGGCTACATGATCCAGCTCGCCCTGCGCGAGACCCTGACTCGACGTGGAGCCAGCCGCCCCATCGCCACCATCGTCACCGAGGTCGAGGTCGATCCGCACGACCCGGCCCTGGCCAATCCCACCAAGCCCATCGGTCGGTTCTACTCTGCGGCCGAGGCCGACCACCTCCGGCGTGAGCGTGGCTGGCAGATGATCGAGGATTCCCAGCGCGGCTATCGCCGAGTCGTGCCCTCACCCTTGCCCAAGCGCATCGTGCAGCTGGGCATCGTGCGTGAGCTGGTGCGTGCCGGGGTGGTGGTCATCGCCTGTGGGGGTGGTGGAATCCCCGTCGTGCAGGACATTCCCAGCCGTGTTCAGGGCATCGAGGCCGTCATCGACAAGGACCACGTGTCGGCACTGCTGGCCCGCGGCCTGCACGCGCCCAACCTCATCATCACCACGGGCATCGACGTCATCTACAAGGACTTCCTCTCCTACAACCCCAGACCCTTGCACTGCACCGACGTGGCCGAACTCCGGCAGATGATGGCCGAGGGCCAGTTCCCTCCCGGCAGCATGGGTCCCAAGGTCCAGGCCGCCATCGACTTCCTCGAGGGCGGTGGCGAGCTGGCGGTCATCTGTCGGCCCGATGCCATCCAGGAAACCCTCGCCGGCCGTGCCGGCACCCGCATCTTCAGGTCGCTGCAACCTATCTCCAAGAGCTGACGAGCCATCCCATGAACACAGGTTTTTCCTCCATCCTCCCCACCCTGCACGCCAAGAGCCTGCTGCTCACCCAGGACTGGTCCAAGCCTGAGCTCGAGGCCCTGCTGACCGTGGCCACCCGCTTGTACGAGCTGGACCGTGCGGGCGTCCGCACGCCTCTTTGTCCCCAGGAGCTGGCCTACGCCATCTTCTTCGACCACATCACGCGCACCAGGAGTGCCTGGGCCGGTGCGGCGTCGAGGCTCGGCATGCAGCCGGTCATCGTGGACGGCTCGTCCACCCAAGTGGCACACGGCGAGACGGCCGAGGAGACGGGCGCCATGCTGGGCATGAACGCCCACGCTCTCGGCGTGCGACACGACCTCATCCTTGGTGAGGGCAACTCCTTCATGCGCGACATGCTGCGGGGCATCACCGATTACCTGCGCGCAACGGACGATGCCCGCGTGGTCCCCATGGTCAACCTGCAGTGCGACGTGGACCACCCCACCCAGGCCCTGGCGGACCTGCTCTGGTTGCGTCAGAACTTCCCCGGCGGCCTGCAGGGCAAGAAGATTGCGGTGTCTTGGGCCTACTCGCCCAGCTATGCGAAGCCCCTGAGCGTACCCCAGGGCCTGGCTTCCTTGTTGTCGCGCCAAGGCGCAGACATCGTGCTCGCTCACCCCGATGGGTACGAGCTGCTGCCGGACACCATGGCGGCGGCCCGCGCCAACGCGGCGGAGCACGGTGGGTCGTTCCGCATCTGCGACGACATGGACGAAGCCTTCGACGGCGCGGTGGCGGTCTACCCCAAGAGCTGGGGCCCCTACGAGCTCATGATGGAGCGAGTGGCCGCCAACAAGGCCGGTGATGCCGTGCTCATGGGCGACATCGAGCAGCGCTGCCTGGCCCACAACGCCCGACACCGCGACTGGATCTGCGACGAGCGCCGCATGGCGCTGACCGCGGGGGGTGACGCGCTGTACATGCACTGCCTGCCCGCCGACATCGGCGACGAGGTGGCCGAGTCGGTGATGGAGCGCCATCGGGTCAACGTCGCCCGCGAGGCCCAGTGGAAGGTCTACGTCATCATGGCCATGCTGGCCGTGGCCAAGGTCGATGGGCTGGCGGGGAAGCTCGAGGCGCTGTCATGAGCTGTCTCGAGCATCGCATCGCCGCGCTGGCGGCTGAGTACCTGCCCCTGGCTCGGCAGATCCTGGCCGAGGCCATCCGTGTGCCCGCCGACTTCGTCGACCGCCCCCTCGAACAGGGTGGCGACCCCCTCTGTGGCCTGTCCAACCACGAGGGGCCTCGGCTGCGAGGCCTGCGCCGGGCCATCATCGAACACGGTGCGGTCCGTGGTCCCGAAGACGTGGGGGTGGACGAGTTCGGCAACCTCGTCTGGACGCTCGAGGATCCCGATGACGGCGTGCCTCGCGATCGGAAGCGGGTCATCTACTGGGACGGTCACTCCGACACGGTGGCGGCGCTCAGGGATCAGTGGCTGGCCAAGATCGGTGGTGGCATCGACGCCTACGACGGTCTGGTGGATCCCGCCCAGGTGGGTCGCGCGTTCCTGAAGGAGCAGCTGGGCTGGCTGCCCCCCGACACCGACTGGGAACACCTGCTCTTCGGTCGCGGCTCCGCCGACCAGCTGGGCGGCGTGGTGGCCCAGGTGGTGGCGTCGAAGATCCTGCTCGAGCTAGCGGATCAGGGTGCCTTGCGAGGCGTGATCATCCGCTCCTACGCCACCGCGGCCGAAGAAGACAACGACGGCGGCGGCCCCATGTACCTGGTGCGCGACGTGCTCCCGGGAGCCCCACCCGACATCATCCCCGACGTGGTCATTCTCACCGAGGGTACGGGCTGTGCCAACCTGGGCGCTCTGGGCATCTACCGGGGCCAGCGGGGTCGCATGCAGATCGAGCTCGAGGTCGTTGGCCGCTCATGCCACGGCTCCATGCCCTGGGAAGGGCTCAATCCCCTCGAGTTCGGGGGCGCCATCGTGGCCGAGGCGGCGGCGGCCTACGAACGTCGCGAAGGCTTCCTGGAACACGACTTCCTCGGTCACGGCACCCGCACCGCATCGTGGGCCAGGCTGGACACGCCCTCGGACTGTGCCGTGCCCGATCGCCTGGTGGTGCGCTTCGACCGTCGGCTCACGGTGGGAGAGACCCCCGAGCAGAGCGTCGCCGACATCGAAGCCTTGCCGACGGTGGCCGCGGCCCGCGACGCTGGGCTCGACGTCTGCGTGACCATCCCCCGCTACACCGATGCCACCTGGACCGGCTACCACCCCGACAACGCCGCGGTCTACCCCGGTTGGGTCACTCCGGAGGACCATCCCGCCATTCGAGCGGCGGTCCAAGCCTACCGCGACGTCATCACGCCCAACGTCGACCCAGGCGCCCCACAGCACGGCGGGCATCTTCGCCGCGAACCCAGGGTGGCTCGCTGGATCTTCAGCACCGACGGCGTGGGGTTCCCCGTACCCAAGGACGACACCAGCATCCCCGTATCCGAGCGCAAGGGCTGGGTGGTCTCCGGGGCGGTCAAGCACCCGGCCATGCTGGGCCTGGGTCCCGGTATGGAGCAGAACACCCACAAGATTGGAGAGTGCCTGGACACCCGAGAGCTGCGACACGCCATCGCCTTCCTCGCGCGCTACCCCAGCGCGCTGCTGGGACTGTAGGGATGAACCTTCTCCTCCTGCTCGCCGCTCCTGCCCTCGCTGGGCTCCTCGACGCACCTGGCGGTGAGTTCCAGGTCCGCTACGATCCGATGTGGTACCCCGTGGGCCAGTACGAGTTGGCTCTCGAGGAGAGACCCGATGCCTGCGCGGTGGAGGTGCTGGGTACCATTCCGGTGGGAGATCAGTCCCTGACCATGGACCTGCGGGCACACCTGAAGGACAAGAAGCCGGGCACCGAGACCTCGGCGGAGACCTTCACCGGTCTGGGTGGGCGCGAGGGCGCCGTGATCCACACCACTCGCATGCGCAGGCTGGTGCTGCACCAGATGACCTGGGCGGCGTTGCCCCTGGGCGACGGCACCGCTGCGTTGATGGCCCTGCGTTGGGAAGGCTCGGCGCAACCGACCGCGCGGTCGGATTATCTGGAGATCGTGGGAACGGCGCTTCCGCCAGGGATCCTCGAGGACGTGCCCCTGGAAGATCTCGAGGAGATCTATCGAAGGCTCGTGGCCACCCCTGACGACTTGGTGGAGCTGCGGGGCCTGTTCTACGAGGGTGGGGCCCTGCGGGGCGAGCTGTTCAACGGCTCCGACCGGGTGCTGAACCGCGCCATCGTCGAGATCGAGGATGCGGAAGGGCGCTACCTGGCCACGCGGAAGGTGGAGATCGTCCCGGGCTCGGAAGGCCGGGCGGTGGGGGCCGGGGGTTCGCGGCACTTCAACGTCTCTCTTGTCGAGGCGGGCCAACCGGCTCCTGCGGGCCTCGGTGGGGCGAGGGTAGGGTCCATGGAGTGGGCTGACTAGACGGTCTGCCTTCAGGGAATCGAAGGCATCGAGGCCTTGGCTCCGCGCGGGGTGCTCGTGGACGAGGGGTGCGATCGGTTGCGGGGTCGTTTCGTCGCGCGCCCCGACAAGGCCCTCCCCGAGGTCGTGGGCTGACGAGCCTTGGCCCCCGCAGGCTTGACGCCCGCCCCCGCACCGCGCGAGCATGGGCCCCTGGAGTTCTCTTGCCTACGCTGTTTGCGCTGCTCGCTGTGTCCACCATCTCGGCTCTTGGCGCTCCGCTCGCCCAGGAACCGCAGCCCGAACCCGACCGTGTGCAGGCCGACCTGAAGCTGGGCGTGGACATCATCGGGGTGTGGGGTCTGGCGGGTCGTGTGGGCTACCACGGCCACCACGGGTGGCTGGACATGGTGGGTCTTCGTGTTGGGTACGCGGCCGGCCCCGGCCCGATCTTTGCGGACGAGCGTGTCCTGGGGGCAGCCTTCGTGGCCCCAACCTTCGACCTCTTCCCCCACCAGGTCTGGCAGATGGAGGTCACGCTGGGCCCAGCGGCCCTCGATCTCGACGATGGGGGGGATGCCTCGCTGCACTTCGGGGATGGTTGGGGCTACGTGGCCAGCATCGCCGGGCGCTACAAGACCGAAGGGGCCTTCCAGTTCAACCTGGGGCCGATGTTGCTCGCCGACTATCGTTTTCGCGGGAGGATCGTGGTGGTGGACATCGGGCCTTCGTGGGTGTGGTAGCTCAGTCCACCCACAGCCAGCAGGCGTACTCGGGGTGGTCTACGAAAGGATTTCGGTTGCCTTGGAGGCCCTGGACTTCTTCGTTGCGGTCGATTTCCTTGTCGCTGACCGGGTCGAGCAGGTGCCAGGCGAGCATGGTCTCGAGGTACCAGTCATCGAGGGTGGCGCCGTCGGTGGCCTCGCTCGACGACCAGCCACCGTCTTCGCCACGGTAGCGGATGCTCATGTAGAGCTGCGCGCGGGCGAGGTCGCCCTTGTAGTCGTCGATGGGCTCGAAGACGCGGCTGCCATAGCTGCAGAGTTCGCTGTTGCCCCTCAGGGAACCGTTGGCGGCTTCGTAGGTGCTGTAGCCCACGTCGCCGAACGGGTAGTCTCCCCGGATGCCGTTGACATAGCCGTCTACGGGGAAGACCTGGTGTAGATCCGACTTCATGGGGCTCACGTCCCCGAACCAGCTCTTGGGCCAGCTGTGCTCTCGGTTGTAGCAGTCGCCCTCTTTGGCGTATTGGCCGCATTGGTCGTCGTCGTAGTCGAAGCTGTAGGGGGGCGTGGAGCCTGGCGTGTCCGAGTAGAGGTCCCAGATCGTGCCGTCGCTGCGCAGGTCGGTGCGCTCGAAGGCCTCCCAGAGGGCGTCGTAGGAGACGCCGTCGTGGTCGTCGATGAGGCTGTGCAGGTCGTTGGCCAAGGACGAGGCGGTGATCTCGATGCCGCTGTAGGTGGACCCGCCGCCGTTGACGTACTCGACGAGATCGAGGCAGGCCGCGACCGTCGCGGCGTGGTCGAGGCAGTCGTCGGTGTCTGCGTCGGTGTCGGTGTCGGTGTCCGTGTCGCCTTCGGGGCCGGTGTCGTCCCTCGGATCGTCGGGTTGGCAGCCTGCGAGAACGAGGATGAGGGCCAGAGCGTGAAGGGGCTGGGTGCGCATGGTGCGCGGGACTATCCCCCGGCGTCCCAGAGCGCCGGTCCGGCGGGCGCGTGGTCCTGCGGTCGGTCATGTTCCAGGCGCTCGCCGACCCGTCGCCGACTCCGCATTCCAGGACGCAACCCCCGACTCACCGCGTTGAGCGCTGACTTGTGACCGATTCCAGGACGCAACTCCCGGCTCACCGCGTTGAGCGCCGACTTGCGACCGATATCGCTGGTCCGCGAGGGGCTTGGTCCTGCGGTCGGTCATGCTCGAGGCTCAGCCAGGGGCCGGGGCCGCGGGGCTCGAGCCAGAGCTCGCGCTCGCCCAGGCCGAAACGGTTTTCGTCGAGCCGCTCCGGGGGGGGAGACACGCCCAACGCGCGTGTGAGCGTGCGGAGCACGCAGGCGCAGGGGTTGGGATTGCAGCGGCGGTCGAGCAGACCCGGGCGGGGGTGGTAGCCGCGGTCTTTGTCGAGCAGGCCGTCGATCCAGATCTGCGCGCTGGGACTGGCAGCCGCGGCGAGCAGTGCGGTCGCTACGCGGCGGCTGGCCTGGTGGGGATCGGTGGGGGGGTGCAGCTCGGTGCCTCGCGGCAGCTCCACGTGGCAGAGGGCCTCGAGGCCCCGTGCGGCTGCGAGCGCCTCGGCCGCCTGGATACCGGCCCAGACATCGAGGTCGTGGGGGATGCGGAACGTCAACCAGCGGATGGTGTTGGGCAGATCCTCGCAGATGGAGGGCAGTGCGCTGCCTGTGGGGAAGCCTTGTTCGGGGAAGTGGCAGAAGTAGCCTCCAAGCCCCACGTCACCCGGATCCACCACCGACAGGGCCACGGGCACCGGGGACGCTGCCAGGGCCGCCACGGCTGCGGGAGGCAGATCGGGAGGCAGCACGGCTTCCCAGGCGGTGATGATGTCGCGATGCTTCGCCAGGGTGGCGATCTGCGCCTGGCTCGGAGCGCCCACGGTGGCGACATGGAGGACGCAGCCCCTTGGCTGCAGATGCCGAAGGCGTGGACCCGTCTCCGGATCGTCTAGGTCCGCAAGCTGGACACGCAGTCGGCGCAGGCCGAGATCCCTCAGGGCCAGCTCCGACCAGTCGTTACGAGCTCGCTTGCGGCCGAAGGGATCCAGGTCGCCCGCGGGCAGATCTACGGTTCGGCACCAGCCACCCCGCAGCCAGACGCCCACGGATGCGGGAACGGGGGGTTCGGCGTGCTCGCCGTGTGTGCGCGCGGGGCAGACCCACTCCACCCGGTGCCCCACCTCGTCCACGTGCACCAGGAAGAAGCCGAGCTTGTCGGGATCGTCCCGGCCGTTCTCGGCCAGGGGTGGGACGGGGAAGAGCTCGCTGTACTCAGGCCTCACGAAGGCGGTGGAGGGCAGCAGCCAGTGCTGGGTGTGCTGGTGGTGGTGGTGGAAGAAGTTGTGCACGTGGCCCGCGAACAGCGCCTCGACTCGGTGGCGCTCGAGCAGCGCCAGCAGTCGGGTACGGGCCCGCAGCCCGAGGTTGTCGTAGTGGGCCGGCTCGTCGGGGTGGAGCAGGAAGGGCGGGTAGTGCAGGAAGACGAAGCTGCGGTCGGCCTGGGCCAGGGTCCGCTCGAGCCAGGCCCACTGCTCGGCCTCGAGGGCGCCGCCGGTGTCCATGATCGGCGCGTCCAGGGTGACGAAGCGGCAGCCGTCGTGGTCGAACGCCTGCCAGGGTGGGCCCCAGATCGACTCGAAGAGCGCGTGGGCGCGTTCATCCGCGCGGGCGGCCGTGGCTCGTGAGCTGGGCTTGTCTCCCACGTCGTGGTTGCCGGGTGCCACGTACAGCGTGCAGCCCAGGGCCTCGAGCAGGCGCTTGGCTGCACGCTGGGTGGGTTCGTGGGCCGCGAGAATGGGGAGGGTGTGGGTGACGTCCCCCAGGTGGATGGCGAAGGCCGGGTCGCGGGCGCGGGCCATGGCCACCGCTTGCCGGCAGCGGGCGTTCATGCGCGCGTCGGAGGGGTAGCAGGCCTGGGGGTCGTGGGGCTCGGTGCGGACGTGGGTGTCCGCCATGACGGCGATGGTGAAGTGGGGCATGGGGGGAAGGGTAGCCGGCTGGCCGACTTCTCGTCGTCGCCGTCGATCAGCTTTCGTGCCTGGCCGGATCCGCTCAGCTCGTCCAGGGAGAGGTGGCTTCGGGCTTCCTCGACCTCTCCCGTAGCCAGGACCGGCAGGTAGACCTCGAACGAGGTGCCCACTCCCGGCTCGCTGTGGACATGGAGCCAGCCGTCGTGCTTCTTGACGATTCCGTAGACCAGGGGCGCCGGCCTGGATCAGGAGCGTTCGCCCGCTTCCTTGAGGCGCCGGGCGGCGGCTTCGGCGTCGAGGGCATCCTCGGCGGGCGGGTAGTCCGTAAAGAATGGCATGACGTCGGTGCCGCGGACCCGCCTGCGCATGAGCATGAAGTGCAGGTAGTGGTCGGGGTAGCGTGCGACCCAGGCCCCGAACCGGTCCACGAAGGCTTGCATGTTCACCCGGAGGGTTTCGGCCTTGTGGGGGCGTTTCTGCCACGTCAGTGCGGGCTCGATGATGACGCGATGGCGGATGGTACCGGTCTGACGGACCACCACCGTGGGCAAGAGGGCGGCTCCAGTGGCGCGCCAGAGCTGTGCCGGTTGTGTGGAGACGTTGGCGGTGCGAGCCAGCAGCTGGACCTGCGTCCAGCGGGTGCCGCCGCCCCCATCGAAGGCCAGGCCCAGCACCTCGTTGCGACCAAGGCATTCGTAGGCGGGGCGCAGGAACTTGAAGACGTTGATGTGCTGGACGGGCAGGCGCTTCTCGAGCTCCCAGCGGCGCGCCAGCACCTTTTCCCACAGCGGCGTCGTGCGGGTGTCCCGCAGGATGTCGGCCCAGACCGTGGGGGGCGCGCTGAGCTGGTTCATGGTGTAGCCGCTGTGCCCCAGCGCCGGCATGATCATCTGGTTGGCGCCGAAGTGGCCGATGAGGATGATGGCACCCTTTCCGCGGGCCAGCGCGGCGTCCAGGTGCTCGCGGCCTTCGACCTCGCAGACCGTGTCGATGGTGTTGGGGTCGAGCCAGGGGTAGCGCAGCACCTCGAGCTCGTTGAACATGGCCAGGCGCAGGGCTTCCTTCAGGATGACCCTGTCATCGGCTGGCATGGGGGTGTCGCCGAAGAGGAGCTGCAGCTCCCGGCGAGCCACCGCCGGATCGTGCAGTTCCATGCGGCGCACCACCGACGCTCCAGCCCGAGCTGCTGCGGTGAGGCCGCGGCGAGGAAGGCGGTTGAAGGCCCAGGCGCCTGGGTAGTACAGGGCCAGGCCACCCAGGTCCTTGATCAGCAGCTTGGGATCGCGCTGCGAAGGCAAGGCCTAGCTCCTGTCGTCGCGGCGGGGATTCGTGGGCACCGCCATGATGCCTTTCTTGTCGACCTTGCCGTTGGGCAGGTGGGGGATCTCGTTCCAGAACTCCACCACGCGCGGCACCTGGTAGACCGCCAGGTGCTGGCGGCAGAACTTCTGCAGACCCCGGGCGTTGACGGTGCTGCCGGGGGTGGTGGTGACCACGGCTCGGGCTACCTCGCCACGCAGGCGCTCGTCGTGGCGGACCACCACGACTTCGCCTACTTCGGGATGCTGGGCGATGACTTGTTCGAGCTCGAGGGGGTAGACCCGGATGCCCCCGATCTTCATCATCTCGGAGATGCGGCCGGCGAAGTGCACCCAGCCCTCGGCGTCGCGCTTGACCAGGTCCTGGGTGTGGTACCAGCCGTCGGTGAAGTGGCGGCCCGTTTCGTCGGGGCGGTTCTCGTAGCCGCGGGTGACGGCGGCGCCGCGGACCCACATCTCGCCGATTGTTCCCGCGGGCACGTCGTGGCCCGTGTCGTCCACCACGCGGATCTCGTAGGTGGGAGCGGGTCGGCCGGTGGCGCCGGGTAGGCGTGGCTTGCCGGGGGGCATGGCCAAGGCGACACCCGTGGTCTCGGTGGAGCCCCAGACGGGCATGAGGTAGGCGCCGTAGCAGCGCTCGATGTTCTCGATGGTCTCGGCCGGCACCCAGGCCCCGCCCGCTTCGAGCACCCGCAGCGAGGACAGGTCGTGCTTTCCGGGGCCGCCGTGGTCGAGCATCATCTCGTAGAAGCTGGGCACGGCCATCATCCAGGTGACGCCAAAACGTTCGACGACCTGGCAGACCACCCGGGGGCTGAGGGTGTCCCAGACCACGAAGGCGCCGCCCACCAGCAGGCTGCGGTGGAACAGCTCGTGGGGGTGGGAGAAGACCGAGAACATACCCAGGAAGACGTCGTCGGGGCCGAAGCCGAAACCCTTGACGCCCGACAGCGCGTTGACGAGGATGTTGCGGTGGGTGGTGATGGCGCCTTTTGGGCGGCCCGTGGTACCCGAGGTGTAGTTGAGGTAGCAGACGGTGTCGGGGGTGGCCTCGAAGGCAGGGGGCGTGGCGGGTTGGGCCTCGATCTCCGAATATTGGGTGGTGCCGATGGGGCCGGGCTCGCCGACGTAGATGATGCGGCGCGGGTCGTCGAGAACCGGTGCCAGGTGGGCAAGCAGCTTGTCGAACTTTCGGTCGGCCAGGACCGTGCGCATGCCCACCGTCTGGAACTGGTCGAGCAGGCGCGCCTGGTGGAGCTTGAAGTTGACCGGGCAGACCACGGCTCCCGCGCGTGCGCAGGCCAGGAAGGTGATGACCACTTCGGGCCGTTTTTCCGTGAGAATGCCCACCGTGTCGCCGGGCTGCACGCCGACGGAGACCAGCAGGTTGGCCAGGCGGGAGACCTCTTCGTCCAATTGGGCCCAGGAGAGCTGCCGGTGGGCGCCGAGCAGAGCCGGCTTTTGGGGCTGGGCTTTCGCCACGGCGGACAGGGCCTGGCCGAGGGTGGTGTCGGTAGCGTGCGGGACGAGCACGGACATGGGGGGACCTCCGAAGTGGCACCGGGTAGCCCGGCCCTTCCAGACGTGCCAACGGGGGATGAGCGGCGCCTTGGGTGCGTCGTTCCGCATGCCGTGAAGCGGTCACGCGCGGGTCGATCCAGTGCCCCACGAGCGGGCTATAGTCTGTGGGCTTTCGTACTTCGGACTGTTCTCGAGAGGAGGATCTCATGACGCTCGGCACCCTGAACAACTTCTCTTGCCTTGGCCTGCTGTTGGTGGCCCTGCCATTGGCGGCCTGTGGCGGACCCGACAAGGACGACACCGGCCCCGAGGGTGACACCGACACGGACACCGACACGGACACCGACTCGGACAGCGATGCCGATACGGACACGGACACCGACACCGACGCGTCGGGTACCTTTGGCGGTACCGTGCTCTTCGAGGACGACTCGGTGGGCTCGGGAGAGGTGCAGCTCTGCAGCTCCTTCTGCATGATCGGCGAGCTCGACGCCGATGGGTCTTTCCTCTTCACCAGCCTGCCCACCGATCGGTACGGCCTGCACGTCGAGCTGGGCGAGGACATCGCCGAGGGCCTGTTCTTCTTCGACGTGGTCTCTGCAGAGGACGCGACCCTCACCAAGCCCTTCTACGGCGTCGAGTGGCAGACAGAGACCGAGGTCCCCGAGGGCGACACCCAGACCGTGTCCATCGGGACCGACATGTACCTGGCGGTGGACACCGACACCCTGCAGCTACCTCTGGGCACCTCCGACTACGTCATCAAGGGCGCCACGGTCGAGTCCGCCTACTGGCCCGACCTCGACACTATCGATGGCACGGTCGTGGGCATGTGGATCATCGGGCCCTTCAATGGCACCTTCGACCCCCCCGCCAGCTTCTCCATCACCGACGACTTCGGCCTCGAGGAGGGCGCGCAGCTCAGCATCCTGGCGGCCGACTACCTGGGGGCCGACTGGGCCGACGGTGGCACGGCCACGGTCCAAGACAATGGCACCATCTCGAACGACGCGGGTGCGGGCCTACCCTTCTCCACGACGATGCTGCTGGTGCAGTAGGGCTTGGCCTCGTCGTTTGCTCGCTTGGGCGTGCTGCTCGGCCTCGCTGGTTGCACGGCCGAGTCCGATACGGCCGCCGACACGGGCGTGAATCTGCCCACGCAGGGGAGCTTCCTGGCGCTGACCTACAACGTCCACGGACTGCCGCCCGAGCTCACCGGCGACGACACCACCGCGCGCCAGGAGCTCATCGCCCCGCTCCTGGGGGCCTACGATCTCCTGGCGTTGCAGGAAGACTTCATCGAGTCCAACCACGAGATCCTTGCTGCGGCCTGCCCACACCCTAGCCAGCGCTGGTTCGGCGAGCCGCTGGACGACCACTTCTACGGCTCGGGCCTGGCCTTTCTGGCGGTATTTGGCGAGCAAGCCTACCACCAGCAGCACTACAGCGAGTGCTACGGCACCGTGAACAACTCGGGGGATTGCCTGGCCAGCAAGGGCTTCCAGATGATGCGCTTGCGCGTCGGGGCAGGCAGCGTGGACGTGTACAACACCCACCACGAAGCGGGCGGGGGCGACGAGGACAACGCCGTCCGAGAGGGCCAGGTGGACGAGGTGCTGGCCGCGATGACCGAGTGGTCGGCGGGGCGGGCGGTCCTCTTTCTCGGGGACTTCAACCTCCACGGCGACGACCCCGAAGATCTGCCGGCGTTGGAGAGGTACTGGGACTTCGGTCTCGAGGACTCGTGTGAACTGCTGGGCTGCACCGACCCCGGCCGCATCGACCGTGCTCTGATTCGGAGCGGGGACGACCTGACGCTCACCCCCACCAGCTGGGAAGTGCCCGAGCACTTCGTCGACGAGCAAGAGGAGCCCTTGTCGGACCACGATCCGGTGGCGGTGGGGTTCGAGTGGTCGCTATGAAGCCGGGCTACCCGCCCCACCCGAGCTGGTACACGTACGCCGTGCGGATCTCGAAGTAGCCGTCCCAGCCGGCTTCGATCTCTTCGGTGGTCAGCTTGACACCGAAGGTCTCGGGGCTGACCAGGTTCATGTCCTCGTCCACCTGGTAGGCCCAGCCGTAGGCGGTCTGGAAGCCGTTGGCCAGGTCGCCGTCTACGTACTGGTTGCTGCCGAAGACGTAGGGCGCGTAGTAGGTCTCCCAGTCGGTGAACCAGGTGGAGACGGAGGCCTCGAGGGTGGCGTCCAGGGGTCCCACGGTGATCTCGAACTCGTTGGCGATGACGGTCATGGGGTCGTCTCCCCAGACATCCGGGTCCAGGTTGGGGCAGCCGTTGTCCGAGGGGGTCAGCTCGAGGGTCCAGTCCCAGATGGCCTCGGCCCAGGAGGATGCCGGGGTGCCGGAGATCTCGTAGGTCAGCGTGCAGAGGTTTCCCACCTCGCCCTCATCGAAGTACTCCTCCTGCATGAGCATGATCTCCATGAGGGGCGGGTTTTCCACCCCGGAGATCCAGACCGTGGTCATGGCGCCGTCCTGTACACCCGTGGTGACGTTCCAGCCCCAATAGTCGGTGTCGAAGTAGTCCGTGTCCGTGTCCGTGTCCGCGTCGGCATCGGCGTCCCCATCGGCGTCGGCGTCGGCGTCCGCGTCGGCATCGGCATCGGTGTCGGTGTCCGCGTCGGCGTCGGTGTCCGTGTCGGTCTCGTCAGGGGGTGTGCCGGTGTCCGTGCAGAAGGGCGAGTCGTTGCAGCCGTCGTCGTCGCAGTCGAACAGCCCGTCGCCGTCGTTGTCGCCCCCGTCACTGCAGTCGAAGGGCGCGCGGCCCTCGGGGAGGGTGCAGGCGGCCAGGAACAGGAGGGTGGGGAGCATGGGGCCTCCGAACTCGTCTTGTTCAGAGTGTAGCAAAGCCCCGGCGCTGGATAGGGGAAGAAGCCTGCCACGAGGAGGTCCCCATGCGTCGCTTCGAGGTCCAGGAGAGCTTCGGGCTCGACAACCTGCGCATCACCACCGTGCCCGAGCCCGCTTTGGGGCCCGGCCAGGTGCGCCTGCGCGTGCGGGCCTGCTGCCTGAACTATCGCGATCTGCTCATGGTGCGTGGTCACTACGATCCCCGGCTACCTCTACCCTTGGTGCCCTTGTCCGACGGCGCGGGCGAGGTGGTCGAGCTGGGGCCCGGTGTGCGAAGGGTGGCCCTGGGCGATCGGGTCTGCGCCACCTTCTCGCCCTCTTGGATCGCGGGGGAGCCCTCTGCCGACGCCGTGCGGCTCACCCGGGGTGGTGCGGTGCCCGGCATGCTCTCGGAACAGGTGGTGTTGGGGGAGCGAGAGCTGGTCAAGGTGCCGACTCACTTGAGCGACGTCGAGGCGGCCACGCTGCCCTGTGCGGCGCTGACGGCTTGGAGCGCCCTGGTCACCCACGGTGGTGTGAAGGCGGGCGACGTGGTGCTCACCCTTGGCAGCGGCGGGGTCTCGGTCTTCGCCCTGCAGATCGCCCGACTCCTCGGGGCGCGGGTTGTCTCCACCACCAGCAACGAGGCCAAGGTCGTGAAGCTCCGGGCCCTCGGTGCCGAGGCGGTGCTCCGCTACGACCAGGAACCCCGCTGGGGTCGTGAGGTGCGCAAGCTCACCGGCGGCGTGGACCACGTGGTCGAGGTGGGCGGTGCCGGCACGCTGGCCCAGTCTCTGGATGCCGTGCGACCCGGGGGTACCGTCAGCCTCATCGGCGTGCTGGCGGGGGTGCGCGAACCCCTGAACGTGCTGCCCGTGCTCATGAAGGCCGTGCGGGTGCAGGGCATCTTGGTAGGCCACCGTCAGGGCTTCGAGGCCTTGTGTCGGGCCTTCGCCGCCAGCGAGCTGCATCCGGTGGTGGACCGGGTCTTTCCCTTCGATCGGGTGCCAGAGGCCTTCGATTATTTGGCCAGCGGAGCACACTTCGGGAAGATCTGCATCGAGCTGGCCTGATGCGCGCGATCCGCCTGCTGGTCGCTTCGTCCCTGGTGTTGCCTGGCTGCGGGCCGGGCGCGGCGGACACCGCGGTGCCGAGCTGCGGATCCGAGGGTGGCGAGCCGATGGATCTCGTGCCCTGGGCACGGCTGCGGGCCAGCGCGGTGCGGCCCGCGGAGGGTCACGACTGGGCGCGGGAGAACCAGGCTGCAGCGGGTACGCTGCGCGACGACGTGGCGGACAATGGCTGGCAACCCCCATCCGGCGCGCCCGCCGTGCTCGAGATCGATCTGCAGCCTTGGCTGGGCCGCGCGGTGGCGCTGGACGAGCTGACCATGGTCTGGACCGGCCAGGAGCCTGAGGTGAGCGTACGCTTGCTACCTGGCTGCGGCTTGGTTGCGTGGGCCGAGCTCGAGTGGGTGGATCCGTCCGCGCCTCTGGCCTTGGCTGGCGCTTGTGCGGGTTGTGTGGAACTGGTGGTGTCGGGGGGCGAAGACACGGTCATCACTGCGGTTTCCTTGACCAGCCGGGACGGGGCGC
>CAZVHW010000032.1:0-10488 GCA_964626835.1 uncultured Enterobacterales bacterium
TGTGCTGCGGGGCTTGGGAGATACCCGCTTTCCCGCTCTGGCCAGCCTGTTGGGTTTCTGGGTCCTGGGCTTGCCCCTGGGCGGCTGGCTGGCGCTGCGCACCGACCTGGGGGCGCGAGGTATCTGGATCGGGCTGGCCGTCGGCCTGGCCATCATCGCCGCCGTGGTCCTGATGCGCATCCGCTGGAAGCTGGCCCGGCCGATGGAGCGGGTGGAAGACTAGGGCGGACATGGGAACCGCGGGAAGCTACGGCCGTCAGATCGGCAGCACGTGGTAGCGCAGCAGGCCCAGGCCGACGACACCGAGCGTCAGCACGAGCAACGCGACCACGCGGGGGGGGAGGGGAGGACCAGCCGTGTCACACCCCCCATACCTGGGCCACCGCCTCGGCCACCCCACCACCGCCCCAGCCGGCGGCTTCGAGCTGGTCGGTGGCAGCGGCCGCGACGGGGGGCTCGGCGTGCCCCATTGCGAAGGAGCGGCCTGCGGCCTCGAGCATGGGGATGTCGTTGATCCAGTCCCCGACGGCCACCACGTCTGCCAGGTCGATTCCCTGGTCCTTGGCCAGGTCGCGAAGGGCGCGCCCCTTGTTCACGCCAGCCGTGTGCACCAGCAGGCCCTGGAGCGGTTCGCCGTCGTGTTGAGAGCCGGGTGCGCGTCGGACCGTGAAGCTGTCCACGGCGAAGCGTGGATCGGCGCGAAGCGTGTCGAAGATCGGGTGGACCGCGCTGTCGGTTCCCACGGCCACCACGGCCGAGATGCCGTGGTCGTCTCTCCAGGTGGAGAGATCGAGGACCGAGCGGACGTGCTCGAGCTCCGGGGTCCAGTTGCGGACGTAGCGGAGCAAGGGACGACCGATCTCGTCGTAGGCGATCTGGTCGCGGGCCATGAGGAAGAGGGGGAGGTGTTGGGTGGCCAGGACGTCGCGGAGGGCGAGGGCGGCGGGGCCGTGGATGCGGCGATGTACCCGCACCTGGTGGGTGAGGGGGTCGACGATCTCCGCGCCGTCGGAGCAGACCACCGGGGTGGTGATGCCGAGCTGCGCGGCTACCCGGCGGACTCCGCTGTACAGGCGGCCGGTGACGATGCTGACCCCCACGCCCAGGGCTTGGACCGCGGATACCGCGGCGAGGTCCGCGGGATGGATGGCGCCGTCGCGGCAGATGAGCGTGCCGTCGAGGTCCAGGGCGAGGAGAGCGGGGGTGGGCATGGAGGGTATCTATCGGGCGGGGTGGGGTGGGGTGGGGCTCGTCGGTCCGAACTCTGATCTGGGTGTCTGGCCGGAGAGGTTCGTCGTGTAGGATGGGCCGCGATGGAGAAACCGCTCGTGCGCAACAGCGACTTCCTTGCCTGTCCTCGCTGTCACGGTCCCTTGGACCTTGGCGGATCGCACCACTGTGGGTCCTGCGACCAGACCTTCCCGCTGCAGGACGTCAGCACCCGCGGCATGGTGGTGCTGCTGGCGGCGCGGAAGCGTGAGGTGCGAGGTGGACCACCCGGTTCCGGGCGCACCCCTGCCCCCGAACGCCCCGCCTCCGCAACGAAGGAGTGACCCTCATGTTGGACCCCCTCCCCAACGACCTGGCCTTGTTCGCCAGCGACACGGCGATGCAGGTCACGACCGACGCCGTGCAGGTGTTGGGAGGCTACGGCTACACCCGGGACTTCGCCGCCGAGCGCATGATGCGAGATGCGAAGCTCACCCAGATCTTCGAGGGTGCGAATCAGATCCAGCGGCTGGTCATCGCCCGCGACCTGCTACGCAACGGTGTGTGAGCAGCCGCGGCCCGCCGGCTCCGGACGCAGGAGGAGAGCATGTGGAAGCAGACCGAGGAGCACCGAATGGTCATGGAGGTCGTGCGGCGACTGGTCCGTGAAGAAGTGGCCCCCTTGGCGGCCACGCTGGACGCCGAGGCTCGGTATCCCTCGGAAGCCCACGCCCGCTTCGCCGAGTTGGGCCTCCTGAACGGGCTACTGCCGGCGAACTACGGCGGCGTGGGTCTGACGACCTCCACCTTTCTGGCGGTCGTCGAGGAGGTGGCCAGGGCTTGCGCCTCGACCGCCTTGCTGCTGATCGCCCAGGCCGATGGGATGTTGCCCATCCTGCACGGTGGGCCCGAGGCTCTGCGCCAGCGTTTCCTCGAGCGGCTCTCGGGGGACTCGCGGGTCCTCACGGCCTTGGCGGCGACAGAGCCTGGCGCTGGCTCGGATCTGCTCGCCATGGCCAGCACGGCCACCCGCGACGGGGACCGGTATGTCCTCAATGGTCGCAAGTGTTTCATCACCAACGGAGCCATCGCCGACCTGGTGGTGGTGTGGGCCTACACCGACCGCGCCGCCCGCTCGCGGGGAATGAGCGCCTTCGTGGTGCAGAAGGGGGCCAAGGGGCTGTCCTATGGACGGAACGAGGACAAGACGGGCATGCGGGGATCGGTGAACTCGGAGCTGTTCTTCGACGAGGTCTCGGTGCCGGTCGAGGATCGCATCGGCGAGGAGGGCGGGGGCTTCGAGATCCTGATGCGGACCTTGGCCCAGAACCGTCTGTTCTGCGCCATCCAGGCCGTTGGGATCGCCCAGGGAGCCCTCGAGGTCGCGACCCGTCATGCGCGAGAGCGGGTCCAGTTCGGGAGGCCCATCGCCGAGCTCGCTCCCATCCAGATGGACATCGCCGAGATGACCGCGGCCGTGGTCGGTGCGAGGCTGATGTGTCAAGAGGCAGCCGCGCTGCTGGACGATGGGCAGCGGGACGAGGGAGACCTGCTGGCGGGGCTGGCCAAGTTCACCGCCAGCGACATGGCGATGCGGGTCACCACCGACGCGGTCCAGATCCTCGGTGGCTACGGCTACACCAAGGACTTTCCGGTGGAACGCATGATGCGGGACGCGAAGTTGACCCAGATCTACACGGGCACCAACCACATCACCCGCATCGTTGCGGGCCGAAGGCTGCTGCGCGGGTAGCGTGATGACGGAGGTGGTCCGTGGAGAGGAGCCCCGAGGAGCGCGTGCGAGAGATCGTGAACACCCTGGTGGCGCTGGGAACGGAGCAGCGGCGGGCCTCGACCGAGCGCTTCATACCCACCGCCGTGCCCTGCCTTGGGGTGTCCGCGCCGGACATGCGGCGCCTGGCGCGGCGGCTGGGGCGGGAGCTGGAGGGCATCCCAGCGAGCGATGCCAAGGCGGTGGTCTTCGGGCTGGTGGGGGAGCGGACCCTCGAGGTGAGGCAGGTCGCCTACCTTCTGCTGGAGCGCCTCCCGGTCATGCTCGCCTCCTTGGACCGAGACGAGATCCTGTCCTTGGGCGAGGGCATGGACAACTGGGGGACCGTCGATGCCTATGGGCTCCTCGTGTTGGGAGCGGCCTGGCTCCGCGGGCACGTGGACGACGCGCTCCTTCGGTCCTTGGTGGCATCACCGGATCGTTGGTGGCGCCGCGCCGCCCTTGTGGCCACCGTGGCCCTCAACAAGAAGTCCTCCGGCGGGACGGGAGACCGCGTCCGCACCCTCGACCTCTGCGCCCGTCTGGCAGACGACCGTGACGACATGGTGGTCAAGGGCCTCTCCTGGGCTCTGCGCCAGCTCGCTACCTGGGACCCTGCCGCGGTATGGGCCTTCCTCGACGAGCACGATGCGGTCCTGGCCGCTCGGATCAAGCGGGAGGTCGGCAACAAGCTCCGCACCGGCCGCAAGTCCGGCTAGCCGTCGCCCATCCCTCGCCAGGGATGATGCGGACAGACCTCGGCCAGCGGAGAGGTTCGGCCCTACCAGAGCAGTCGGTGCGTGGCGCCGATGGCCGCGATGCGCTCCGGCGCTACGCCCGCGGTTCCAGCCCAGTGCGGCCAGGTCTTCGCGGCATCGAGCACCTCGTGGAGGATCGCCTTGGCTCGACCCCGCTTGAGCAGCGCGGATCGGCCCACGATCTCGAGGTCCGCCCGGTCGAAACCTGCTCGTTTTCCATTGACGGTCATCTGGTGGCTGGAGGTCCAGTCTCCGCTGGGGTTGTAGGCCCACGTGACGTCGTAGGCGGGGGAGAGGGACCAGCGCCCCCCCTTGTCCATCAGAAAGGCGATGTTCTTGACGTGGTCGTCCTGGTTGCGAGCCACCAGGTTGAACACCATGCGGCGGAACTGCTGCTCGACGTCGTCCATGGGCAGGCCGAGCCGTCGCATCACCTGGAAGACCCGCTCGTAGCCGTGGGCGCCGGGTTGGTTGAAGTCCAGGTGGGCCATGGCACCCAGGGACTGCACGTGCAGGCGACCTCCACCCGGAGGGCGGTCGAAGCGACGGGTCGCGAAGTGGCGTCGATGGCCATCGGGAAGCAGGCGACACTCGGTCATGTGGATGCCCGCGTAGGTGGCCATGCGGTGGTAGGCGTACTCCACCGCACCGTAGCCCTTGGGATCCGCCATCTCCTTGTCGCGGTTGTTGCTCACGCCATCGAACTTCAGCAGCCACTGGGAGAAGCCGGGGAGGGCATCCACCTGCCCCGAGCGTACCTCTCCGGTTTCGGGATTCCAGGCGATGAGCGCCTTGGCCCGCGCCCCACCTGCGCTGGTGCCCACCCTCAGGATGTCCAGCAAGCCCGCGTGGGGGTCGTCGGGGGGCATGGAGGTGGCCAGGTCCCCGCGGTCGTTCAGGACCTGTGAGGCCAACTCGACCAGGGCGGCGAGGTCGAGGGGCTCGCTCTTGCCGAGGCTTGGACCCTGCGCGGGCCAAAACGACATCGCCCCCATGGCCCGATTCCCGATGTAGCAGAGGCGCTCCAGGGCCCCGAAGCTCTCGGGCTGACGGCCCAGGCGCGACAACCAGTTGTCGATGACGGCATTCCCGAATCGATCAGGAAGCGCGTCTGACAACAGGCCCGGCAGGCCATGGAAGCTCCGTAGATCCAGCTCGGGGAAGCGGTGGATCCGAGGCGACAGGGGCATGGTCAACGGCGCCACCTGGATGCCACTTCGCAGGAAGTCCTTGTCGTATTCGAAGGATGCCACGGGTTCGCCGTCGGGCCACGCCGCGGCGCCGATGCGCCTGCCCCACATCTCGACTCGGACCACTGGCTGCACGGGCTAGTCCTCCCAAGACCAAGGCCGGCCGGGCTCGGCGGCTTGTTCCCGGGAGGCGCGTCGGCGGCGCTGCCCCTCGCGCTCCAGCAGCTCCATGGGCCTCACGCTGGGCGGCGGCACCAGGGTCTCGATCTGCTCCAGCAGCCCCAGCGCACGCAGGATCCGCAGCAGGCTGACCAGCTGAACGGAGCTTCCCCCCTCGAGCCGCTGCACGGTTGGGGTGGAGACACCCGATTCCCGCGCCACTGCGGCCTGGGTGACGTTCTGGTCCAGGCGCTGACGCTGGATGCGCCGACCGATCTCCGAGAGGACCGCTTCGTCCGATAAGAAGCATTCAATTTTCACTACAACTCCCTTTTGATTTGTTATGGCGTATTCAAGGGACAAACCATCAAAAATGATGCGTATCAATCGCATCATACCCGATCGTCATGCCACCAGCAGTCCATTTCATAACAGGATAAAATTGATGTGTTGTAGGGAAAATTTAGGCTTTCACATCATAAATATTACTTTACTGGCAGCAGTGGGGGTGGGGAGAGACGAGTGTTCATGGCGGCGAGGTCGAACGGAGCGAATCGGCAGCCCTACCCCTCCACCGTCCCCAACCAAGCCTCCTCGAGTGCATTCAGCCCCATGCCCAGCTCCTCCTCGAACGCGGCCTCGAGATCCTCGGCCAGGTAGAGCTTGCGCACCGTCTCTGCACCCCAGCCGTCTCTCAGGAACGCCACGAAGTGCCCTGCCACCGGGTAGGTGATGCCGTCGTCGTGGCCCCAGAAGTCGTCGATCAGGGCCTGGAGCGTGGGCAGGGAGCCATCGTCCCGGTACTCGACGACCCAGTTCTCGGTGGGTTCTCCCCACCACTCTCCGTCCACCGAGACCGCCAAGCCCTCGCCCGTCAGTGCGTAGTTGGTGTCTCCCCAGCGGTGCCAGGCGATGACGTGGACGTCCTCGTGGGCGCCGTAGCTGTACACGCCGTCGCCGAAGACCATGTGGTCCTCGAGGTTTGGGTAGTTGGCGTGGGCGTAGCCGCTCTGGCCCGTCATCTGGGCCTTGGTGGCCACGTCGGCGTAGAAGTAGGTGCGGATGGGATCGTCGAGGGCCTCGACCTCGAGGGCTTCGAGGATGGCTTGGTAGCGGGTGTCCTGGTAGTCCGCGAGCCAGTCCATCGCGTCCGCCGCTTCGCTCGCGGCCTCGTAGAAGAACAGGTGGTGCTCGCTGGTGGTCGAGTGCAGGCCATCGATCCACGCGTCCCAGGCTGCCCGGGAGTCGTCGTCCCATTCGTGGTGGAATCCCCAGACCTCGCCGTCTCGGCAGAGGTCGCCTTCCTGCTGGGGCGTGCCCCGACCACGCACCGTGACGTAGTCCTCGCCGCCGGTAGGCACCGTGAAGGTCGAGTACACCCCACCGAACTCGTTGCCGGCGTACAGCATGATCCATCGGCTCTGGGCGAATGGGCTGGGATGGATCAGGGCGATGCCGTGACCGGGCTCCTGGTAGCGGTAGCCCCCGAAGACGAACTCGTCGTCGCCGAACCAGACCGGGAGCGCGCCGTTCAGCTCGTCCAGCAAGGGGTTGCTCGAGGGGGAACCCATGATCATCAGGTTCTGCTGCAGGTCTGCGTCGGTCAGCTCGGACGCGGCTCGCAGCTCCAGGCCGTCGATGTACGCACCGTAGTAGGCGTGCATGTCCGCTGCCATGGCCGCCTCGCGGGGCTCGTCGCCGTGGACCAGCAGCGTGGGGTTGCCGTCGTAGAAGTCGCCGAACCCGCCTGCCGCAGCGACGCCGCAGCTCTCTACGACGCCAAAGTCGTCGGGGTGGTTGTGTCACCGAGCCCCGTGTCGTCGGTGGGCGGGGTTCCCTCGTCGGGCCCGCAGGCCGTAGCCAGCGCGATCGACGCTCCCAGCAGCAGCACTCGTCGCATCACCTGCCTCCCGGTCTGGATTCGCGACACACCGGGAGGCTACCACGCCGCCTCCTCGGCCGGTGTAGAATGCGGCCCCACCCCAGAGGCCATCGCGATGCTCATCGCCCACCCCCATGCCTTTCCGGACGAAGAGGCTCGCGATCGCGTGCTCGCGCTGACCGAGTACTGGTCCACGCGCTACGCCATGAGGGGCGCCTGGCGCGGGGATGCCTACCACATCCAAGGCAAGACCAAGGGCATCCGCTTCGACGCGAGCTTTTCCCTGCGGCCGGGGAAGATCGAGGTGCAGGTGAAGGTGCCCATCTTCGCCCGGAAGATCGGGCGGGACTACGTCCAGCGAAAGCTGGGCATGTACATGGACCCATCGCGTCCCCTCGAGTCGCTGCGCGGCCTGAACCGACGGTAGGGGAGCCCGCACCGTGCCCACGACCGGCCGCCGCGGGGAGATTCTCTGGTCTGTGGCCGTGCTGTTGCTGCCAGCGGTGGTCTTCTGGTGGCTGCTGCCCGTGGTGGGCACCGTCACGCTGGGAAACGACTACGTCATCTGGTCCCACCGCTACCACCTCGAGGTCATGTTCCCGGTGTGGAAGGGGACCTTCCCACTGTTCTTGCCAGGATTCTGTGGGGGCCAGACCGGCAGCGCGGTCACCCTGGGGCAGCATCACCACCCCATCGCCTGGCTGTGCTCCTTCATGCCCGGCTACTGGCACGGCCACGCCCTGACCTGGCACACGGTCTTCAGGTTGGCAACGCTCGGGTTGGCCCATCTCTGCATCTTCAGGCTGTTTCGTGCTCTTCGGCAGCCAGCTGCCTGGGCCTTCGTTCTGTCCACGGCCCTGGCCTACAACCTGCGCATGCTGGACATGTTCCGCTACGGCGCTTCCATGGAAGCCCACACCGGCAGCCTGTTCTTGTGGGCGGCGCTGGGCTGGGTGTGGCTGCGGCCGGCCAGCCGTCGCTTGCCGTTGCTGCTGCCCCTGGCGCTGTGGTGGCTGCTGTGCTCTGGACATCCACCCATGGTCTGGTGGGCGCTGCTCGGCACCGCCATCTTCGTTCTGGCCTTCCCCTGGGTCGCCCACGCCTGCGGTGTCGGCCCCGAACCGGATCTGCGTTCGGCTCGGCGCTACCTGGGGCGTGTCGCTGCCTGGGCGAGCTTGGGGATCGGGCTGGCTCTGTCCTACGCGCTGCCCTTCTACTTCGACTTCATGAGCACCAACTTCGGGCGAGTGGATCAGGGCTACGACTGGGCGCAGAGCAACAACGACACCCTCGCGGGTACGTTCTCGAGCTTCTTCGAGCCCCTGGCCGCCGATGTTCACGGTGCCTTCGGCGGCAGCGCGCTGTTCTTGTTGGCGGCGCTGGTGCCCGTGCTGGCGCTGGCGCGTGTACGCCTGCCTCGCGTGGTTTGGTTCCTGTGGGGTGCGGGGCTGCTGGCGTTCCTGCATATGCAGGGACCCAGGACGCCGGTGCACTTCCTCGCGTGGAGCTACCTCCCGATGGCCTCGGCCACCCGCATCGCGGGTCGGGCTTCCCAACTGCTGCCCATCTGCCTGGTGCTACTGCTGCTGGTGGCGTCGGTGGGGTTGGCGAGCTGGCCCCGGGCTGGGTGGCGTCGCTGGATCCGGCCTGAGCTCCTGCTCGCCCTGCCGGCCCTCGCGTGCTGGCGGGTCTACCTCGACTCGAGGGAGCCCTTCTTCGACTGGGGTACCCCCATGCACTTCCGCAAGGTGCCGGCCCAGGTCACCTCGGGGCTGTTGGTCTTGGGAGTCGTGGTCCTGGTGCTGGTGGCCTTTTTCCTGGCCAGCCGGCGGCACCGGGTGCTCGGATGGCTCCTCTCCGTGGCGGTGGTGGGCCAGCTGGGCCTGGCGCTGGCTTGGGGCACCTGGGTGGATGCGCGCACACCCACCGCCACCTTCGCCGAAATGGACGGCAAGGTGCAGGCCGACATCCGCACCGCGTTCGACAACCCCGGTGACGGTTTCTGCTCCCGTCAGGTCGAGGAATACCGTGCCGCAGGCGGCAAGGTGCCCGACGATCTGGCTTGGCTCTGCTTCTCGCCCCGCAACGTGGAAGCCTCGGAACAGCCCTTGCGCGAGTGGTACGGCCCGGGCCGCGCCTGGAACCGCTGCACGGTGGAAGGGGGGGCGCCCCTGGTGGCGCAGGGCGACGGTGTCGGGCCGCCATCCGGCCGCGTGGTGCTCGAGCGTGGCAGCAGCAACCGATTGGTCTTCGACATCGAGACGCGCCGCCCGGCTTGGCTCGTGACCGCCTTGCCTCGGTCCGAGGGCTGGCAGGCTCGCGTAGATGGTCGGCCCGTGGTCACCCACCGCTCGGATGCTCTGTTCACGGCGGTCGCGGTGCCCCAGGGCCAGTCCGTCGTCGACCTGCGCTACTGGAGCTGGGCGGCCTTCCTGGGAGCGTTGGCCATGGCGCTGTCGTCGATGGTGCTGGTGGTGTTGGCGGCAAGGCGATGCTTCGAGGGCCGACGTCGCGTCATCACGGTCGCCATCGGTGTAGGCGGCTGTGTCGTCCTGTTCGGGCTGTGGTGGGCCAGTCTGCACCACGGGCCGAGCTACGGCACCCACTACGAGTATGGCTTCGGGTGGCAGGAGGGTGGGAGCTCCCCCGCCGACTAGATCCCGTGCCCCTCGAACAGGTAGGCGGCACCCGCATCGCTGTCGGTGGTGTCGTTGCCCCATGCGCCCACCAACAGGTCCCCCATGCCGTCGGCGTTGGTGTCGCCCGCACCGGCCACCGAAGCGCCGGCCCAGTCGTAGTAGGTCTGACCCTCGAGCATGGCGTCGGAGTCGGTGGCGTCGATGGTGCCCATGGCGTAGCCCAGCACCAGGTAGGCCGCGCCGAGGCCGCCATAGTAGCGGTCGGCCCCGATGAGCACGTCGGCCTGGCCGTCGCTGTTGATGTCGCCCGCTGGGGCCACGGAGATGCCCAGGCGGCCGCTGGCCGAGTCGCCGAGGATGATGGTCTCGGCGTCGCCCAGGGACTTCGACCCCGCCACCGGGCCCCACAGGATGTAGGCAGCGCCCGCTGCCGAGTCGCCCTCGTCGCTACCGTAGGCGCCCACCAGCACGTCTGCGAAGCCGTCGGCGTTGACGTCGCCGGCGATGGCCACGGAGTACCCGGCGTAGTCGCCATCGGCCACGCCGGACAGGATGGCGTCGCCGGCGGTGAGGGAGGCGGTGCCCGACGGCGTGCCGTGGAAGAGCACCGCGATGCCTGCGTCCGTGCCCGTGTTGTCCGAGCCTGGCGCGCCCACCAGCATGTCCGCGATCCCGTCGCCGTTGACGTCGCCGCCGCCGGCTACGGACCAGCCCGCGTTGTCCCCCTCTGCGGAGCCCGTGAACGATGCCATGGCCTCGCCTGCGGTAACCGAGCCGGTCACGACGCCCGTGAAGACATAGGCCGCGCCGGCGTTGCTCCCGCCGGAGTCTTCGGCGTAGGCACCGACGATGATGTCGGAGAAGCTGTCGGCGTCCGTGT
>CAZVHW010000032.1:10498-24363 GCA_964626835.1 uncultured Enterobacterales bacterium
CGGCGGCTCCGAGCAGGGTGGCCGCGCCTTCGCCCAGGGTGCCCGTGGTCACGGGGCCCTGCAGCAGGTAGACGGCGCCCGCGCCGGACGCCGCCGTGTCGTCACCGTAGGCGCTGATCAGGATGTCGTCGTAGCCGTCGGAGCTGACGTCTCCCAGCCCCGCCATGGCGCTGCCGGCCAGGTCGCTCGCGACCGCGCCCGAGAGGATGACGTCGGCGGCATCGAGCGTGAAGCTGCCGCTGATCGGCCCGTAGATGAGGTAGGCGTCGCCAGCGTTGGTGTCGGTGGTGTCGGCTCGCGGAGCTGCCACCAGCGCGTCGTCGTAGCCGTCGCCGTTGACGTCGCCGGCACCGGCCACCGCCGCACCCGCGTAGTCACCGGTCACGACGCCGTAGAAGACCCCCTGCCCGTCGGTCAGGGACACCTCGCCCTCGATGCCGCAGCCGTTGTTGCTGCCGTCGCAGTCGTTGTCCAGGCCGTCGTCGCAGACTTCCTCCATGTGGGGGCCCACCTCGGTGGAGTTGTCGTCGCAGTCGTCGCCGTCGTAGTCGCTGCTGTCGTAGCCGTCCCCGTCCTGATCGTAGTCGTTGTTGCCGCTGCAGTCGGAGTCGAGCCCGTCGTACCACGTGTCCTCGGCTTCGGGGTTGATGGTTGCGTCGGTGTCGTCACAGTCGGTGGCGTCGGCCACGTGGTTCGAGGGCGCCGAGCAGGAGTTGACGTACTTGTCTTCGGGATCGCCGTAGCCGTCGCCATCCGCGTCCGGGTACCAGTCCGAGCCGTCCGACGCGTTGTTGTCCACGTAGCCGTCGCAGTCGTTGTCGACTCCGTCGCATACTTCCTGTTCACCGGGGTTGGCGTTTGGGTCGGCGTCGTCGCAGTCGCCATCGGACCGGGGCCAGCCGTCGCCGTCCAGGTCCTCGCACTCGGGGCCGTCGGTGTCCCGGTGGCAGTCCGACAGCCCGGAGTCGGGCACGCACTCACCGTCGTCGACGTGTGTCCCTTCGCCGCAGGCGTAGCCTTCGAACCCCGTGTCTACCTTCTCGTCACAGCCGGTGAGGGAGAGGAGGAGGATTCCGTGGGTGAGCAGGGTGAGTCTGCGCATGGTCTGTCTCCGTGGTGTCGCAGCCGTGTATTCTACCAGACCCGAATCCCTCGGTGGAGCGGTGGCGTGTCAAGGCCGACAACCTAGGGCCCGGGGCGGGTTAGGAGGCGCGACTCGCGCAGCTCGAACGACGGAGTCGTCCATGAAGTCATCCCTCCTTTCCACGTGGTTGCTCGGCCTGCTGGTCGTCCTGTCGGTGGCCCTGGCGGCGCCGCGGGCTCTCGCACAGGAACCCCCACAGCCCGCCGACGACGACGCTTTGCGGGCCCTCGTGGAAGACGCTGGAGATCAGGACGGCAACGACGGAGCCGACCTGGTCACGGTCCTGAAGCGCACGGACGTCACCGTCGAAGACTCGGGGCTGTCCCACATCCGAAGCTGGGAGGTCATCAAGTGCCTCTCGGAGCAGGGAGCCGCGCAGCTGGCTCGTCTGCGGCTGGACTTCGACCCCGCGAGCAACGTGGTGGTGGTCGAGGGCCTGCGCATCCTTCGTGCCGACGGCACGATCGAGGACTTGGACACCCAGGGCGTAGACCTGCCCCAGCCCCAATGGGCCATCTACTGGGGCGCCCAGATGAAGCTTCTCCCCCTCCCACGCCTGCAGCCCGGCGATGCGGTGGAAGTCAAGAGCTACATGAAAGGCTTCCTCATCGCCTATCTGGGCGAGCAGGACGATCCCTGGGGGGCGCTGCCCGCCGGCGGTGATCAGCCCACCGAGGAGCCGGAACCCGCCCCTGCGGTCGAAGCCGAACCCGAGCCCAAGCCCGTGCCCGTACCTCGAGCGCAGGCCCTGGCCGACACGGCTCCCGAACCCGCCGATGACGACGAGTCCCGGTACATCCCCCCCATGCGGGGTCACTTCTACGACGTGGTCTACTTCCACGACCACCACCCCGTGATGCAGCGCCACTACACCGTGCGCACGCCGCGGGACAAGCCCCTGCAGTACGAGGTTCACAACGGCGCCGTGCAGGCCTACGTCACCTTCGACGAGCAGCACAACATCTACAGCTTCTGGAAGACCGACGTGCCGACCTACCACGAGGAAGGCCGGTATACCGAGGACCATCCCGACACCGAGACCAAGGTGGTCATGGCGACGGTCCCGGACTGGGGTGCCAAGTCCCGTTGGTTCGCCCAGGTCAACGAGCCCCAGTTCGTGGCCACTCCCGCCATCCAGGCCAAGGTCGACGAGATCGTCGCCGGGCTGCAGACCGACCAAGACAAGGTCCGCGCTCTCAACCACTGGGCCGCCAACGAGATCCGCTACTCCGGCATCTCCATGGGCGAAGGCGAAGGCTACACCCTGCACACCGGCGAGATGATCTTCCGTGACCGCTCGGGCGTGTGCAAGGACAAGGCCGGCATGGCCATCACCATGTTGAGGGCTGCGGGCTACACGGTCTACCCGGCCATGACCATGGCGGGCTCGCGGGTGGAGCGCGTCCCGGCCGACCAGTTCAATCACTGTGTCGTGGCGTTGAGGGCGGGCGACGACTGGCAGATGCTCGACCCCACCTGGGTCACCTACTCTCCGGAAAACTGGTCCAGCGCCGAGGGCGAGCAGCACTATGTCATCGGCACGCCCGAAGGCGAGGAGCTGATGATCACGCCCTCCTTTCCGGCCGAGGACAACCGGCTCGTCGTGCGCGCCGAGACGGCCATCGACGAGCAGGGCACGCTGTCCGGCACCGTCACCTTCAGCGGCGTGGGCTACGCGGAGCAGCGCCTGCGCCGCGAGATGGTCCACTACACCACGGCCCGGGACCGGCAGGCCTGGTTCGAGGGCGTGCTGGGGGCGCTGGGTCCCCAGGTCGAGGTCGAGCCCGTGCAGGTCAGCTACGCCGCGGTGCAGGACGTCGAGACCCCCATCTCCTACACCGCTACCTTCAGCGTGCCGGGCTACGCGTTGGTTACCGACACGGGTCTGGTCTTCGCACAGCCGCTGTCCGCTCACCTGGTGACCTCCAGCCGGCTGGCCCCCTACCTGGGTATCGCCGGCGACGGCGAGCGCACCCAGGGCCTGCTCATCTGGGCCCCGCGGATGCGTGACGTGCAGGAGATCCTCACCTTGCCAAGGGGCTTCGACGTGCAGCGGCTCCCGGAAGACCGCGCCATCGACCACCGCATCGCGTCGCTGGCCACCCACACCGAAGCGGGGCGCCGCTCGCTGACCTACACCCAGGATCTTCGCGTCAAGTACCGGTTCATCCCGGCGGACGAGTACGCCGACTTCGCCGAGGTGGTGAACCAGGCCCTCGAGCTGCCCGCCGATCCCATCGTGTTGGAGAGGAGGTAGCCATGCGTAGCGCCATCACGCTTTCCACCGCCCTGTTGCTCCTCGGGCTGGCCGCTCCGGCTGTCGCCCAGGTCCCTGCGGACATCGGCTCCGCTCCCGGTGTCGAGACCTACGACCGAGACGACGGCGTCTGGGTTCGCCGCCACCTCACCGTCAGCCTGGGGGCCGACGGTCGTGTGGTTCGCGAAGTGGAAGAAGCCTTGAAGCCGCTGACCGGCAACCCCATGCGCAACGACATGCTCGATCCGCGCATCGACTGGAACGACACACGCTCCTCGCTCGAGGTGCTCGAGGCCGTCACGTGGATGGTGGACGGCACCGAGGTGCGGGCACTCGACAACAGCTTCGTGCCAAACACCGCGGGTGCGCTGCAGTGGGCCGTCCCCTATGCAGGCGTGCGTCAGCTCACGGTGGCGCACGTGGGTGTCGAGCATGGCTCCACCAGCCTGTTGCACTACCGCGTCACCGATCGCGGTGCCCTCGGCATGCCCTTGTGGGGCCAGCAGACCTTGGCCGACTACCTTCCCATCGTCAGCCAGCGCGTCACACTCGAGGCCCCCGAAGGCAGCCCGCTGCACTGGGGTGTTCTGTACGGGAGCGCTCAGCCCCAGGCCAGTACCCAGGGCGACATGCAGCGCCTGGTGTTCCAGGACGTGGGTGTCGAGGGGCTGGTGCTGGCCGAAAACCACGGTCGTCTGGGTGTTCCGCGGCTGGTGTGGTCCACGGCCAGGGACTGGAAGCAGGCCCGCAGCTTCCTCGAGGCGCAGGTCGAGCCTTCGGTCGCGGCCGATGGCTATGTCCGCGGCAAGCTCGACGAGGTGCTCGATGGCAGCCTCACCGAGGCCGAGCGCATCGCCCGCATCCACGCTTTCGTCGTCGATGGCGTGCGCAGCATCCACTGGGATCCCGCGGACTTCGGCTATGCCACCCGCTCCGCACCGGAGGTGCTGAACTCGAGCGTCGGCCACGCGCTGGACAAGGCGGTCTTGTTGGTCACCATGTTGCGGGCGTCTGGGCTCGACGCCCACGTAGCTCTCGCCGCATCCGAGCGAGCCTGGTTGCCCCAGGTTCCTTCCCCCGCTCCCTTCGATCAGGTCTGGGTTCGGGTTGGCGCGGGTGGCCATGCGGTGTGGCTCGATCCGACCGCTTCGCTCGAAGCCCACAACCGCTTCCACCTCGCGGGTCACGCCGTGCTGGTGCTCGACGGCGAGTCCGTACAGCCCGATGTGCTGGCCGAGCTCGAGCCAGCCAAGAACAGGGCTGTTCTGCGCACCCGTGTCGAGCTCACCGATGGCGAGGACAGCCTCGCGGTCCAGGGGCGCGCGGACCTCGATCTTGGGGGTCTGTACAACCCCGTCGTCACCTTCGACCGGTCGAAGGACAAGCTCTCTGGCGTGTGTGACCAGCTCTCCGGCACCTTCGGCGGCGGCACCCACACCACCTACGTGGGCATGCGCAGTGGTTTCTTCCTGGCGGTGGGCGCGGACTTCGAAGGTGGCAGCATCGATGTGCCCGACAGCGGGTTGGTGCGCATCGACCTACCGCGGGTCCCCAGTGCGGTGACCGGAGCGTCGGTAGAGAGCTGGCGCCTGGTCCGAACCCTTCCCATCGAGCTGGCAGCGCCTGCCCGGGAACAGGTCGTGCTCGAGCTGGTCGTGCCCGAGGGTTGGGAATTGGCCCACCAACCGCAGCCCGTCGAGCTCGACAATGGCATCGGCAGCTTCAGCCGCAGCGTCGTGGACGACGGCGAGGGCACGATCACCCTGCGCAGCAATCTCGAGCTACGGCAGGTGCTCGTGCCTCCCGAAGCGTGGCCTGACCTACGCATCCTGTTGAACGAGGTGGAAGCCACCGCAGGGACTGCGCTGTTGCTGCGCCGTGCCGAGGAGTCCGAGTGATGCGCATGGACCGTCGGGCAGACGACGAGCTCAGGTCCATGACCTGTCAGCTGGACGTCAACGTCTACGCAGAAGGCAGCTGTGTCTTCGCCGTGGGCAACACCAAGGTCCACTGCACGGCCAGTGTCAGCATTGACCTCCCCCGCTGGCGCCGGGACTCCGGAAAAGGATGGGTGACAGCCGAATACCGCATGTTGCCCCGTGCGACCCAGACCCGCAACCAGCGGGAAGGTCGGGCCGACATCAAGGGCCGCACGGCCGAGATTCAGCGGCTGGTGGCCCGCTCGCTGCGAGCCGTGGTGGACATGCGCGCCCTGGGGCATCGCCAGGTGGTGGTGGACTGCGACGTGCTGCAGGCCGACGGAGGCACCCGCTGCGCCTCCATCAACGGGGCGTACATCGCCCTGGTGCGCGCGCTGCAGGCCTTGGTGGATGCTGGGCAGCTCGAGCGGCTGCCGTTGCTTGGCGGCGTGGCTGCCGTGTCGGTAGGCCTGGTGGATGGGCGACCCATGTTGGACTTGGCGTACGACGAGGACGCCCGGGCCGACGTAGACCTCAACGTGGTCATGACCCACGGGGGCGGTATCGTCGAGGTCCAGGGTACGGCAGAGGGCGAGCCCTTTGCCCGCGAGCAGCTGGACGCCCTGGTGGACCTGGCTACCGCTGGCATCCACGACATCGCCACCGCCCAGCAGGGTTTCTTGGGGGCCCAGGCGTGAAGGTGCCCGGGCTGGGGCGGCCCAAGCGGCTCAACGCGACGCGCCGGGCGCTCACGTGGTGGTTTGGCCCGCCCCAGGCTGCCCACCAGAGCGCCACCATGTCCATCGACGTGCAGCGCTCTCTGGCCTACCTCGAGGCGCTCAACCACGCCTCCGCGGGGCGGGCTCGCATCACCCTCAATCACCTGCTGGCTGCGGCCATCGCGCGGATCCTCGCAGACTTCCCTGCGGCCGTGTTTGGCGAGGACGGTGAGGCGGTGGCCCGGTGAACCTCGGGGTCGGCTGACATGGCACCCCTCTCCCGTCACGTGCAACAGATCCCATGGGATGAGGGCACGCTGCTCTGGAATCCCTTCACCGGGAGGGGAATCCGGCGGCCCGCTTCTCTGCCCTCCTCCGGGCCGCTCTTCGCCCGCCTCGAGGGGGAGGGAATGCTGGAGGGGCACGGGCCCGCGTTGGCAGCGCTCGTTCCCTGTCGTTCCCGGCGCGTGTTGCTGCTGCCGGAACGACCCGCGCTGTGGTGCCCCCTGCCCCTCGAACGGGGCGCGGGGGGGTATCCGTACCGGGCTCTCACCCTGGATCGCACCGATCTGGCTTTGTGGCGTGCCTGCAACGAAGCGCGGACGGTGGGGCAGGTGGCCGCCGTCGTGGGGGTCGATGGCGCGCGTGCGCTGGCCTTCTTCGCGCGCCTCACGCGGCTCGACACCCAGGCTCTACAGCTGCGCCGACGCCCACCCTCTCCCAGGGATCCGGGACTGGACCGGCTGGTGGCACCTCCGCGACCTCGCGGTCACGCCTTGGGTGGGCTGCGCGGTGAACACGGAGAGACGAGCTTGCGCGGGTGGCACGGCGCGATCTCCGATGCAGCTACCCACTTCGACGTGGGAGAGACCACCCTGGCTCACGCCTTCGCACCACCACATCCCGCGCTCGGTGGGGAACCCTATGGAGCGCGTTTGTTCCGGACGCTCGCGGAGCGGTGGGGCACCTCGCCGGGTCGGGACCTGGTCGTCGAAGTTGGCCCCGGAAGCGGTGAGCTGGGGGCTGCCTGGCGAGACGCGGCCCTCGCCGCCAATGTCCAGCCACGCCTGCACCTGCGCCTGGACGCGTCTCCGGCGTTGTTGAGTCAGCAAGGGGAGCGGCAGTCCGGGACCTGCGCCTTGCGCGCCGATGCCTGTTCACCTCCGCTACGGAACGGCTCGGTGGACCTCCTGATCTGCAACGAGGTGATCGCCGACCTGGACGCGGTCCCATGGGATGGTCACGCTCCCGATCCGGGCACTCCCCAGTCCGAGGTGGCGGCTCGCGTAGAGCGCTACGGCTTGCCACGGAACCCCGGAGTCCGGCTCTACAACCTGGGTGCCTGGCGCATGATCGAGGCTGCGGCTCGCCTGCTGGTCCCCGGTGGTGGAGCCTGGATCAGCGAGTTCGGCGACCTGGACGAAGATCCCACGGAGACCTCGCAGCTGGACCACCCTGAAGTGAGCATCCACTTCGGCGAGGCCCTGGCGGTGGCACGGGGCCTGGGCCTCGAGGCGTCGGTCGAGTCGGTGGCCTCGGTGCTCGGTTTCGACCTGCACGCACGCTGGCTGGCGCGCGGCAGCTTCGAGGCCCTACGGGCACTGGCTCACGCTCGGGGAGAGCGCCTGGAGTCACGGGCCTGGACGCCCGAGACGCTGCCGCTGCCCGAGCGCGTCGAGGGGCTGCGCTGGGTCCCGATCACCCAGGACGGGCCGGGACCGGTGGTCACTCGGTTCCAAGCCTTGGTGATGCGGAAGCGCGGTTAGGCGTTCCTACCAGATGTCGATCCCGCCGATGGTCCAGGTCTCCTCTACGAAGCCCTCTGGGCTGTCGTAGCTGATGGCCAGGGTGTTGGTCTTCAGGTCCAGGCTTGCGTCGATGCGGTCCTGGACGGGGTGAGGCGTGACCTCGCCCCAGGATTGGTCCAGGGCGTAGTCTCCGGTCTGGAAGCGCAGGGGCTCCACGTCCGAGCAGTCGGAGTAGCAGGCCTGGGCCAGGATGGTGAAGGCCCCTCCCGCGAGCAGGCCCAGGGCGAGGGTGACGGTACTGCGGGGATTCATCGGACTCTCCTGGAGAAGGACTCGCCGCCGAGGCTGTAGCCTTCCTCGTCCAGGACGGTCAGCTCGATCCCTTCCCAGCCAGCGGTCAGGTTGTGGCCGAGGGTGTCGAGCTCCGTCGGGGCGTCCGCGGGCTCGCCATCGATGTACAGGGCGGTGAGGGTGATGGGGGCGTTCTCGGCCGACTGGAAGCAGCAGGCGACGGCTTCGACGGTGCGGACCAGGCCCGCTGCCAGGACGAAGCCGGCGAGGAAGAGGATGGCGGTGCGCATGATGGGTCTCTCGTTGTCCGTGACGCCCTCGGATGAGCAAGAGCTGTGCCACTCGCTCCCAACACCGTGCTGGACTGGCATGGGTGCGGTTTGATGGTCAGGGCGGGCTGCGCCGGGGCCCGTGGATCGTGATCCGGATGTCAGGCGGAGGTCAGATCTGGGTCGCCGCGCGTCGAGCGAGGGCGGTCGTGCGCAGACGCAGCGCCAGCCTCTTCACCCAGAACAGACCCTGCACACCCCGTGCGAAGGCCACGGTGGCGAAGCCATGGGCCAAGGCGGCCTCGAAGGGGGGCTTTTCGCGGGTGTAGTAGGTCCAACAGAATCGGCTGGTGCCCCAGTACTCGAGGAATATCCCCAGCGCGGCGCCCGCTAGAAAGAGCGGCAGATCCCGCTTGGGACGGGCGCCGATCAGGACCACCAGGATCATCAGCCCGACCACCACCTGGGAGGCCGGGACGTGGATGCGGATCCACAGGAAGCGGGTCATCAGCGCCACGAAGGCGGGAAGCACCAGCCAGTAGGCGGGCCACAGGCGCTCGAGCGTGGGCAAGGCCCGCCGCAGGACCCAGTAGATGCGCACGATGGCCAAGGCCGAGATGGGCCAGGCCGGCAGGATCCAGAGCGGAGGGCGTTCCTTGGTGTAGTAGACCCACAGCACGCTCTGGGTGCCCCACCACTCGATGATCGCTCCGCCACACAGCCCCACCAGGAGTAGCGGCAGGTCGCGCTTCACGTCTAGCCGCCAGGTGAGCAGGGCCGCCATGAACGCCCAGATGGCGACCAGCAGCCAGTCCATGTCCGCGGACCACTCGATGAGGTGGTTGTAGACGATGCCCACCGTGCCGCAGGTCAGCCCCATCGCGCCCAGCGCCACCGCCGAGCGCCGGTCGTAGCCTGACCACAGCCAGCGCCAGAAGGGGAGGGGATCGTCGGCGTTTTGCATCAGTCGGCCATTAGCCGGTGGCAGTGGGCCTTGTCACGGGCGGCGCGGGGGGGCGAACCTCGAGAGAACGGGCTCGAGTGCAAGGTCGCGACAACAGAACCGCACTCAGTGCACGATCGAACCACGATCATGCGGGTGACCGGCCTGGTTTCGGTTGCTTTCCACGCCCATGGTCGGTTTGACCCATGGAGATCGTGCACTCAGGCCCGTTCTCTTGTCACCTTCGTGCATTGGTGGCCGCTCTGTTGTCATTCCGCCTGCGCCATGGCAGCAGGCTCGCCAGCAACAGCCACCAGCCTCCGATCTCACCCCCTCGGCTGGCACACCCACACCGCTCGAGTTCTTCCTCGTCCTCGATGACCGCGTCGAGGTCGAACTCGACGCTGGCAGGACTGGTGTCTTCGTTCAGCCAGCCGTCGCGGGACTTGACCTCGAACACGTGGGTTCCGGAGAGCAGATCCTCGAGCGTGGCTTCGGTCTCCGTGGTCCAGGCCGCCCAGCCGCTGCCGTCCAGCTGCCAGGTGAAGGCCAGCTCGGTGGACTTGTCGTCGTTGCCCGTGTAGGCCAACCGCGCGGTGGATTGGTCGGGCAGGGCTTCGATGAGCCAGGCCTGGGTGTCCGGTGGTGTGAGGTCTACGGCCGGATCGTCCTCGTCGTAGAGGCTGGCATACAGTGCTACGCCCCCGGTCATCCACAGCACCCGATCCAGGCGTAGATAGGTGCCGTAGAGGTGGTACTGGGTCGCGAACATGGCGATGCCCTGCACCTGCTCTTCGATCCATTCGGCTACCCAGCCCTCGAGGAAGTCGACCAGGTGCTCCTCGGCGTCGGGGCTGTCCGACAGCAGGTGCTCGGCTTCGAGGTCCAGGATCTGCAGGTCGAGGTCGTGCAGGCTCATGGTCAGGGCCGCGAGCGCGGAGTTTGCGCCGATCTCGGCCACCGCACCCAGGTTGGCCTCGGCCCGCAGCAGGGTCTGGTGTTGGCCGTCGAGGGTGCCCGCGACCTCGAGGACGATGCCTTGGAACAGGACGTCCGCGCCGTCGGACTCGACCACCATGACCGGTGCCTCGCCCAGGCTGGCGCTGGCCTCGAGGTTGGCAACGCCCGGATCGAACAGCTCCTCGACCGCTTCGTAGACCAGGTCCATGCGGTCCGGATCGAAGCAGAAGAAGCCGTCGGCCATCAGCTGCCGCATCAGGGCGTTCAGCTGGTATTCGGTGAGGCCTATGGCCAGGGTGGATCCCAGGTCGTCGGAGAGGTCCAGCTGGGGCTCGCGGCCAGCGCTGTCTTGTTCGGCCCCCGGATCGCAGCTGGCTTCGCCGGTCCAGCTGGCATCGAGGTCGGCTCCCACGAACAGGGCCTGGGGGCTGACGTCGGCGTCATCGAGGGTGGCGGCCACGGCATAGTCGTCGAAGGCTCCGGAGAGCATGTCCTGGTCGAAGGCTTCGGCTACCAGCTCGGGAATCATCTCGCTGGCGGTCTCGGAGAGCGTCTCGAAGATCGTCTCTTCGTAGAACGCTAGCACCAGATCGTCGGGCCACCAGTCGATGTCCATGTCCAGGTCGCCGGTGACCGAGGGCGAGCCAAGCACGTCGATGATCAGTTCTCCGCCCTGTACCCTGGGCTGCAGGGTGGCCTCGAAGACCGGGTCGGTGACCGTGATGTACAGCAGGTCGGAGTCGAACTCGATGCAGAGGTCGAAGTAGTCCTCGTCCAGCCCGTAGACCTCCATGTCCTCGCCGTGGATGGTGCCGAACTCGACGCGCACGTCCAGGTAGTCGTCCCGCAGGGTGGTCTCGATGGAGTCGAGGGGGATGTCAAGGTTGAAGTCCCGGATGCCCAGCTCGTCGTAGCAGCTGTACTCGGCCCCCACCTCGTCGTAGTCCAGCTCGTAGGTCTCGCCCTCGAACCAGCCCGTGACCAACTCGATGCCCGCCGGGTAGACCGCAACCTGCGCACCGCCGGCCACCGGGGCGGCGGAGGCCATGGGGAGGACGAGGGCGAGGAGCAGGACAGTTGACATGGTCCGAGGAGCTTACTCTTTGCAGGAGGGAGGAGGCTACCGTTCTTGCCTTCGGCACGCTACGGCTGGTGGCGGATGCCCGACAGGGAGTCGACCGTGGAGCTGACCGTCCACCCCGACATCGCGGCCGCCTTGGCCCGCTTCGATGGCGAGCTTATCGGCGATCGAGTGCCTTCGCGGCTGCCACTGCTGGACCGCATGCGCGGGTTGTTTTCCGATCGGGACCGTTTCGTCGACCTCGACGCCCTGTTCGTCCAGCACCAGCTCGGGCCGTTCGTGCCGCGCGTCGGCGCGATGGTGGCAGACGGGCTCGCCATCGAGCGCGCCTGGTTCGTGGACATCCCGTACTCGACCAACAGCGTCGCCCACGAGGCCCTGGTCGACCTGGGTTGCGTCCGGGACCAGCTCGCCGAGTCGTTCGACGATCCGCTCGCTCCCTACGGCCCTGCCCAGGCCCACCGCGTGCGGGCGGTGGTGCGCCGGCTCGCCGAGCGCCGGGGGGCGCCGTCCCTGCTCGTGGTGGACGATGGCGCCTACTTCGTTCGTTTCCTGCGGCGAGCGCTGGTGGACGATCCGGAGTTGGCGAGGCGTTTCTCCGGCGCCGCGGTCGTGGAGCAGACCACACGGGGGCATCGCTACCTTCAGCGCGAGGGGAGCGAGGTGGTGCGCAAGCTGGGGCTTCGAGTCGTCACCGTCGCTCGCTGCAGGACCAAGACCGAGTTCGAGGGGCCTTTCATCGGCGCCGCCGTCGCGCGCGCACTCACCCGTGCCCTCGGGGAACGCCTCCGTACGGCGCGAGTGGTGGGCGTGATCGGCCATGGCACGGTTGGTGCCGCCTGCGTGAAACGGATCCTGGAGCGCGCGAGAGGTGCGACCATCGATGTGGTCGACCAGAGCGTCGAGGCCAGGGCCCGCGCGGATGCCGTGGAGCGGTGCCACGGGCTCCCCCGGTTGGACGACACCAAGGCTTACGAGATCGTCCTGGGCTGTACCGGCTACGCCTCTTTCGCCCTCCAGCAGCGCGAGCTGTTGGCTGACGGCGCCGTGCTCGCCAGCGGCTCCTCGGCCGCGGTGGAGTTCAACCGCGCCGGCTTCGTCGAGTTGGCGGATCGTTGGGCGGACGACGAGATCGAGATCCTCGACCGTGAGCGCACGCTGGCTGCCGGTATCCACGCGCCCATCGAGCTGGCTTTCGAGCGCGGCAGGCGCTGCACTTTCCTGAACGCTGGATTCCCAGTGAACTTCGATGGTCGGTTGGAGTGCCTGCCCCTGGCGGCCATCCAGGCGACCCACTGCCTGCTGTTCGCGGCGGGCGCCCAGGCCCTCGGGCTCGAGCAGCCCGGGGTGGTGGGGATCGATGCCGGCCTGGATGCCTGGATCTACGAGAACGCGGTGGAGATGCTCGGCTAGGGATCCATCTGCTCGTGCACGCTGTCCCACACCGCCTCCATGATGACCATGGAGCAGTCGTCGGGGTGGCGGCGGCCACAGGATGCCATCAGCTCGGGGTTGCCCCCCCACAAGCCGTACACGTTGCGGATATCGGTGCCCCAGCCATGGTGGTACTGAACGAGGTCGTCCTTGGGCATGGTGCGCAGCATGTCCAGGCTCTCGGGGTCGAGCGTCGAGATCAATTCGTCCACCGCTTCGGCGACGGTGTGGGGGAGCTTGGCCGTGCCTGGGTTCTCGGCGTCCGAGGGCGTAGCGTCGTCGGCCGACTCAGCGGGGGCGTCTGGGGACGTGACGGGCGCGGGCTTCGGTGCGGGCGGGGGAGGTGGCGCCTCGCCGCAGCCGACGAGGAGCAGGAGGGCCAGCAGGCTGAGTGGGCGGGTCGCGGCGATGGGAGTCTCCTACCGCTCGGTCAGCGGATAGAACGGCTGGCATGAAGAATGCCATCCTACCAATTTCCTTCCTGTCACTCATCGCCCTGCCCGGCTGCCCGGCAGGCGGGGACGACAGTGCCACCCCGGGCCCGCCGGAGGTACCCGACGACCTGGACAGCTCACGGCACGTGCTCGCTTTTCAGGAGTGGTACCTCGTGGGCAATGCCCTCACGGTGGGCGACGACGCGCTGGCCCTCACCGTCAGCCCCCCCGACGGTGCACAGGGCGTCGATCTCTGGATCGACGGTCGGCATTGGGGCAGCTGGGACGCCTCGACCGAGCAGGTCGTCGACGCCGACATCACCGATGTCGGGTCGGGCGAGCACGAGCTGATCCTGGCCGCCACGGGCGAGAACACGGCCTTCGCGCAGATCTACCTGCAGCGCAGTCACCCCTACTACGTGCTGGTGACCAACGACTGGGACGTGTCCTACAAAGAAGAGTCCTGGCTCGAGCGGCAGGAAGAGCTGCACGCCAACCACCCGGCCATGAAGATGACCCACTTCGTGGGGCCCTACACCTTCACCGATCCCGAGGTCACCGCCGAGCATGCCTCCGACCTGGTGGACTGGTTGCTGGGCATGGTGGGCGACTTCGACGACGAGATTGGCCTGCACGTGCACCCCTACTGCAACTTCGTCGAGACCA
>CAZVHW010000033.1:0-7582 GCA_964626835.1 uncultured Enterobacterales bacterium
GCGCCCTGAAACAAGCCACGGCGCGTTTCTACCTCCGACCGCGCATGGGTCTGCGCCAGCTGGTCCACATCCGCTCCATCGGAGCATCCCAGCTCGCTCGGGGGCTGTGGTCCCTGGCGCCGAGCATCCGCGACTAACGCGGCAAACTCGATCCTGAGATGACACCCCGGAGCACCCGGTCCAGGCGCTCCGCGATTGCATCGACCCGCGCTCGGTCCACGGTGATCGACCGGGCGGCATAACGTTCGCAGTGGTCACAGCTTCCGCAGTCTTCCCCGCAGCGACGCGCGGCGAACCCTTCGAGGAAGCCATCGAGCTGCTGGTTGTCGATCACGACGGCCTCGGACATTCGCATCAGCTCGACATAGGCCGCCAGCAGATCTTCGCGTGCGCGAGACGGCAGCCTGGCCAGCAGCGTGGCGAAGTGGGCTGGGCCGGGCGTGGGTGTGCCGGCCGGCACTCGTCCCAAGGCAGCCAGACCTTTCCCCAGCAGCGAGGGCGCCACGTCCATCAGGGCCCGCAGAGCTGAAAACGAGACCGTGCTGGTGTCGCGGGACGTGCCCTCGAGCAGATCGAGCAGGTTGCCCTGATAGCCGCGGCTGGCGTAGGCGCGGACCATGCGCAGGATGGCGGGGGTGCTCTTGGTGCGGCCGGCGAGCTTGAAGCGGCGGTAGCCGATGGCTTCGTAGGCGCCCAGATCCTCGGGGCGGATCCACGGGCTTCGCAGCAGCTCGAAGGGCTGCTGCACCTTGCGTCGATGACAGCGCAGGAAGCAGTAGTCGACCACGAAGCCGTCCGTGGGATGATCAGCCTGGGAGGCGTGCCCCACGAGGTTGTAGTGGTAGTGCCGGAAGGGGCAGTCGAGCAGGCAGAGGTCGTTGACCAGCAGGGACAGATCGCAATCCACGGCCCCCCGCAGGGCCTCGAGCCGGCGGAGGTCGCGGTTGGCGTTGAAGTCCACGGCGATCTCGTCCACGCCGAGCGCTCGCCAAGCCTGGGCGCGAGGTACGGTGCCGACGTGGGCGATGACCGAGACCTTGACCCGCAGGTCGGGGTAGCGCTGCTTGATGGCTTCGGCCAGCAGCGGCACCGTGACCGTGACGCCCGTGGCGCCCGCCCCTCGCATCCACCCGACCCAGTCCATCAGGCTCCGCCGGAACGAACTCTGGTATTCCCGGTTGTCCAGACACGGGGCGTTCAGCAAGGCCGTAAATCCCCAACCGGAGTCGCGGATCTTGCGCAGGTGGGCGGCCACCCGCTTCTTGCCAACCCGGTCCTGGAGATAGCGGGGACGGCCGCCGCCGGTGGGGGAGTCGTCTGGCTGTCCATACAGATCGCCGACCGGGAAACCCTGGAGCGAGTCCAGCAGGTCGTCGTCCCAGTTGGTGGGGACCGAGAGCTCCACGGGTACTCCTAGCCGCCGTGGACGGACCGGCCGTCCACGGCAAGGGCAGCTTCCTTGACCGCCTCGCTCAGGGTGGGGTGCGCGTGGCAGGTCAGCGCCAGGTCCTCGGCCGATCCCTCCATCGCCATGCAGACCACGCACTCGTGTATCAGCTCGGACACACCCGGGCCGACCATGTGGGCACCCAACAGACGATCGGTCTCGGCGTGGGCGATGAGCTTGACCAGGCCGTCGTCCATGCCCAGTGCCTTGGCCCGGGCATTGGCCTCGAAGTAGAAGCGGCCCACCTTGACGGGGGTGCCCCGCTCCTTGGCCTGGGCCTCGGTGATGCCCACCGATGCCAGCTCCGGCTCGGTGTAGACCACCGATGGGATGGTGTCGTAGTCCACGTGTCCGGGCAGCCCGGCGAGGCGCTCCACCAGCGCCACCGCTTCGTCCTCGGCCTTGTGGGCCAGCATGGGGCCCCGCACGAGATCGCCGATGGCGTAGACGCCAGCGACCTCGGTCTGACAGTCGTCGTCGATGACGACCCGACCGCGCTCGTCCTGGGCGATGCCCACCTGCTCGAGGCCCAGCCCATCGGTGAAGGGCTTGCGGCCCACGGCCACCAAGACCTTGTCGCAGGCGACGGTTCGGGGCTTGTCTTTCTTGTCGCGATAGGCCAGCTCGACCCCACCGCCGGACCGCTCGGCACCGGTCACCCGCGCGTCGAGCAGGATGTTCATTCCTTGTTTTTTCAGGGACCGTTGGAGCATGCGCGAGGCCATCTTGTCGGCGAAGGGCGTGATGGTGGGCAACATCTCGAGCACGGTGACCCGGGCGCCCAGGCGCAGCCACACCGAGCCCAGCTCGAGGCCCACGGCACCCGCTCCCACGACCACCAGGTGCTCGGGTACGGCCTCGAAGGCCAGGGCTTCGGTCGAGGAGACCACCCGCTGCCCGTCGAAGGGCAGGAAGGGCAGCTGAACGGGCTGGGAGCCCGTGGCGAGCACGAGGTGGTGGCCGGAGAGGTGCTGGTCGCCTTCGTCGGTGGTCACCCGGACCCTGTGGCCGCTCTCGAGGGTGCCGTGGCCTTTGAAGACCGTGACTCGGTTCTTCTTCATGAGCAGGCCGAGACCGCCCACCACCTCGTCCACCACTCGTTGCTTGCGAGCGAGCATGACGGGCAGGTCGAGCTGGGGGGGGGGCACCACCACACCGTGCCCGGCTGCATCGTGGGCTACCTGGTGGAAGAGGTGGCTGGACTGGAGCAGCGCCTTGGAGGGCACGCAGCCGATGTTGAGGCAGGTGCCGCCCAAGGTGGCGCGTCGCTCCACCAGGGCCACCCGCATGCCCAGCTGCGACGCGCGAATGGCCGCCACATAGCCACCAGGGCCCGCTCCGATCACCACGAGGTCGAAGGTGTTCATGCCATCTCCTGTTTGCCGCAGCGCAAGGCACCCGCTGGGGACCCCGACTCCTATCCCAAGGAAGGTTCAGGCCCCACCGCAGGTGCCCCTCGGTGACGAGGACCGGGCGCTCGATGTCAGCGCGATGCGATGACGCGCTCGAGGTCTTCGTCGTCGATGTAGAGGTCCTCGACCTGTTCTTGGTCGAGCAGCCAGGCCGAGATGATGGCGGCCTTGCGCGCAGTGCCGCGGGTATCTCCGACGGCCTCGGTGAGCTTGATCACGAGTTGCTCGAGATCGGTGCCTTCCGCCAGCTCGAGCTGCTCGTCGCGCAGCAGCTGCTGGAGCAACCCCTTCAGGGCCTGCTCGCGAGGGGTTAGCACCGAGATCTGATCGAGCACGGCGATGATGTCGGGATCTTCGTCCCGCTTGCGTCGGGGCGTTCCCTTGGGCCTTCGTCGAACGGTACTCACGCTGGCCTCCAGTCCTGCCGCGGCAGGATTAACCCACACTCGCCTGGCTGCGAGAAGAAAACGGCTCGGGGATGATCAGCTCTCGCCGGCCTCGGGGGTCACCAGCGGGACCAGCCCGCCGGCGCTCGGTACCAGCACGGTCCCGGGCTCGACCTCGAGGGGAAGCCGTCGCACGATCTGGTCCGGGTGCCTCACCACCGTGGCGCCGTTGGGGACAGCCCTGCCCGGGGCCAGCCAGAAGCCCGTGCCCAGGATGGCGTCGTGGCCCACGGCGCAGCCCAGGAAGCGGCTGCCCGAGCTCTGCACGCGGCCATCGTGGAGCACGCCCACTTCGCGATCGAAGCGCATGTCCATCATGAACCCGCCGCCGGTGGTGATGGCACGCCGGCCGAGCACCGACAGCTGCATGAGGTGCTGGGAAGCCGAGGCCCCGGGGTAGGTGACGCAGAAGTTCACCGTGGAGCCTGACGAGACCAGGCTGCCGGCGCCCAGCACGCAGAGGGTGACCTTGCCATGGTCCTGGATCCAACTGCCGGCGCCAACCCGCGAAAAACGCACGACCGCGAAGGGTCCCACCCGGACCCCCGGCTCGAGGATGGAGCCTTCGATGACCGCGGTGGGGTGGATGTCGCAGCCGGGCCCGATGCGGCTGATGGTGCGCAACACACGCCGGCGCGTGGGGATGCCCGCCCGCAGCACCGCCCAGATCAGCGTGGCCACCTGGCGCCAGCGAGGGCGGTCCAGGTAGTCCAGGGCCCAGGCCAGGCGGTTGACCGCGATGACATGGGACCAGTGGCGCAGGCGCATGGCGGCCTGGGTGGTCAGCGGAACCAGGAGCTCCGAGGTGCCGAACCACTGTTCGGGCACCGGGATGCGCTCCAGCCGTTCTCGGGGCTGGACCACCAGGGGCTGGCAAGACTCCGCGGCGGGCGGGGGGCCCTGGTGGCCGGCGGGCAGATACCAAAGCGGCAGCGTAGCGCTGGCGTGGTCGTCGTCCACCGGCTCGAGGTCGAGGTCTTGCAGGGCGGCGCACTGTGCCAGCAGCGCCGAAGCTTCGATCCTCAAGGCCGCGGGGCGCACGGGTGGAGCTTGGTCGACGGCGTCCAGGAACGCTCGCAGCATGGAGCGCGTGACGAAGAGGTCATCGGCCCAGACGATACAGGGCCCCTGAACGGGTTGGTCGGCTGCAACCGAGTCGAGGCCGCAGGTCTCGGCCACGCGTTGTTGCCACGCCGACAAGGCCCGGTTGGCGACGGGGGTGTCACCGATGGGATCGCGGAAGGGCTCGATACGCGTGCCCGTCGCGAGCAGGTGGCAGTTCACGGCACCTCCACGTGCAGGGAGAGCGGGCTCCGTGGCTCCGTATCGGTGCGGTGGGGGGCGTGGCAAGGAACGCGCGATGCATCGCCACGGGCAGCGCCGCCAGCGGCCGCGATGGCGGGAGTGGGGTTCCCTTGACAACGCCCCCGCACCCGATCATATTCTATTACCTTGGCGACCGCCGACCTGCGGTCTCTCGGGTGAAGGAGGTCAACATGGCAGAAGGCCGCGGCGCCATCGGCTGGCTCGTGTTCATCGGCATCCTGGTGGGTGTGAACATCCTCTCCTACGTCTTCGACTGGCCGTTCTGGATCTACTAGGCCGCTGTCGTCCTTGCCTTCAGCGGAGCGCAGCTTCGACTGGCTGCTCGGGCTGTCGGTCTGGAGCTGGGCGATTCTGGGCCCGCTACACGCACCGGCAGAGGACCGGTTCACCGTCGTGCGCCTCTGCATCTCCGCCCTTCACCTCCTGGTGGGCTGGCTGGTGATCCGACGGCGCCCGCTGGGCAGGCTCGGTTCCCGGTCGCAGCTACTCGCCGCCCTGCCCGCCCTGGTCATCTCGGGGCTGGCACTGGCCGGCGCCGGACCGCCCAGCCTGTGGCCACCAGGGGCCCAGGGCCTCTTCGTCGTGGGCACCGTGTTGGTCTTGGTGTCGCTGGGTTTCCTGGGCGACGACTTCGCCATCCTACCGGCGCTCCGCGGCGTGACCCGGACCGGACCCTACCGATGGATTCGCCACCCGGCCTACCTCGGCGAGCTGATCATGGTGTCGGCCTGCACCCTGGCCGCGCCGCTGGCCTGGTTCTGGACCGTGGCGCTGGCAGTGCCCTTCGTACTCCTTCGCATTCAGGCCGAAGAACGCCTGTTGGCGAGGAGCGCCGCGTGGTGCGAGTACCGCGACGACACACGCTGGAGGCTGCTGCCAGGCGTGTGGTAGCTGCGAGCGCCTAGGCGCCCAGGGCCGCCTGGATGTTGGCCACGAGGGAGGCGTGGAGGTGGGGGGCGCGCAGCAAGCAGTGGCTGCGGATGGCGTCTGCGACATCACCCCGGGTTTGCACCACGTGTCCTGCAGGTAGCTGCAGAAAGAGGGAGTCCTGCTGCCCAGGCCAGAGCAAGGGGTGAGGGGCGATGAACAGCCAGAGCGTGTCGCCTTGGAGCACCGCGTCCGCCTGCATGACCTCCCGATGCTCGTAGCGCACCATGAGGCTGATGGGATCGCCGGGACCGACGTCGGCCACCACGCGCTGGGCACGGTCCAGTGGTGGCTGGGGAGTCCCGGCTTCGGTCTGCTCTCCGCGCAGCCGACGGCGCTGGCCAGGGATGAGCTTACGGCCGCCCCCGGAGGTAGCCCCACCCTGACTCGACCGACGCAGCCTGCGCCTGGGCCGCTCCGGCACGGCTGACTCGGGTGAGCGTCCAGGGCCGGTGGGCGAGCCAACCGGACGGTTCGGGCGTTCCGTCGCCAGATCGCTCGGCGCGTGTTCGGGGTTGATCTGCCAGAAGCGCTTGGCCAGGCGCTGCTCGTCGCCATCTTCGAGGGTGATGAACCCCCCTTGATGGAGGTAGCCAGAGCTCACGCCCGCTTCTCGGCCCGGCATGATCTCGACGACCTCGACGATGAGGTCCACGTTTCGACCCAGCGTCTTGACATCGGCCCGCATCTCGTACTTCGAAGCCGCGCGCAGCTGTTCCTTGCACCAGAAGGTGACAATCTCGCCATCGAGGAACCAGATCTCGCCCTCTGCCAGGCCAGAATCGCTCTTGACCGTGATGGGTAGCAGGCGGCGCGCCTTCTGAAACAGGAACGGCATCGACAGATCGCTCGCAGAGCACACAGGGGTCGGATGATTTTATCCGCTCTCGCCAGGGTCCGGAGACGGATACCCTCTGATGTAACGTCCAGCACGGAGAAACCCATGGTTCTGCTCGAGTTCAGCATGTCCCCCATCGACAAGGGCGAGAGCTTGTCGAAGTATGTGGCCCGTTCGCTGGACATCATCGACAAGAGCGGCCTTCCGTACCAGCTCACCCCCATGGGCACCATCATCGAGGGTGAATGGGACGAGGTCTTCGCGGTGGTGCGCGCCTGCCACCAGCGCATGAGCGAAGACTGCGGCCGTATCTCCGTGAACATCCGCTGTGACTGGCGCAAGGGCCGCTCGGGAAGGCTGCAGCAGAAGATCCGGTCCGTGGAGACCCAACTCGGGCGCCCGGTCAAGACATAGTGCACGCGCCTGGAAGTCCCCGGCTAGGGACCTCCGGGCGGCGGCACTAGATCCCGGAGCTGACATAGGGCAGCTTCGAGGCAAGTTGTCGCACAGAGGACGGAAAGCTGCCCTGGCGCAGGTGGCGAGGGCGCGCCCGCCGAATAGGGACAAGGACCTTCGAGCGGGTATTCCGTCCTCGAGACCCGTTTTCCCGGAGCAGAATCATGGGCATGACCTTCGCCGAGAAGATCCTCGCACGCACCGCGGGCAAGGCCTCCACAAAGGCGGGCGAGATCGTGATGGTGCGCCCGACCCACCTGCTGACCCACGACAACACGGCCGCCATCGTCGGAAAGATCGGGCCCGAGCTCGACAGCTATGGTGTCGTGAACCCCGACCTGAACGTGATCGTGCTCGACCACGTGGCCCCGGCCGCCAACGAAAAGACCGCCACGGCGCACCAACAGATCCGCGCCTTCGTGGAAAAACACGGCCTACGCCACTTCTTCGACGTGGGGGAAGGCATCTGCCACCAAGTGGTCATGGAGCGAGGGCTGGCCCTTCCCGGCACCGTCGTGGTGGGCTCGGACTCCCACACCTGCTCCTACGGGGCGGTAGGGACCTTCGCGACGGGTATCGACCGCACCGAGGCTGCTGCGCTGATCCTGACCGGAGAGACCTGGCTGAGGGTCCCGCCCACCATCCGCGTGGTGCTCGAAGGCAACTTCAGGCCACGGGTCTGCGCCAAGGACCTGGTGCTCACCATCATCGGCAAGCTGGGTGCGGACGG
>CAZVHW010000033.1:7592-14818 GCA_964626835.1 uncultured Enterobacterales bacterium
GTGCCAACTACATGGCGGTGGAGTTCGATGGCCCCGCGCTGGACCGCATCCCCATGGACGACCGCATCACCATCGCCAACATGGGCGTGGAGATGGGTGCCAAGGTGGCCGCCTTCCCCGTCGACGAGATCACCGAGTCCTGGCTTTCGTCCAACGGAGTACGGCGCTACCGTTACGATCCCGTCTGGGCCGATGACGACGCTGCGTACTCCCGCCGCGTCGTGCTGCGCCTGGACAAGATCGAGCCCGTGCTGGCCATGCCTCACACCGTGGACAACATCGCCCCGGTCACGGAACACCTGGGCGAACCCATCCACCAATGCCTGCTCGGGACCTGCACCAACGGGCGCCTCTCGGACCTACGCACCGCCGCGCACATCCTGCGTGGCAAGCGGGTTCACGCCGATGTCCGCTTCCTGGTGCTGCCCGCCAGCCGCGCCGTGCTCCTGGCCGCCATCGAGAAGGGCTACGTCCAGGATCTGCTCGAGGCGGGTGCCACCCTGCTTCCTCCGGGTTGCGGTCCGTGCCTGGGCGCCCACCAGGGGGTCCTCGCCCCCGGCGAACGGTGCTTGTCCACCGCCAACCGGAACTTCGAGGGTCGCATGGGCTGCCGCGACGCGGAGATCGTGCTCGCCTCACCGGCGACCGTGGCCGCCTCGGCCCTCCACGGAGTCATCACGTCACCCGAGGAGTACTAACCATGCGTGTCTGGAAATACGGCGACGACATCAACACCGACAAGCTCTTCCCGGGCAAGTACACCTACACCTGCAGCACGCTGGACGAGATCCGCCCTCACCTGCTCGAAGACCTCGATCCCAGCTTCGCCGGGCAGGTCCAGGCGGGCGACGTGCTGTTCGTGGGCCGCAACTTCGGCTGCGGTTCCAGCCGCGAGCAACCCGCCTTGGGTCTGAGGGGGGTTGGGATCGCGGCCGTCGTCGGCTGCTCCTTCGCGCGGATCTTCTATCGGGCCTCCATCAACCAGGGCCTGCTGCTCATCGAGTGTCCCGAAGCCGTGGAGCACTACCGCGAAGGCGACCAGGTCAGCCACGATCTGAACGCGGGGGAGATCACCGTCGCGGGCAGGGTGTACGGCTTCCCCACCCTCCCACCCGAGATCCTGGCCATCCGCCAGGCTGGGGGCCTGCTCGAATACGCCCGCAGGAAGCTCGAAGCCCGCGCAGCCGATCCTACCAGCCCGTGACCTTCAGCCCGGCGCCATAGGCGACGATGTCCCCGTCGGTGACCGTGGTGGGGGCGAGGGACCACTCTCCCGGGAGGCGCAGGCGGGGACGGGGTAGCAGGAAGCGTGCGTGGCGTGCCGCGTCCTTTCGTTCGAGGGCGCGGCCCGCCAGGCCGCCACCGACCGCACCGACGCCCGCGCCGACCAAGGACGCCACGATGATGGGATCGGCTTCGGTGAAGACCAGGGCCACGACCACCGCACCGGTGGTGGCTCCCAGGACGCCCCCGGCATCGGCCATGCCCACCACCACGGGGGAGGCATCGACCACGGGGGACATGAGCAGCACGCCCGCTCCCAGCCCGACGTCCGAGGCGATCAGGGCGGCCATCCAGGTGTCGTCTTCGCTGGCATCGCCCAGCACCGCTCCAGCCACGCCCAGGTAGGCGCCCCACAGACCCAGCGAGGAGGCGCTCAGGGTGTCCCCCACACCGATGTCGATTCGGGGCGAGGCCAGCGCCGAGGCGGACCCCACCACGGCTGGCACCAGGAAGTTCAGGCCCAGGGTCTCATCCGAGCCATCGAGCAGGTCCCACCAACCGGTGGTCTGCCACGAGGCCCAGCCCGTGCCCAGCACGGTGAACACCACGTCGTTGCCGCGGATGGCGGCGGGGTTCCTCCAGGCCAGGTAGGATCCCAACCCCATGCCCGCGCTGCCTCCGACCCAGACGACGCTCTTGAGGAGGGTTTCGCCCGTGTCCGGCCCGAACTCGAAGACCTCGCCGAACAGCAAGCCGCCGCCCAGGCCCACCATGGAGCCGTACGCCATGCCCGAATAGCCGGTGAAGACCGCGTCGCCGCCGAGCTCCATCGGGTTGGCCAACGCGTAGCCTCCGAGGACACCCAGGCCAGCACCCATGGGGACCGACATGCCATCGGAGTCCCTACCGAGGGCGAGCCCACCCGTGAAGCCGCCCCAGACGCCTCCGAGGGTCATGTGGCCAATGTCGCTCCCGCTGAGCTGCACGTGGGGAGCGACCACGTGCCCTGCCGCCAGTCCGCCAGCCAGCCCCAGCCCGGTGGCCAGCTGGGTGGCCTGATAGCGGGCGTTCCTGTCCGAAGGTCCCCAGCCCCTGTTGCGGCCCGCAACGTAGCTCACCCCGGTTCCGAGGCTGACGGTGGTAGCGGTGGTGATCACCAGCGCCTCTACCGTGTCCACCTGGGTACCCTGGTGGCGCTCCATGAGCGCGGCACCCAGCCCGAAGCCGCCGACTTCGCCCAGCAAGCCGCCGGTCCAGCAGGCCGTGTCCCCACCAACAGCGCACCCGAGGAGCACACCGCTGCCGGTGCCCACCATGACCGAGGAACTCAAGAACGCGGCGTCTCCGGCTTCGATGGGCATACGCCGGCCCACCACGAAGCCCAGGGATCCGCCGGCGGCGGCGCCGGTGACCCCACCCAGGCCCTCGAGGTTGGCCTGCCCGAAATAGCCCACGCTGGCCAGGCTGTAGCCCAGAGCGCCAGCGCCGCCTGCCATGAGCCAACCCGTGCCCCGCTGGGTCACCTCGCCTTGCAGCTCGTCCAGGCGGTGGGGATAACGGACTCGAACGGTGTCCAGGATGCTCTCACGCACGTCGCGGGGGAGGTCTTCCTGCATCAGACCGACCAGCGCGTCGGCTGCTGGCTCGCTGCCCATGGTGCCCAGGGCCTCGACCGCGGTCTGGCGCACCACCACGCGCACCGCATCGTCGGTCACCAGGATTCGGAGGGCAGGGAGCGCGTCGGGGTAGGCGGCCAGGGCGTGACATGCGGCCTGGGCCACGGGGACGCGGCGCGTGCGGGCCGTGTGAACCAGGGGTGGGATCGCCCTGGGATCGCCCAGCTCACCGAGCCGCTGAGCCGCCACCTCGCCCGTTTCGCTGGACAGCAGCAGCAGCAGGCTCTCGAGCAGGTCGTCGGACGAGGAGTGGTCCGGACAGGGCTCCGCTTCGGGACAGGGCACCGGCTCGGGACAAGGCGCCAGCTCTGCGGCAGAGTCCAGCTCCGAGGTGGGGACCGGAACATCGACGGCATCCTGGGCCACGGCGAGCCCGACGAGCAGGAGCGCGGAAATCATGATCTCTCCATGAGAACGTCTCGGACAGCCTACACGGTCTGTCCGATGCGGTCGATTCAGCGTGCATTGCGCTTCGACTCGCGGGACGACGCGCCCCCCGAAGACGCCGTGATACGCGAACTCGACCCACGACCACCACCGCAGGAGGCACCATGGCCGTAGGACTCTTCGACAAGACTGTCGCCTGAAAGAAAACCCCGGGTTCGCCATCTACTTCGATCTATAGGACAGGCTTGATCCACAACGCGCGACACACGGTCCCGGATGGGCTGGTCGGTGAACGCCTCGACCGGGCGATCGCGGCCCTGATGGGCTGGTCCCGGGGCGAGGCCCGCCGCTGTCTGCAGCGAGGCGGGATCTACCTGGGCAAACGCCGCGTCCGCACGGCATCGCGAAAGGTGCGGCGGGGGGATGTCCTGCAGGTCTGGTGGGCGGATCCGCCCGAGGGCGAGCCCCCTCCCCTGCCCGCTTCGGCGCTCTTGGTTCGGCGTGGGGGCCTCGTAGCCATCGACAAGCCCGCCGGGATTCACTGCCAAGCCGCGCGCCACCGCCTGGCGGGCACCCTGCCGGACATGGTTCGCGTGCTCTTGGGCAGCCGGGACGCCGTCGATCCCGTGCACAGGCTGGACAAGCACTGCTCGGGGGTGGTGGTACTGGGTGAGACCAAGCGTGCTCGGCGGGAGCTGTCCGCACTGTGGGCGGGAGGCGGCGTGCGCAAGCGCTACCTGGCCCTGGTTGCCGGCGAACCACCCAACGACGAGGGCGAGATCGACGCGCCCATCGGAAAGGACCCCCACGGGCCCCCGAGCCGGAAGATGGTCGCTGCAGATGGGCGATCGTCCCTCAGCCGCTACCGCGTCCTCGCCCGCAGCTCGGGCACCAGCCTGATCGAGCTCGAGCCCATCACCGGCCGCACCCACCAGCTGCGCGTGCACTGTGCCCACCTTGGCTGGCCCATGCTGGGCGACCCCTGGTACGCGCCGCCATCCGTGGCCGCCATGGCTCCTCGGCTCTGCCTGCACGCCTGGCGGCTGGAGCTACCGAAGGGAGCACTGGGAACGCCCTGCGAGATCGAAGCGCCGGTGCCAGGAGAGCTGGTGGAGTTGGGGATGCGGGCGTAGCCGCGTCGAGGGGAACGCGTGGTTGGTTCGAAGGAGCGTCTCGGCCCGGTCCATTCCACTCATACGTATTCCGCATTGTATTCATGCGTACGATACGCTTGACGTATGCCGCCAGGCGCGGACAATCTTCACCATCCTCCAAGCTCGACTGGAGCTCCCCATGGCACCGTCTGGAAAGAAGACCCTCACTGGCCTGGCCCGTACCTGCGGTTGAGCGGCCAAGATCGCGCCGACGGTCTTGTCGGACGCCCTGAAAGGACTACCCACCCCCACCGACTCCAGGCTGCTGGTGGGCTACGAGACCGCCGACGACGCCGCGGTGTACCAACTGAGCGACGAGATCGCCGTGATCAGCACGGTGGACTTCATCACGCCGCCGGTGGACGACCCCTGGTGGTTCGGTCAGATCGCCGCTGCCAACGCCATCTCCGATGTGTACTCCATGGGTGGTCGGCCCACCACGGCGCTGAACCTGGTCATGTTCCCCTCCAAGCTCCTGGACATGGGCCTGCTGCACGACATCCTGCGTGGCGGCGCCGAAAAGGTGATGGAGGCTGGGGCCAGCCTGGTAGGCGGTCACACGGTGAATGACGACGAGCCCAAGTACGGCTTGTGCGTAGACGGCGTCGTGCACCCGAAGCGCGTCATCACCAACGCAGGCGCCCGGCCCGGCGACGCGTTGATCCTCACCAAACCCATCGGCAGTGGCGTGATCTTCAACGCGGTGCGCGACGGCAAGATGCAGATGGCGGACATCGTGGACTTCGTGCTGCCCACCGTCGCCTCCCTCAACGGCGCCGCGATGCTGGCCGCGCTCGAGTTCGAGGTGCACGCCTGCACCGACATCACGGGCTTCGGTATCGTCGGACACCTACTGGAAGTGGCCCTGGGCGCGGGGGCAGGTGTTGTGCTGGACGCCGACGCGCTTCCCCTCTACCCGGGCGCTGCGGACATGTGCCGAAAGGGCGTGAAGACCGGCTCCAACTTCGGCAACCGGGCCATGAGCGCGGGTCACCTCCGGATGAAGGCGGGGAAGCTTCCCTACCCCGAGGAGTTGTTCTTCGATCCCCAGACCTCCGGCGGTCTGCTGATCGCGCTGCCCGCTGCCCAGGCACCAGCAGCGCTGGCCGCCGTGCACAGCGCCGGAGTGGCGGTGGCTACCGTCATCGGCGAGATCGTGGAAGGCGAGGCTTTGGTCACGGTGCGGTAGGGCCGTGGAGCTGCTCCTCGTCATCGGCCTGTTGGCCCTGCTCTCCGGTTTTCTGTCGGGGCTGCTGGGCATCGGTGGTGGCATCATCATGGCGCCGCTGCTGCTCTTCGGCCCGCCCTTGCTCGGCCTGGAGCCGCTGTCCATGCACACCGTGGCGGGCTTGACCATCGTGCAGAGCCTCCTGGGTTGCCTGGCCGGAGCACTGTCCCATCGACGCTATCGCTTCGTGTCCTGGCGCCTGGTGTGGGTGATGGGGACGAGCATCTTCGTGGCAGCCGCAGTGGGTGGGGCGGCCTCCGCCTGGCTGCCGGCCGAGGCGCTGTTGATGGTCTTCGCTGTCCTGGCATTGGTGGCGGGGCTGCTGATGCTTCGTCGGCATCGGGACGACCTGGATGCGCCGGACGTGAACCGGCTTCGCTTCAGCTGGCCCCGGGCGGCCGCAGTGGCGGCCATGGTGGGGCTGCTGAGCGGCATGGTGGGTCAAGGGGGCTCGTTCCTGCTCATCCCGATGATGACCGCAGCGTTGCGGGTGCCTACCCGCATCGCCATCGGCAGCAACCTGGGTATCGTGGCTGCCTCGTCCGCCGCCGGAGTGATGGCCAAGGCCGCCACCGGTCAGATCGAGTGGCTGCTGACCATACCCGTGGTGCTGGCCGTTCTGCCCGCCGCGCGCCTGGGCGCCTTCGTCAGTCGTCGCCTGCAGGTGCACACCCTGCGCCTGTTGCTCGCTGCGCTGATCCTCGTGGCAGCGCTCCGCTTGGGAGGCGAGGTGCTGGTTGGTTGGTGGTGAGGACCGTCATGCCAAGGAACACCACGCCGTCGTCAACACGAGAAGACAAACAACACGAAGGAGGTCATCGTCGTCAGCTCGGAGCTGTTCGGAGACGGACCTGGGGAGCTGGGACGGAACCTGCTGGGCTCCTTCCTGCGCGAGCTCGTCGTCAATCCGAGCCGGATGACCGCTGGACCGCCGAGACCGCGGGCCGCACCGGGCGCCCAGGGAGATCGGACCTGCGTTCCGGCAGCAGCACGACGCAAACCCGGCCCGGGGGCGGCCGGCCACCGCAGCGAGGAGCGGCAGCACCGCGGCTCCTTGGTCGCGTCCGTGGAATGCGAGTCGTTCGTGCGAGGCTTGCCGCAGCCCCGGGAGAATGACGCGGAATGCGCGTCGTTCGTGCGAGGCTTGCCGCAGCCCCGGGAGAATGACGCGCCTTGTTGCATGGTCGTGGGCCAACGGTCCGGTGGACCGTTGGCGCCGGAGGCAGGCGCGGCAGCGCCGGTCGGCCCAAGGGGCCGAGCCGAGGGCCGGACGTGGTCGCAGACGTGTTCATGGCCTGAGTGCCGACCCCGCGAGGAAGGGAGGAGCGGAGGGGGACGGCCGAACACGGACCGGGTGATCGCTGAACCGGCCACGAGACCGCGGGCCGCACCGGGCGCCCAGGGAGATCGGACCTACGTTCCGGCAGCAGCGGGACGTGAACCCGACCCGGGGGCGGCCGGCCACCGCAGCGAGGAGCGCCACTACCCCTGCCACGTGTTCAGGCCAACCCCATGTCGGTGAGCAGGATCCCCACCAGGCTACGGCAGGCGTCCCGG
>CAZVHW010000033.1:14828-24333 GCA_964626835.1 uncultured Enterobacterales bacterium
TCGTCGATCGCACGTCGTCGATGGGCTGGGCGGTGTGGGCCGACGCGTCCCCGGCCGCGGAGACCACCTCGGCCGTGGGTGCCTGCCCCTCGAGAAGGGCCTCGACCCGCGGGGCACGGATGACCGTGGGAGCCACGGCTCCAAGCGCAAAACGAACGTCGCGCAGCACGCCGCCCTCGATCCGGCAAGCCAGGGCCGCCGACGCCTTGGTGATGACGTGGTGGGCGCGCGCGCCGACCCGGGCGAAGCCCGAGCGCGTACCGGGGATCGCGGGACAACGAACGCCCACTACCAGCTCACCCGGCTCGAGGCGCGTGTGGCCCGGACCCACGAAGAAGTCCTCGATGGCCAGGCACCGCTCGCCCGTGGCGGACACCAGGACCAGCTGGGCCCCCGCGACCATCAAGGGCGGGATGGAGTCGCCAGCCGGCGAGGCGTTGCAGAGGTTGCCGCCCAGGGTTCCTCGAGAGCGGATCTGGAGGGAACCCATCACCGACGCGGCCTGGTGCAGGGCGGGCAGCGCCATCGCCACCACCCCGCTGCGCGCCAGGCTCTCGAAGTCCACCAGGGCACCCAGCTCGAGCCAAGCGTCCTGGACGGCGATGCCCTTGGCGGCTCCGCCGACACACGAAAGGTCCACCCACACTGCGGGGGGCGCCATGCCGTCCTGCAGGCGGGTGATGGTATCGGTACCGCCCGCGATGACGCGCGCGCTGGCTCCGTGTTCGGCAAGCAGCAGGGCGGCCTGTTGGAAGCTGTCGGGCTGGAAGACGCGGCTCATGAGGTCACCTCTTCCCTGGCGTCCATGATGGCAGCGAGCACCCTCTCGGGGCGCAGAGGCAGGTCGCGCACACGCCGGCCCACCGCCTTGGCCACCGCGTTGGCCACCGCCGGGGCCACGGCCACCAGCACCGGCTCGCCTACGCCCTTGGCGCCAAACGGGCCGCTGGGCTCGGGATCTTCGACGATGATCGGCGAGATGAGCGGGACGTCGCAGGGCCCGGGGGCCCGGTAGGTGTCCATGTTTCGGGTGACGGGCACGCCGTCGACCCAGCGGTGCTCCTCGAGCAGAGCGAAGCCCAGGCCCTGGGTGGCACCGCCGGTGATCTGCCCCTCGACCTGGCGGGGGTTGATGGCCTTGCCCACGTCGTGGGCAGCCACCAGCGACACCAGCCGCACCTGGCCGGTGCGCTCGTCCACCTGGACGTCGGCGACATGCACCGCGAAGGCGTAGGGCCAGTAGGCATCGCCAGCCCCCGTCTCGAGGTCGAGCTTGGTGGTGCTGGCCTTGAAGCGCGCCTGGCTGCGGGTGCGCTCGCCGGCCTCGACGCAGGCCGCGTGAAGCTCTGGGAGGGTGCAGAGCACGTGGCCTCGAGCGTTGATCACGCCTCGGTCTGACAGCAGCAACCCGGCTTCTCGTTGCAGGTGCCGCTGCGCCGCGAAAGCCAACAGCTTGCCCAGCAGGCGGTCGGCAGCCTGGCGCACCGCTTCTCCTGACACGTAGGTCTGTCGAGAAGCCACCGTGGAGCCTGAGTCGGGGGTGTCCTCGGAGCGGCCCGTGATGACCTCGAGCTTTTCACCCGAGACTCCCAACACCTGGCCCGCGATCTGCGTGAACACCGTGACGGCACCCTGGCCGTAGTCGATGGCGCCGCAGCGCACCTGGAAGCCACCTCGAGCTGTGAGCTCCACGATCGCCGAGCCGATGTCGCGAATGGCGTTGCCGTAGCCGATGCCGTAGTGAATCGTCGAGATGCCGCGACCCTCGAGGATCCAGGGCGGGGGTGTTTCCCGCCGTTCGGCCTGGTAGTCCGCCTCGCGCAGGGCGCGGTCCAGGCAAGCCTGCAAGCCGCAGCTGCCCGTGATGGTCTGCTGGGTGGCGGTGGTCTTGCCCACGGCCAGGTGGTTGATGCGCCGCAGCTGCACCGGATCCATCTGGATGGCTTCGGCCAGCTCGTCCATGAAGCTCTCGCCCGCGAACGCCACCTGGGGCGCGCCGAAGCCGCGAAACGCACCCGAGATGCCGTTGTTGGTGTAGGCGCTGCGGACCCGGACCGCGACGTTTTCGATGTCGTAGGGGCCCGCGGCGTGGACCAGCGCCTTGCGCGCGATGTTGGGCGCCCAGGAGGCGTAGGCCCCGGTGTCGAAGAGCACGTCGATGTCCAGCGCGATGACGCGGCCGGTCCAGTCCACGCCGCCCTTGATGACGACCGTGCCGGGGTGGCGCTTGGTGCTGCAGACCTGGGTCTCCTGCCGGGACCAGACGATGCGGCACGGCCGGCCGGTGTGCAGGACGCCGAGCACGGCATGGATCTGGGCGTAGATGTCTTCGCGGCCACCGAAGGCCGCGCCCGTATCTTGCTGGATGACGCGGACCTTCTTGCGGTGCAGGCCCGTGGTGCGGCAGACGTGGTGGCGGTCGAAGAAGACGTTCTGGGAAGGTGCCCGCAGGGTGACACCGCCGTCTTCGTCGGGCACCGCCAGGGCGGCTTCGGGCTCGATGTAGAGGTGCTCCTGGGCGCCGGTGGTGTAGGTGCGCTCGAGCACAACCGGAGCCTGCTCGAGGGCCACGGTGGGATCGCCCCGCAGCAGGTGTTGTTCCACAGGCAGGTTGCCGTCGGGGTGCAGCTGAGGAGCGTCTGGCTCGAGGGCACGCTGGGGGGTGACCACACGCTCCAGTGGCTCGACTTCCAGCTGGACCAAGGCGGCTCCAGCCCGCGCCGCTTCGACGTCTTCCGCCAGCACCAGGGCCACCGCCTCTCCCCAGAAACGGACCACGTCCTTGGCGAAGACGGGCTGGTCGTTCACCGCGTTGCCGTAGTGCAGCTCGCCCGGCACGTCTCGCCAAGTGAGCACACGGACCACACCCGGCACCTCGAGGGCGGCCTGGGTGTGCAGCGCGGTGATGCGCGCGTGGACGTGCTCGGCGCGCACGGTCACGCCGTGCAAGCAGCCGTCGGGGATGGGAAGGTCGGCGGTGTAGCGGCAGCAGCCCGCGGCCTTGTCCTCGGCGTCCACTCTCCAGGCCGACTGCCCTACCCGGTAGGGCGGCGAGGAAGACACGATGCCCTGGGGCTCCCCTGCACGGGCCAGCACTTCGGTGGCCGCATCGACGATCTGCGCGTAGCCGGTGCAGCGACACGTGTTGCCCGAGAGGCGCTCCCGGACGAGGTCTTCGTCGGGCTCGAGACCTTCGCGCCGCATGGCTTCCACCGCCACCACCATGCCGGGGGTGCAGTACCCGCACTGCACGGCGCCCTGGCGCACGAAGGCTTCCTGGACGGGGCCTGGCGCGCCGGGCTGACCCAGCCCTTCGACCGTGACCACGCTGCGGCCGGCCACTTGGAAAGCGGGGACCAGGCAGGCGTTGACGGGAGTGCCGTCGAGCAGCACAGTGCACGCACCGCACTCCCCTCGCCCACAACCTTCCTTGGCGCCGGTCAGCCCGAGCTGGTCGCGGAGCACGTCTAGTAGGCGGTCTTCGGCCCCAATCCGCAGCTGGCACTGTGCACCGTTGACCTCGAACTCCAGCGACAGGGTCTCGCTCGCCATGAGCCTCTCCTCTGCGCGCAGATCGACCACGCGCGACCCTCCCTTCTAATGGCCCGCGCAGCCCGCGCACAGCGTTCAGCGGCCGCCCGGTGGGCGGCCTCACCCTGGCACGGGGATCACCCCACCCAGGCGCGTATCAGCTCTCCGCTCCCGATCCCGCCTGGTCCTGGCGTTAGACGGCGGCCAGCGGACTCCGCTCGAGGCTGCGGGAGACGCGCAGGGCCAGCTCGACGGCAGCGAGCCCGTCCTCGGCGGTGAGGGGATAGGGTTGCTCTCCCCGGACGTGGGCAAGGAAGGCCGTGTGCTCGGCTTCCAGGGGATCGACGTCCGGCACCGGCACCACCTGGCCATCGAGCTGCCCGTCGGCCCAGCACACGCGCTCCACACGGCGTGCGCCCAGATCGAGGCTCCAGTAGTCTCGATCGGTGAACAGGCGCATGTGCCGGCTGCCCCTTCGGGAGATTCGGCTGGCGGTCAGAGTGGCTACGCCACCGTTGGCCGTCTCGAGCCGCAGGTTGGCGATGTCCACGCCACGACGCCCTCGATCGACCGACCCGGGAAGCCCCAATCCGATGGAGCGGATCTCGACCACGGGATGGCCCAGGAGCCATCGCACCAGGTCGAGGTCGTGGATCATCAGATCCTGGACCACGTCCACGTCCCCTCCCCGACCGGTGGGCGGGGCCATGCGTTGGGCCTCGAGGTAGCGAGGTCGTGTGTCGCCCAGGACCGTGAAGACGGGATTGAAGCGCTCGATGTGACCAGGGAGGCAGTGGGGAAAGGCCACGAGCTTGCTGGCTTCTTCGAGGGAAGCGGCCATGGGCTTCTCCACCAGGCAGGGCACGCCAGCTTCGAGCAGCGGCAGCGCGGCTTCGAGGTGGACCCGGGTGGGGACCGCGATCACGGCAAAGTCGGGACTCCCCACGGGGCCATCCAGACCTCTTGGGGGATCCACGGGCCGGACGCGAACGTCGCTCCGGGCCGCCAGCTTGCGGAGGTGGTGGGCCCCCATGTGCCCCAACCCCAGGACCACGCCGTGCAGCACAGCCGTCATGTCACGTCTCCAGCTCGGATCGGCCGTTGTCACGCCTTGGCTTGCAGATGCCTCGCTTGCTTTCATTCACGAAGCCCACCAGCTCTTCGAGCTCTGGCACGCCGGGCCCCAGGGCGAGGATCCGCTCGAGGGACTGCGCGCGCGTGAGATCGCGCTCCGCCAAGACATGCCAGGCGGCCTTGAGCAGGGCGATCAGATCGCGACTCACGCCCGCCCGGCGCAGCCCGACGAGGTTCAAGCCCACCAGCCGCGCTCGGTCACCCTGGGCGATGCAGAACGGCGGAACGTCCTGAGAGACCATGGCTCCCGCCCCCACCATGGCCAGACGCCCCACCCTGGCCCGCTGGTGGATGCCCACCAACCCACCGAGAATGGTGCAGCTCTGGATGACCGCGTGGCCCGCGACGGCCGCGGAGTTGGCCAACACGCAGCGATCCCCCATCACCACGTCGTGGGCGAGGTGGCTCTGGGCCATGAGCAGGTTGCCGTCACCGATGCGGGTTTCGCCACGGCCACCGCCGATGGAGTCGGTGCCACGGTGAACGGTGCAGCCCTCGCGGAAGGTGTTTCCGGCCCCCACGACCAAGCGAGTGGGAGTCCCGCGGTACTTGAGATCCTGGGGCTCGCCGCCCAGCACCGCGTGGGGAAACACGCGGCAGCCCGGCCCGAGGGTGGTGGGTCCCAGCACCACGGCGTGGGGCGCCAGTTCGACGTCTCTGGCGAGCACCACGGCAGGGCCGACCACGGCGAAGGGCCCGATGTCCACGTCGCCTTGGATGACGACTCCGGGGTCCACGTGTGCCAGTGGGTGGATGGCCAAGACAGCTGCTCCGAGGGGAACCTATGGGTAGCGTCGGCTTCGCCCACCAGCAAGGGCACGAGCGAAGCCACCGAAGCTGATATGAGGGGCGCTCCACCCCGTCTACCCGCCGGCTGGCACGAGGCAGGCATGAAGCGCTTCTCCCTGGTGCGAGGTCCGCTCGCGACGGAGCACACGCTCTACGTCCGCGAAGTTCTCGACCCCGATCCCTCGCTGGTTTCGGACGTCGTCAACATCGACCTGAACACCTACAGCGAACCCACCGTCACCCGCTTCTCGACCGGCAGCACCATGCGCCATGGACGCCTCTTCCTGCTCGAGGCGGACGAGCACGTCATCGGCACCTGCCAGTGCGTGCGCACCTGGAACAACCCGTCCGAGGTGGCGCTCGTCAACCAGGCCATCCGCTCGGGCTGGCGCGGCTTCGGCCTCGGTTCCTGGTTTCTCCACCAGGTCCTGCACATCCTGCGCGAGCACCGGGTTCGTTCCGTTGTGGTCCACGTCGACTGTGACAACGAGCGCGCGCGCCACCTCTACGAGAACAAGTTCGACTTCGTCCCCGCCAGCGGATGCGAGCAGGTGTACGGCATCGGAGAGGGGCAGATCATGATGCGGTTGGTGCTGGAGGAGAGGCGCTAGCGATCTCGATTCGCCCCGCAGCTTAGCTTCCCGGCGTTCCAGCACTCCGCCTGGCAAGTGGCCAGCTGCGAGTCCACGGGCTCGCCATCTTCGTAGGGCTCGTCCGACGGCTCGCCACAGATGGACTCTCGCTGGGTCTCGGCGTAGGTCCAGGCACGGCCTTCGACGAAGAAGCCCTGCGACTGTCGGCAGAGGTCCAGCTCGAGCTCGAGCCAGCAGTAGCGCGCACCGCGCAGGTGCGCCTCTGGAAAGCAGCTGGTCACGGCTTGCTCGGTCACGACCTCTGCGCAGGCTTCCGAGCCGGAGAGGAAGAGGCTGCGAGCTCCAGCCGGAAGGGTCGTCGCCTTCTGCACCCGAGCGGCCTGGACCGCCACGGCCAGGTTGAGCATGGCTTTCTTGGTCGCGCTCTTTTCGGAGGCACCCAGCGCTTCGGCGGTGACGGGTTCGTTCAGAGAGCAGCCCTCTACCGGGCCTTGCCAGCGTGCGACGCAGCGGGAAGGCTCCCGGTCACCACCGAGGGCGCCCTGAGCGGGCAGGAGCAGCAGGCCCAGAACGACCCAACCAGGGCTCGGCCGCATGCTGGGTGCTCGGGTTCTGGGCACGGGCGGCTCCGCCTGGGCTGAGGGGTACTGCTCTGTCCTATCGGACCGGTTGTACGACAACGAGAATCCCACGGCCGAGGATGCCCGAACCCGGGAGGTGGGGTCTCAGCTTCCCGCGTGGGCCCGCAGCCGGTCGCTGACCTCGGAGGGCCCTGCGTTGTCCGGGAGATAGTCGAGAGGTGCATAGCGTCGCTTCAGGTTGGCCCATCGACGGGGTTCACCCGTAAAGTCATGGCTGAAGACCACGGGTAAGGTGCAGTCTCGTTCCCGCAGCGCGGCCAGGACGTAGGCCCCCTGGTTGTCTTCGAGAAAACGCCGAGCGCGCTCGAGATCCCCGTTGAAGCGGTCCGCAATCGCGCGCAGGTCTCCGAGCAGATCGGGCAGCGCGACCCGATCGAAGCGCATGTCCAGAAACACGACGTCGAAGCTTCGCCCGAGGGTCAGCGCCAGCGCCTGCGCCCCCGTTCCGGCGCGCACGAGCTCGAAGCTCTCGGGGAGGAAGCGTCCGAGGTTGCGGATGTACTCCTCTCCATCCTCGACCACGAGAACACGGACGACAGGCTCGGGCTTGCTCATGATCCTTCCTCGTCGGCTGTCTCGGCCCGGGGGAGCCTGACCACCACGGCCTTGACCCAGCCCTCGGCCTGTTCGCCGGGTTGCACCTCGACATTCATCACACCTTGGTGCCTCGCCGCCAGGTCGGCCGCCAGACCCAGCCCTCGCTCGATCCGGGAGCCGCGCAGAATGGCATCCGTCAAGGGCCGCGGTGCGTTGTCCCTGAAGCGGATGGCGAGAGTCTCGAGCCCCGTGACCGGATCCATCTCCTCTACCAGCGCCACACCGACGCGCCGCCCTTGGGGCGGAAGCTCCTGGACCATGGCGTAGATGGCGTTCCGGGTGAGGTTCGCGGCGATGTCCTCGAGGTCCTTGCGGAAGATGCGAACCGGCACCGAGAGCGTCCCGCCCTCGAGCTCGAGGGCGGGGGGTGCTTGCCCCTCCAATCCCGGCTCGGCCGTGACGCGCAGGTAGACCTTCGTGAACAACTCCGCTCGCACGTCGAGAAGGCTCATGTCGCGGATGAGCTCGCCGATGGCCCGATAGCCGGTCTCGTTGAGCTGCTCGGACAGCCTGCGCAGCTCTCCAGGCAGGTTGCGACCTCCGGCTCGGTGGGGACGGCGCATGGCGCCTTCGAGGCGCTGCAACCGACGCATGGCGCGATGCATGGGGGCCAACACGGGATCCCGCACCCGGAGATTGAGCCGCATGCCGTGCCGGCGCCCGACGCGCTCGAGCTCGTCCACATAGCCCTCGAAGGCGTAGATCACGCCCAGCTCGTCTCCCTCGCCAAAAAGCCTCTCGGCTGCGTAGAGCGCCGCCCGGGGCTCGCCCTGCTCGAGACGCTGGGCCACGGACACCAGCAGATTGGTGTTGTGCTTGAGGACCTCGTGACGAATGGCCGACAACGAACGAGCGACCTCGTGGTAGCTGGCCGGCTCGCGCTCCAGCAACGTCCGCAGACCGTGCCCCGTGCGTCTGCGGACGAACAGGCCCAAGCCCACCAGCACGAACAACGACAGACCAACCGAGACCAACACGCGGTAAGCGCGCAAGGTCCGCTGTACGCGGGCTTGCAGGGCCTGGGCGGGTTCGTGGGCGAGCCCTCCCGTGCTCGCCTGGAAGTAGGCGTCCAGGTGCTTTCGAGCCTCGAGGAGCCGACCTCCTTCGGCAGCCATGTCGGCCAGGAGGTACCAAGCCTCCGGCGCACCCGCCTGGGCTGCCGCGAGAAAGTGCACCGCGGCTTCGTCGTCTTCGGAGGCGGACCGCCGAAGCTCCCCGAGGGCGAGCAACAGCCTGGGATCGTGGGGGTAGACCTCGAGGCAGCGCAGGTAGGTCGCGCTAGCCCCAGCTTCGTCCCCGGCCTCCAAGTCGAGCGCCGCGAGCAGCATCAGCGCGTCGAGGTAGTCCGGCGCCATGCCGAGCGCCCTTTCGACCTCGAGGCGGGCCTGGGCGATCTCTCCTCGAGCCCGGTACACCCTGGCTACTCGGTAGGCATGACGCGCCGGATCGGGGACCTGGGCATCCGCCGCGCTGGCACTGGGCCCGGCGATTACCGTGGGCCGATGCCGCTCGAGATCGTCCAGCCGGCTCCGTGCGAGCACGGCATGGTGCCCCGCCGGCTCGAGGGTGAGGTAGGCGCGCAGGGAATCGGTGGCGGCCTCGAAGCGCCCTGCCTCGCGCTGGACATCGGCGAGCCTGTAGTGGAGCTCGGCCCACGTGCCTCGCAGGGCCAGCGCGGTGCCTAGCTCGACGATGGCTTCGCGATGGCGCCGGCCACCGTAGCGCTCGGCAAGCAGGGTCCCCAACCGAGCGTGGTAGCTCGCCTCGTCCGGTGCCAGCGTGGTCGCAGCGACGTACGCCCGCTCGGCTTCCATGACGGCTCCACGAGCCAGGTGCACGTCGCCGAGGGTCGCCCAGACCTCCGGTGAACGCGGCGTACGGCTGACGAGCTCGCGCAGCGCCGCGAGGGCATCCTCCAAAGCCCCCTTGGTGAACAGCTGGCGGGCGCGGGCCAGCTCTTGGAGCTGTCGCTCGGTCAGGGGCACGGTGCCCCCTACCGCCAGGCGCCATGCCTCGCGTTCAACGCCGATGCGGTCCACCAACGAGGTGATCGATTCAGGCACGGGCTCGTGGGTCCAGGACTCCCGGGCGCGCTCGAGGAGAGCCAAGGCGTGATCCAACTCGCCCGCGACCTTGAGCCCTATGGCCACGGCAACGACCGCGTCTTCATCCGGCACACCGCCGTCGAGCTCCCACCAGGTGAGCAAGGCCTCTTCGGCT
>CAZVHW010000034.1:0-18570 GCA_964626835.1 uncultured Enterobacterales bacterium
GCCGTGCACCGGCAGGAAGGCGTCGACATCACGGCGCTGCTGGGGACCCTCCTCGATCTGGACGAGGGAGAGGAATTGGACACGTTTCATCCGATCCTGGCATTGGTTCAGTGGATCTCCGACGTGACCGATCCCATCAACTACGCCCCCTACTGGTTCCACCAAGAGCCCGACTGGGACTCGCAGCCCGTCCATGTCGCCATGAGCGAGGGCGTGCTCGATCAGTACACGCCCTACCAGACGACCGAAGCCCTGGCGGCCGCGGGCCGGGTTCCCCTGCTCGAAGATCTGGTCAGCGACTCCCATGCCCACGACCTAAGGGGCTTGGACCCCGACACGCGCCCCGTGTCGGGCAACATGGAAGCCTACGGTGACGGCACGGCCACGACCGGCCTGGCGCAGTACGCCGAGCATGGGCACTTCGCGATCTTCGACGACAGCTCCGCAGCCTGGACCTATGTAGACTTCTTGCTGTCTGCGGTCCAGGACGACATCCCCACCATCGAGGAGGTCCGATGAGGCTCTTGCTGGCTGTCTCCGGAGGCATCGCTGCCTACAAGGCCTGCGACCTGGTCAGCCGAGCTCGCAAGGCGGGCTGTGATGTGCGCGTGGCCATGACCCCCCATGCAACTCGCTTCGTCGACCCGGTCACGTTCCAGGCACTCGCTGGCTCTCCGGTCTATCTGGACATGTTCCGCGAGCACCCCTCGGGCGACATCGACCACATCGCTTGGGCCCAATGGGCGCAGGTGGTGGTGGTTGCGCCGGCTACGGCCAACATCATCGGCAAGCTAGCCGCTGGTATCGCCGACGAAGCCGTCTCCACGCTCTTGATGGCGGTCCCGGCGGCCACACCCGTGTTGCTGGCGCCGGCCATGAACACGCATATGTGGCTCAATCCCGTGGTACAGCGCAACATGCGCTGGCTCGACGAGCTGGGGCGCTTCCGCGTGGTGGGCCCCGTCAGCAAGCGCCTGGCCTGCGGCGATGAAGGCATGGGGGGCATGGCCGACCCGCCCGACATCCTGGCCCGAGCGTTGCAGCTGGGCGTCGGCTGAGCGCTATTCCTCGCCCTCTTCTGCGGCTTGTTCCTCGATCTCGGCCGTGGCTTTTTTGCGGAAGACTGTTCGCACGTTGTTCCACCAACCGGTGGGATTCTCGTGGTCGTCTTCCTCGGGCAGGGGGACCGCAAGGCTGGCGTCCTCGATGACCACCGCGGCCGAGCCCGTGGCGACGTGACGCCCCAGCTCGACGATGCGCTCGCCGGAAAGAACGAGTGCCACCAAGGCGTCGCTGCGTGCGCAGAACACCAGGTCGTCCACCTCGCCCATGGCGGTTCCGTCTCGGGAGATGACCTTGGTTCCGAGGTAGCGGGAGGCCCAGGCGCGCCCGTCCTCCGGATTGCGGCAGCCTCCCGTCCACTGCACGCGTTGCTCGCTGGTGATGAAGACCACGTCCCGGCCGACTTGGTTCAGGTCTTCGGCGAGGATGCCTCCGGCACGTCCGAACATGCTGGTGGAGCGCAAGCGGTAGCCGTAGATGGACCAGCTGCGGATGTCGAACTGAAAGTCGTCGAACTTGCCGACGATGGCTCCTTCTTCGCGGGACACGACCGGTCTCGAGCGGGTGGTCTCGTAGCGGATCATGGCAAGCTCCCTGGGCCGCGCCCGGGTACCGGTCTCGGGCCGTGCGGACTCTCGAGTCCTATCACGCCCGAGCACGAACGACAGAGCTTGGGACGGAACGGGCCTCGCCCGATTATCCTGGTCCCATGGCACGCCGGAAAAAGCGCGGAACCCAGGCCGCCAGCGGGGCAGCGCTCGAACAGTGCATCCTCGATCTGGCCCACCTCGGTCCGCAGGAGGAGCTGGCGCACAAGCACGCTCGTGTCACCCGGGCGCTCTCGGCCCGGGGCATCCGGTGCGAGGTCCCCTTCCCCTCCCCCTCCCCCCGTCGCCTGGGTGCCAGAGCGCGGATAGCGCTCAACGTAGGTGTCGGAGGGCGCCTGGTGAACCACGCCCCTGGGAGCCACGTTCCCATCGACCCACCACTCGATGCCATGGCTCGCCCCGAGGTTGCGGCTGCGGCTCGCGCGCTGACGGCTCTGCTCGTGAAAGACCCATCAGCTGCAGAGGCTTTGGCCCGCGTGGAGCTGCGCACCGACGGACAGAGGGTCGTAGCGGTCCTCGAGGCGCGCGGCGGGCGGCGAGTTCCCCGAGCCTTGGGTGCGACCTTGGCGGACGTGCTGGGCGATGGGGGAGGCGTCGCCGTCGGCGGGCGGACCCTGGCCGGCGATGCTCGCCTGCGGCTTCACGTAGCGGATCTGGAGCTGGGAGTGGGTCCACTTTCCTTCTTTCAGGTAAACCTCGAGGTCAATCAGCGTCTGGTGGAGCGCGTGGTGGGGCTGCTGACCGACCTACGACCCGCGGCGGTCCTGGACCTGTTCGGCGGCGTGGGAAACCTGGCTTTTCCCATCGCGGCTGGAGGGGTTCCCGTCGAATTGGTGGAATCATCTCCCGGTGCACTGGCCGATGCACGAGCCAACGCCGTACGGACCGGTCTACCCGTGACGGCGATCCGAGGGGACGCCTACCGCATCCAACCGGGTGCTCACTTCTTCGACGTGGCCGTGCTCGATCCCCCCCGCAAAGGTGCTGGGGCCGCCATGGCGGCGGTTTGTGCGACGCGGCCCCGCGCCATCTTGCTGCTCTCTTGCCATCCGCCTGCGCTGGCGAAAGACGTCCAGCAGGCACTCGCCGAGGGTTACCGACTGGCCCTGCTAGAGCTGCACGACATGTTTCCGCTCACGTCACATGTCGAGAGCCTGGCGCTGCTGTTGCGCTGAAGCCTGGGTGGTGATGGGTGCAACGGGGCCCTGGACCGCGGGATTGCGGTGTCGCACCGTCCGCATCCAGGTCAGGACGGCGAGGCCCGCTGCGAGCATGGCCAGGCTGCCCCACTGGCCAGGGGTCAGGCCGAAGTAGTGGGGATCCGAACCCTTCAGGTCGGTGGCGCGGAGGAAGTCCAGCCCGAAGCGCACCGGGGCATACATCAAGCACCACGTGACCACGAAGAAGCCGGGTTGACGGTTGCGCCTTCCCAGCCACCAGAACGCCACGGCGATGACCAGGGTCCACGCGGCCTCGTAGAGACCCAGCTCGAAGCGCGGCCCGAGCTCGGGGAAGTCAACGGCGAGAAAGAAGTCGGTGGGGCGCCCGATGTGGTCGTGGACCACCGCACAGCCCATGCGGCCAAAGACCCAGCCGAAGGGGAAGCCGAACATGACGGCGTCGGCGTGGGGCCAGAAGGGGCGCTTGCGGACGAGCTTGTAGAAGACCACGGTGCCCAGCACTGCGCCCAGAAACCCCCCGTAGGACGAGAAGCCTGCCCAGACCTCGAGCAGGGAGCGGATGCCCTGCTCCTCTAGCCGCTCGGGGTAGTACGCCAACACGAATACCAGATGGCCCACGAGGAAACCGGCGCCCGCGATGACCACGATGCCGTCCACCACGTCGCGTACGGAGAGCCCCATGCGGATGCCACGGGCGCGGGCGATCTCGAGGCCAACGACAAAGCCGATACAGACCAGGGTGGCCCAGGGATCGATGGGGATGGGGCCGAGGTCCCAGACCGGGAGGTGGTAGTAGGGGATGAAGGCCAGGCCTTGCATGGATGCGCTCCGGCTGCCAAGTGTAGCCGCTCCCTCATGAGTGGGCTCTCTTCGGAGGGGGGGTGCTATGTTCGTGGCGCAGCTGGAGGCGACGTCGTGCCCAGGCCCGGTGAAGAGCAGGCGGCACCATCCCGCGACCTCATGGTCGAGGCGCGGGGTCTGCGTCGAGTCTACCCCAAGCCGGGTGGTGGTCGCGTGGTCGCTCTGGAGCTCGCGGAACTCGCCGTTCCCCGGGGTTCCCTCTACGCGGTGGTGGGCGCCAACGGCACGGGAAAGACGACGCTGTTGCACCTGGTCTCGGGCTTGCTGCGACCGGATCGGGGAGTCCTGCGCGTCGGAGGAGTGGCGCTCGGTGGTCTGAAAGAACAGGTGTTGGACCGGTTCAGGGCGCGCAATGTCGGCTACCTGCTGCAGGGTGCCCAGCTCATGGACTGCTTGACCGCCGAAGAAAACGTCATGGCGGGGCAGCTCTTTGCGGGGCGCTCGGTCCGGAAACAGCGGGAGCGTGCCAGTGAACTGCTCGCGCGGTTCGGCGTGGAGCACCGCGCGCGCCACCTTCCGGCGGCGCTGTCCGGAGGTGAACGTCAGCGCGTGGCCCTGGCTCGGGCCGTGGCCAATCGCCCGCCCCTGCTGTTGGCCGACGAGCCGCTGGCCAGCCTGGATCGGGCAGCCTCCAACCAGCTGATCGCCTTGTTCCGTCAGCTGGTCACGGAGCATGGGTTGACCGTGTTGGTCGCAACGCACCGGTCGGAGCGCCTCGAACCCGACGGGCTGCTGGAGCTGCGAAAGCCGGCTCCGAGCGTTGACGAGCGGGGCGCGCCGTGAGGTCCTGGTGGATCGCCTGGCGGCTGGTGCAGGCCCGCGGCTTGCATCACCTGGTGACGGTGGTCGTGCTCGCCTTGGGACTGGGGCTGATGCTCGCCACCGCAGCGGTGGGAGACGCCACCAGGGGTGCGGTGAGTGCGATGGCCGGGCGCTATCCCGTGGTGGTGGGGCCGAAGTCTGGCGCCATCCCGCTCGTACTGGGCTCGCTCACTCGCTTGCAGGACCTCGACGCGGGTGTACCCGTAGCGGTCTGGGAGCGTCTCGCTTCCGACCCCCGCGTCGAGCTGGCCGTGCCTCTCTTGGCGGGCCACTCGGTCCAGGGCCATGCTCTGTTGGGCACCTCTCCCGCCTACCTGGAGCCCCGGGAGCGTTTCCCGCTGATGGATGGGCGTGTCTTCGCCGACGGGTTGTCCGAGGTGGTGCTGGGCAGTGACGCGTCGCTCACCTTGGGGCTCGAGGTTGGCGACACGGTGGAGATCGAGCACCAGCACGCCGGTGTCATCGTCGAGCCGGGCAGCTTGAAGGTCGTGGGCATCCTGGCCCCTACGCGCTCGGACCTTGACGGCACGCTTCTTTGCCCGTTCCACGCGATCCTCCAGAGCCACGAACAGCAGCACGAACACGAACACGAACACGAACACGACTCCGCTGCACGAGCTCCATCACCGTCACTCGTCTCCTCCATCCTCCTCCGTCCTGTCGACGACGACGCATTGCTCGCCCTACAAGACGACCTGCAGGCCGAACCCGACCTCGAGGTCGCCTTGACGGGCCAGACACTGCGCCGCATCACCGACCGGCTGGCTGGTGGAGCGCGCCTGCTCCGGCTTCTGGTGGGTGGCGTAGTGTTGGTGACCTTCCTTTCCTTGCTGATGTCCGTGTACGGATCCGCCCTCGCCCAGTCCCGCGAGGTCGCGGTGTTGCGCGTCTTGGGGGCCAGGCGCGTCCAGGTGCTGGGCATCGTGGCCCTGGCCACCTTGGGTGTGATCCTGTGCGGGGCGGTCGGTAGCATGGCGGTGGCCGAGGTCCTGGCTGGTGCTGCGGAGCGCGTCCTCCGTCACGAGATGGGTCTGGATGCCACGGTGGTGCTGTTGTCCGCTAGCGTGATCGCGTGGCTCGCTGGCGGGTTGGTGGTCCTGCTCCTGGTGGGCTTGCAGCCCGCCTTGGCCGCGTACCATCTGCAGGTGGCCGAGGCCTTGGCGGCTACCGCTGGCTCGGGCTCGGCATCCCGCTCGTATCTGCGCTGGAGTCTGCGGTTCCTGATCCCGCTCGCCATCTTCGTCTGGGCCGAGCAGATGATGGCACGACACGGGGTGGAGGGGGTCTCGCGGCCGCTGGATGCCGAGTCGGCCGCCATCTTCGAAGCCCTGCACACGTGGACCAGCGGAGATGCCCCGGCTGTGCTGACTGCGCTCGACGGCAACCATCAGGAAATCCAGGGCTACATGTACGCCCTGGGAGACCCCTACGAGGCCCAGGATTTCTACCTGGTGGCCCTCAACCCACGCATGCCCCGTTGCCCATTCTGCTATCGTGCGCCCAACCGTCACGAGCGCATCTTCGTTCGCTCGGCCGACAGGTCACTCGAGGTGGCCCCGGGGTTGGTGGCCATTGGCGGAACGATGACCCTCTCACCCGAAGAACGTGATCAGCTCGCCCTCGATCTCGACACCTTCGAGGTGGTGGTCGACCCCTGACGACCGGTATCATGGCCGCCCCACCCCGAGGTCACCCGATGCTCCGCCCTCCCTCCTGGATGCTCGCATTGCCAGTCCTGTCGGGCTGTCGCGCTGATGCCGACCTGGAGCTGGGCTGGGTCCTGCCCGCCGGACGGGTGGGGTTCGAATACGACGAGACCGTTGCGGACGGAGACGAAGAGGGCGAATGGTCGTTGACCGGTGGCGCGATACCGCTAGGTTTGGAGTTGACCACCGACGGTCGGTTGAGCGGGACTCCGGAGAGCTCGGGTCTGTACGAGTTCGAGATCGGCTTTTCGGGGCCACGCGGCCTCGAGGCGGCGGGAAGCTACGAGTTGACCATCCCGCCGGTCGCACTCCTTTCCGGCTACGAGCCCTTTGGCGGCAACGACACCAACCCCTCCATAGAGGCGTTGTGGACCTTTCAGGAAGAGCTGCTGGCCGGTCTCGACCTACGGGTGGTCGAGCTCCCCGTCGTCTGGGGCGACGCCTGGGACGTGCTCCACGAGGAGATCGTGGCGTTGGATCCCTCGGTCGTCATATCGACAGGGCAGGCGGGGACCGACGCCATGCGCTTCGAGAGCCGCGCACAAAACCTCCAGTGGGGCACCGACAACAATGACGTCTCGAAATACAACCTCCCCATCGTCGAGGACGGTCCGGACGAGCTGTACGACACGCTCCCCCAGGCCGAGATGACCACGGCCATGGAAGAGGCGGGCTATGCCACCCTCCTCTCCGACGACGCGGGCACCTACCTCTGCAACTACGTCTTTTACGAGCTGATGTACTACGCCACCTACGAGTCCGAGCGCGATCTGGTGGCTGGATTCATCCACGTCTCCCCGGCAACCGATGGCTATGAGTACGATGTCGAGGACATCACCGAAGCCCACCGCCTGGGTCTCGAGGCCTTGAGCGACTGGATTGCGAGTGGCGAGGTCCAGGCCGCACGCCTGCCCGCCACGCTGCACTCAGCCCCCGTCTACCATAGATAGAAGGCTCCACTTGACCAGCACCGTTTGTACCCAGAGCGTCCCAGCATTGCGTCCTGGACGCCGTTGTGGACTGACTCTTTCATGTGTCGCCCTAGGATTGTTTGGGCCCTCCCCCGCCCTGGCGGTCGAGCGATCTCTGGACACGCAGCTGGTCCATCCGGTCCTGCTTCCGCAGTCGCTGCTGGCCGTGGACAGCCCACGGGTCTCCCCTGACGGAGCCTTCATCGGTGGTGGCGCCTGGCAGCTCGAACACCTGCCCCTCGAGTACTTCGAGAACACGCAGCCCGCGGGTGCGGCCATCGCTACGCGCAACAGCCTGCACCTGGTGGCCGGCTATCCCTTGGCGGGTCGCGTCGCCCTCGGCGGTCGCTGGTCCGCGGTCCTGATGGACGGGGGGGACGAACCCTCGGTGGCTCCGGAGCACCAGCTGGCCCTGGGCGACCTGGGTCTGTTCGCCAAGCTGGCGATGATCCGAGGTGAGCGCTTCGCCTTTGGGCCCCGGCTCGACCTCTGGCTGCCCCTCGGCACCAAGGAGAGCTGGGTCTCGGAAAGCGCGGCGCGCTACGCCCCTACCCTCCTCGCCGAGCTGGACCTGAAGCTCGTGCGCCTGCTGAGCAACGTGGGCATGCTGGTGCGCCCAACCCTCGAGACCGACCGCGACTTTGCCTTGGCCTCCGAGCTGACCCTGGGCTTGGGGGCACGTGTCCCCATCTCCGCCCAGTGGAGCGCACTGGCCGAGGCAACATCGCGTCACGGTTTCGACAACATGATGCGGACGGGCGCCGAGAACCCCGTCGAGCTCAAGGCCGGGGCCCGCTGGCTGGCACCAGCCTCGATGAGCGTGGACGTGATCGCTGGCACGGCCATCAACCACGGCTACGGCGCAGCCGACTTCCGGATGCTGCTGGCGGTCACACGCTACGTCCCTCCGCCCCGAGTCCAGAGGGAGCCGACACCCGTGGTCGTCGAGGTGCCGGCCCAGCGCCAGGCCATCGTGGAGGTCAGCGAGGATCTGCCCGACCAGCGTGCGCCGGTGAAGTGGGAGAGAGGCGAACTGGCCCAGGTGCACCGCGGTCAGATCGTCATCCGCGAGCCACTGCGGTTCGAGGTGGACACCGCGATACTCCTCCTGGAGTCCGTCACCACCCTCGAGGCGGTGGCCCGAGTCCTGACCGAATACCCTCAGATCGAGCTGCTCATCATCGAGGGCCACGCCAGCGAAGAGGGCAGCGATCGCCACAACTACGACCTGTCCAACGATCGGGCGATATCGGTCTACGAGTCCTTGCTGAGCTCGGGCGTCCGGCCCCAGCGGCTCGGCTACAGGGGCTTGGGAGAGACCGTGCCGGTCATGCCGGGCCAGGATGAAGCCTCACTGGCGCGCAGCCGCCGGGTAGAGTTCCACATCGTCAAGGTGCGGGACTACCTGGACGTGGCCCCCGACTACGGCGCCGACATGATCGTGCTGCCCTGGAACGGGGAGCGCATCCCCGAGCCACCCGCTGGCGCCAAGCTGTTGTCCGCCGAAGCCCACCCCATCCTCCTCGAGGAGTACGTGGACGAGCCGGCTCCAGCGGAGATCATTCCCGACGCCAGCACCTTCCGTGCGACCTTCGACGAAGAAGAAGATGAAGGGGCGACATCGCCCTCGGAGGAGCCATGATCCTCGCATTGGCCCTTGCAGCCACGACGGCCCTGGCCCACGTTGGCACCGACTGCCAAGCCGAGATCGACCAGGATCTCAACTGCAACTACATCGATGTCTCCGAAGAAGAACCGGTGGACCTCGACAACTCCCAATGTTCGGGCAACGTCGACGTCGACGGCGACCCCTACCCGAACGCCGACTACTACTACGACTACACGTCTTTCGGTTGCTCGTACCTGGTCTACGCCTACGCGCTGGACGAAGACGAGGATCTGTTCGGCTTCGGCGAGGTCGAGATCGTCGGCGAGGATGGCTACCCCGACCGCATCGTGATGATCACCTGCGACAACTGCGGGGAACACTACAACCCCATGCAGGAGGACTGGGACTGCGACGACGCGGGCGACCCCTGCGACAACTGCCCCGAAATCTACAACCAGGACCAAGCCGACTACGACAACGACCTGCTCGGAGATGTCTGCGACAACTGTCCGTACGACGCCAACCCGGATCAGGAAAACAGCGACACGGACAGCTACGGGGATGTCTGCGACAACTGCCCCACGATGGCCAACGAGGACCAGAGCGACCGCGAGTTGGACGAGGACGGCGACACGGTAGGTGACACCGTGGGAGATGTCTGCGACAACTGCCCGGACATCATCAACGAGGAGCAGGAGGACGAGGACGAGGATGGCGTGGGGGACGTCTGCGACAACTGCCCCGATGACTTCAACTACGAGCAGACCGACACGGACGATGACACCATCGGTGATGCCTGCGACAACTGCGTCTTCGACTACAACGATCAACAGTCCGACAGCGACGCGGACGACGTCGGGGACGCCTGTGACATCTGCCCCAAGGCCTACGATCCGTCACAGCAGGACATCGACGCAGACGGCTACGGAGACGCCTGTGACAACTGCCCGGACCTGGGCAATGTCTCCCAGGTGGACATCGACGAGGACGGCATCGGCGATGTCTGCGATCCCTGCGTGCACGACGACACGACCGGGTGGGACGACGCGGACGCGGATGGCCTCGGCGATGCCTGCGACAACTGCCCTGACGACGCGAACGCCGATCAAACGGACACGGACATCGACGGTATCGGGGATGCCTGCGACGTGGAACCGGCGATCCGAGGCGGCGGCCCATGTGGCTGCCAGCCCGACGACCTTCCGGGTGTCCCCACCACCTTCCTGGTGTTCCTGGGTGGGTGGGCTTGGCGTCGCCGGCTCGGTCTGGAGGACCCGGAACCTCCCGACACCGCCCCGAGAGCCTGACTGGCACGTCATTGCGGGCGCCGGCTCGAGCCAGTAGAATGCCCCACCCGTTGCACCGAAGGCGGAGGTCCTCGTGCGTTCCATGATCCCGTTTGTCCTCGCTTCTTCCCTGCCCGCCAGCCCAGTCTGGGCGACCCTGCACGAGCCCGGCGCCGTGATCGAAGAGGCAGCGGTCGTCGACGTCACGGACCAGGGTCTCGACGCCGTGGGTGATCTCATCCCCGCCCTGATCCCGACGTCCTTCGAGATCCCGGACATGAGCGACGACGGCAGCATCTACGAGTACTCGCTGTCCGGAGCCTGGGCGAGCCTGAGCATCACGGATGCCTCCATCACCCCCCAGAACGGACTGCTCTCCCTCGACGTCGACCTCATGGTCTGGCTCAACGACTCCTCGGATCCCTTCGACATGTACTACGAGATCTTGTGGGTGCTGTCGGACACCTGCCATGGGCATGTCGAGCCCTTCCCCGCCTGGGTCTCCATCGAGTTGATGCTCGACGTGGTGGACCAGGGAGACGGCACCTACGCGCTCGACGCCACCCTGGGCAGCATGGACGTCACCTACGACCTGGCGTCCGAAGACATCCAGCTCGAGGACTGCTCCATCGGCGACCTCGAGACCGTCTTGAACTGGTTCGGGCTCTCCCTCTACGACCTCATCCTCGGCTTCGCCGACGATGCCATTCAGGACGCCATCACCGACGCGGCAGGCGACATCGAGACCATGATCGAGGACGCCTTCGCCCAGGCCACCATCCAAGACCAGCTGGACATCAACGGCGTGCTGGTCGACATGATGCTCTCGCCCCGTGACATCGACATCACCCCCGACGGCCTGCGCCTGATCATGCAGGGCTCCTTCGACAGCACGCCTGCGGCAGAGTGCATCGAGGCCTACGATCCGGGCGGCAGCCCCATGACCGACAGCGACCCCCCCGCAATGGGCGAGCTCCCCTCGAGCATCTCCCCCAGCTACCACGTAGGATTGTTGGCCAGCGACGACATGCTCAACCAGGTCATGTACGCCATCTGGCGCGGCGGGGTGCTCTGCTACACCATCGACGAGAACTTCGAGCAGTTCCCAATGTCCACCTCCATCCTGGGCATTCTCGACGGTTCCGACGACGAGGGTCCCTTCGACCTGCTCTTCCCCGAGAGCGCGGACATGGCCATCATCACCAGGCCAGAAGAGCAGCCCATGGCCAACCTCGAGGGTGACCACGACGTAGATCTCGCGGTGCACGAGTTGGGGCTCGATTTCTTCGCCGACGTCGATTCCCGTCGCGCGCGGGTGCTCTCCCTCGACCTCCAAGCGGACGTCGGGGCCGATCTGAACCTCGACGGCACGACCGGCGAGATGGCCATCGATCTCGCGCTCGGGCCCGAGAACATCGTCCCCACCGTCACCTCCTGCGAGCTGACCGCCGGGGCGGAGGAGCTGGTGCTAGAGAACTTCGGTGGCTTGCTGCAGACCATCCTCGATACGGTGGTGGGTGACCAGCTCAGCGGGCTGGTCTTCAACCTCCCGGCCTTCGAGGGCCTGGGCCTCACCTCGCTGGATGCCGCGGCCTCCGGTGCGGCCGGTGACTGGCTGGGCATGTACGCCAACATGGGCCCTGTCACTTACGAAGGTGGCTGCGACGAGGACGGCGGCTGTGACACGGGCGGCGGTTGCAGCGGCGGCTGCACCGGCTCGGGTGTGCCCAGGCGCCTTCCCTGGTTCTTCCTGGCACTGGGGGCCGGTCTGGTGGCCCGTCGCAAGCGCATCGCCTGACCGCTCAGTAGAACCTCACCCCCTGCAGCAGGGGCTCCACCGCCCGCCGACCTTGAAGCAGGCGGCCGGGGGGAACCTCGAGCTCGAAGTGAAACGCCAGGGCTTCGCGCACCAGGTAGGTACCGAGCACGAGAGGAGAGTCGGGGTCGGTGGGGACACAGGTGGCGATCTCGCTGGTGCTGGTGGTGCGCAGTGTCTCGTGGGCGCCAACGTCCGAGAATGTCCAAGTGCAGCCTGCGAGGGGCCGGGGCGCCGTTGGGGATTCGTGGAATACCCAGACCCCGAGAGTGGCCTGGGTAGAGACATGCTCCAGCACGACGCGCAGAGGAGCCTGAGCTTCCCCTGGGTGAGCGACCCAACCCTCGGGCACGGGAACCCCGATGGGGTAGCTACCGTCCTGGAAATACCCCCCGACCACGGAGCCCGCTGGCGCAGAGGGATGTGGCGCTTTCACGGCAGGGACGGGCGCGAAACGGGCCGTGGGCTGGACGACGCCCGCTTCCCGGCAGGTGGCCGCCAAGCAGGCCACGGAGGCCATGAGCGCGAGGCCCTTGGCCCAGCCTGGGAAGCGGTTAGACAGGGAACCGGAGGTGGCCATGACAACGCACGCTATCCCGACCGTCCTCACCCTGCTCACCATCGGCTGTGCTGGTCCCTACGCCACCGTCGAGGGCGAGGTGAGCGGAAAGGGCTTGTCGGACGTCAACACCATCATGTATGGAGGGCCGTTCATCATCGTCGCGGACGTCGCGCTGGACTGCCTCGAGGTGTCGTGGGTCACGCGTCACTACAGCCAGGGCGAAGCCGTCACGGACTTCGACTTCGAGCTGCTACAGTTCGCGTTCTCCGACCCCGACGTGTACGAAGGGGTCTTCAACCTGGCGGGCGAGTCCTCGGTCACGGCCAAGTTCATCACACAGTCCAACGGCGCCTTCAGCGAATACCGCGGCCGTGAGGGCAACCTCGAGGTGGACGCGCTCGAGGATAACAAGCTCGCCATGGGCATCTTCGACGTGGGCTTCGACGAAGGTACGCTGTCCGGAGACTACCAGGCTGAGTGGTGCCGGAACCTCAAGGACAACTAAGGCTGGCTAGAGGCTCTTGTCGGCTAGCGCCCGCAGCTTCTCGAAGCTGCTCCTGTCCACGTCTGCATGAAGGCTGTTGCCGTGGGCGTCCATGGTGACGAAGCAGGGAAAGTCCTCGACCTCGAAGTGCCACATCGCCTCGGGCACGCCCCAATCTTCGAGGTAGTGCACTCCGGGGACGTTCAGCACGCACTCAGCGCAATACTGGGCGGCACCGCCGACCGCGTTGAGGTAGACACCGCCGTGTTCGGCAAGCCCAGCCAAGGTCTTGGGTCCCATGCCGCCCTTGCCGATGATCGCACGCAGGCCGAACTTCTTCATGATGTCGGCTTGGTAGGGCTCCTCCCGGATGGACGTGGTGGGCCCCGCGGCCTTGACGGACCATGCTCCGTTTTCCTCGAGCATGACCGGACCGCAGTGGTAGATGACACCACCTTCGATGTCCACGGGGGAGTCGTGATCCAGGTGGTGGTGGTGAAAGGTGTCCCGGCCGGTGTGGATCATGCCGGAGACCAGCACCACGTCTCCGACCTTCAGGTCGCGGACCTGCGCCTCGCCCAGAGGCGTGCGAAGACGGATGACCTGGGCGCCCTCGCCCCCTAGACCGCCCTCTTCGCCGGGCCTGAGCAGGCTGGTGGGTGCGTCTTCGCGCAGGTAGTCCCACCCGAGGTTTTCGAAGCTATCGAGTGACAAGGTCAGCGCGTGGCGCCTGAAGGCCCAGCAGTTGTAGGCCACGGAGACGAAGAAGCTGGCGGGTAGGCGGTTGCGCTTCCCAACCTTGCAGGACAGCACCGTGACCTCGCCTCCGAACCCTAGTGTACCGATGCCCAGCGTGTTGCCCTGCTCCATGATGGTGTCTTCGAGCCGAGCCATGACCGGGTCGGCGTTGGTGTCGTCCAGGGATCGCAGGAGCTGCTTTTTTGCCAGCTCGAAGCTGCCGGCCCGATCTCCACCGATTCCAACCCCGAGGAAGCCGGGTGAGCAACCCTTGCCTTGGGCGTTGTACAGCGCGTGGAGGATGCACTTCCGAACCCCGTCCATGTCGCGGCCTGCCTTGCCCAGGCCGGCGAGGGTTGCTGGCAGCGAATACTGGGCTGCCATGTTCTCGCTGCCTCCGCCCTTGAGGGTGAGGCTGACATGGAGCTTGTTCTCGCGCCAGGCCTCGAACTTGACGACCGGGTAGAGCGTTCCCTCGTTACCTTGGTTTGCCCCCGAGACCGAGTCGACCGAGTTGGGTCTCAACAGCCCTTCGGCCGTGGCGCGCCGAAGTGCGAGCTCGATATGCTCTGCTGCCTCGAGGGTGTCGAAGCCGACGGGGTGCTGCAGGACGAAGGTGGGCATGCCGGTGTCCTGGCATACGGGTGCCACCCCACGTCGCGCCATGTCCAGGTTGATGGCAATCGCGGCGTTGGCGATGGCGTTTCGAGTACCCACGCTCTCGGCGGCACGCCCGCGGGCCATCGCGGTCATGGCGTCGTCGGACAGCGTTGTGGAGGTCCGCACGATGAGCTCGTACATCCGTTCCTGGAAGGCCTGCATGGCTACTCCTCGAGGTGCCGCGGCTCTGCGGACCAGGGGCCAGCGAGCTGCGGTGTATCGGTTGTGGACTCAGTCGCCGCAGGGTTCGTTGGCAGCACCGGGCGTGCCCGAGTCGCCGTCGCCATAGGGTGTGCTCGAGGTGCACCAAAGGGCGCCATCATCGTTGCTGCCTGCGTCGAGGTGGTCCGGGTCGAGGACCATGGAGGCCCCCGATGGGTCTGGGAAGGTAACGCCGTCGTCCCAGGCCAATCGATCAATCTCGACTCCACCATGCGCCAGGACAATCTCGTCGGTCCCGTTGGAGAGGGAGAAGCTCGCGAAGGAGTAGGTGTAGTCGGTCTCGACACCTCCGTTGCGGGCTTGGTCGGACTCGGTCGCGAGCACGCCCCAGTCTCTCGCGCCCACCACCACCGAGTCGACCACGACGAATCCCTCCCCATCGTCGTCGGATACCTCCAGACCGCGAAGGTCGATGGCGTCGTCGAGCGGATTGTAGATCTCGAACCACTCGCCGAGATCGTCCCACACTGCCTCGGGATCGTTCATCACCTCGCTGATGACGAACTGGCCGCTGGAGAGGGCCCCGACGCACAGAGCCTCGCCACAGTCATCGAGAAGGGGCTCGTACCCCTGAAGGTCGCCCTCGTCGCGCGGCGAGACCACGAAGCGGCCCTTTTCGTACCACAACAAGCCGACCAGCGCCTCCAGGGTCGCACCCGTGAGGGCCGTGCTGGAGTGGTAGAGCGGGCCAACCGGTACCCGGTCGTCTGCGGTCCAGGAGCCTTCGCCGCCCTGGGAGACCCAGGGGTCGTCCAACACCACGAGCATCCCTTCGTAGGGTTCGCAGGCGTCGAGGTCGGCTATGATATCGCTCGACAGAGCAAGCGCCGGGGGAAGCTCGGCGGTGCCCCCGACAGCCACGTCCGCGTCCGTTTCGACCAGGGTGAGGCCACCGTCCCCTTGGTCGGGCACCGTTGCGTCGAGCTCTTCGACGACCTCGCCGGTGATGGTGACGAGGTCACCCTGCGCGAGCTTTGCCTGGTCATCTCTGGCGTGCCGCACCCAGATCCCGGACAACGGCGCGCTGGCGTCCGGCGTCACGACGTGGAAGCCGTCCGCCAGCTGGGCTCCTACGACGATCACCTCTGTCAACCGCACCATTGCTCCGGGCTTCACCAGCCCGCCCTGGACCTCTTCGATGCTGACCTCGGTATAGACGTCGGTGTCGGCGTCGGTGTCGGTGTCGGTGTCGGTGTCGGCGTCGGTGTCCGCATCGGTCTCTTGCCCGGTGTCACGCCCGGCGATGCTGTCGTCCTTGGCGGCTGTCTCGGAGAAGCACGCCGTGGATCCCAGGATCACCAGGAGAACCGGCATCTCGCGGAGAACGGGTGGGAGGTTCGGCCGCCGCGTTGGCCCGGCGAGGATCGCCTTTTTCGGCATTCTAACTGTCTCCACCATGGCTTACCGTGGTGTGGCGGTTGACTCGAAGGAGGGGTAACTGGTAGGCAAGCAGTGACATCATGCCACGAAGACATGCTCGCTGGAGCCTCCCATGAGAAAACTTCTCCCCTTGGCCCTCTTCCTGATCACGGGATGCCCCGACCCGACCAACGCTCCCGCCACCGACCCAGACGCGGCCGCCTCCGCGGGTGGCGCCGATGGCGAGGGCGGCAGCGAGGGAGGCGACGACGGATCCGGCCCACAACACTCGGTCGACGCAAAGGTAGTTCCTGGCGAAGGAGTCGTCCTGTCCGGCACTATCTCCTATCCTGGCGAGGGGACCGGGAAGATCCGCCTCGACGTGCTGAAGGTCGAGGGAAGCAGCCCACCCATGTTGGCCAAGACGCTCGAGCTGCCATCCTTCGGTGATTGGGCCATCGAGGTCCCCAAGGACTTCGGCGTCGTGCGGGTCGTGGGCTTCCTGGATCAGACCGGCGACGGTCCCACGGCGGATGATCCCGCCATGGCCGTCCCGGGCGGGGTCGAAGTGGGCACCGAGCCCATCGAGAACATCGAGTTGATCTTGGCAGACGATCCGGATCTGGGCGATCTCACGCCCGGTGGTCCTCCCCCGGAAGGCGGCGCCGAGATGCCGATGGACGAACCGATCGTGGGTGGCCCGGGCGATCCGGGGGGTCCCGGTGGTGGCGAGGCCGAAGGGCAAACAACCGAGGGCGATGCCCCCGCCGAGGGTGAGGTGCCAGCCGAGGGCGACGCCCCCGTCGAAGGACCTCCGCCTGCCGAGGGCGACGCCGGGGAAGCGGATCTCGAGGCACCCGCCGAAGAGGCCGGTGCGCAGCCGTGAGCGAGGCCCAAGGCCTACCCCCAGAGCTTTCCGTCATCGTACCCGTCTTCAACGAACGGGATGACATCGAGCGCCTCCACCGAGGCATCGTGGAGGCCCTCGTCGATCTGCGCTTCGAGGTGCTGTACGTCAACGACGGGAGCACGGACGGTACCTCCTCCATCCTCGACGGCATCGCCGACGCCGATCCCCGGGTCAAGGTCATTCACTTCGTGCGCAACTACGGTCAGACTGCCGGGCTTACGGCGGGTTTCCGCAACGCCGTCGCCCCGGTCCTGGTCACCATGGATGCGGACTACCAGAACGATCCCGCCGACATCCCCATGCTCCTCGAACACCTCGAGACCCACGACGTAGTCTGCGGCTGGCGCAAAGACCGGCAGGACGCCACGCTCACTCGACTCATCCCCTCGCGTGCCGCCAACTGGCTGATCTCGAAGCTCTCCAAGGTCCCTTTGCACGACTACGGCTGCACCTTGCGGGTGTACCGCCGTGAGTTTGTCGAGGACATCCCGCTATATGGCGAGATGCATCGGTTCATCCCCATCTACGTGACCTGGGCTGGGGCACGGCTGACCGAGGTCCCCGTCCGCCACCACCCACGCATTCACGGGCAGGCGAAGTACGGCCTCGAGCGCATCTTCAAGGTCCTGCTGGACCTCACGACCGTGAAGTTCCTCCGCGACTTCTTCGTGACCCCCATCTACTTCTTTGGTTGGCTCGGTTTCATGCTGGTCTTCGCGGGGTTGCTCTCTGGTGCGTTTGCCATTCCCTGCTGGTACCTGCTGGACCGACCTCACATCGCCGCCTGTCTCACCATTGTCGCTCCGATGCTCTCAATATTCGGCGTGGTGGAGATCACCCTCGGAATCATCGCCGAGGTGCTCATCCGCATGCACTACGAAATCCAGGGAAAGAACCCCTACAAGGTTCGCGTGGCCCGGAACATGGAACGACCGGCGGTCTAGGAGCCTGTGTGGCATGTGCGGCATTGCGGGCATCTTCCGCTTCTCGGGACCTCCAGAGCTCGTACACCTGGACGCCATGCGCGACGCGCAGGCTCACCGCGGTCCCGACGACGCTCGCTCCGAGCGTTTCTCCGAGGGCGGTCTGGCAGCCGTTCGGCTCGCCATCGTGGATCCCGCGCGGGGGATCCAGCCGCGCAGTGATCCGTCCGGGCGTTTCTGGATAGCCATCAACGGCGAGATCTACAACCACCGCTCGCTCCGGCAGTCAGCCCGTGAGAGGGGTCTGCACTTCGAGACCGGCTGCGACACCGAGGTCGTGGTGCAGCTGGTGGCCGAATTGGGCTTCCGTGAGGCCTTGTCACGCCTCGAGGGCATGTTTGCGTTGGCTGTCTGGGATCGCCGGGAACGCATCCTCTGGCTAGCGCGCGACCGCATGGGCGAGAAACCGCTCCACTACACTCGCTTGGCCGATGGAACCGTCCTCTTTGCCAGTGAGCTCAAGGGACTGCTGGTGCACCCGGGGGTGCACAGGCGCATCGACGAACAGGCCTTGGGCGCCTACTTGCTGTTCGAGTTCCTTCCGACCCCCCGCAGTATCTACCGCGACGTCTTCCGCCTCGAGCCGGGTCATCTCCTTCGCGTCGACTCGATCGGCCTCCAGCGCGAGCCGTTTTGGACCCTGCCCAGCCCCGTAGGGGGGCGTGGTCGTCCGGGAGGCTTGCGCCGGTGGTCGTCCACGCTCGCCAGCGCCTTCGAGGCCTCGGTGGCC
>CAZVHW010000034.1:18617-23948 GCA_964626835.1 uncultured Enterobacterales bacterium
ATGTGCCCGTGGGTGTCGTGATCTCCGGCGGGCTGGACTCCACCGCTGTGCTCGCTCTCGCTCCAACGAGCCATGGCGAACGCGCCCATACCTTCACCGTCTCCATGCCCGAAGAGCCCAGCTTCGACGAGTCCGCTCCGGCCCGGCTCCTGGCCGAGCACTACGGCACCGTGCACCACGAGATACCGCTCAGAGCAGCGGACGTCCCTGGCATCCTCGACTCCATCACCGCAACCCTGGACGAACCGCTGGGGGACTCCAGCCTCGTCGCCACCTGGTGGCTCTACCGCCACGTGCGTGGAGCCGGCTTCAAGGCCGTGCTGTCGGGAGACGGCGGCGACGAGCTGCTGGGGGGCTATCCGACCTACCTGGCCCATCGCTGGGCTCGGCTGGCGAGACCTCTGCGCGGTGTGTTCGGCGGGCTTGCCTCGCGGTTGCCCGTCTCCCACGACAACGTCTCCTTCGACTACAAGCTACGCCGCTTCGCCGCGGGCCTGGCATATCCCCTCCCCCGCCGCAACCAGCTCTGGCTCGGTGCCTTCCTTCCTGGGGAACTTCCCAAACCCCTGGCAGGCGATCCCTGGCGCGAAGTGGACGCTCACGGTCGCGCCCACGAGGACCTGGCGCCGGAGTGCCAGGCCATGGCGCTCGATCAGCGCCTGTACCTGGGAGACGGTGTGTACGTGAAGGTGGATCGCGCGTCTTCGGCTCATGGTGTCGAGGTGCGCACCCCATTCCTCAATCACGAGCTCGTGGCGCTGGCGGCTCTCTGCCCATCTGGCTTCAAGCTGCGGGGGCGCCAGACCAAGGTCGTCTGGAGGCACGCAGCCGCGAGCTTCCTGCCCGCCGAGCTGCTCGACCGGCCGAAGAAGGGCTTTGGGACGCCGGTCGGTCCCTGGCTACGCGGCCCTTGCCGCATGTTGCTCGACGACCTGGCGGAACGTGTCGAGACCTGGATCCCTCCCGACCGAGTCAGAGGGCTCGTCACCGAACACCTCGAGGGCATTGCGGACAATCGAAGGAGGTTGTGGACCTTGATCGTGTTGGGTCGCTGGGCCCATGGGCCTTGGGGGCCGGGCGGTTAGGCCCCTGTCTGCTGACCCACGAAGTAGGCGCGGGCGTCGGCGAACGCGGCCAGGGGGGTGCCTTCGCGCATGTCGAGCCATACCAGGTAGTCCGAAGCCTCGGTGAGCACGTGAGCTGCGACGAGCATGGCTTCGGGGACGCGTTCGAAGGCGTCCAGTACCGCCGCCGTTCCGACCACCTGATCTAGCTTTCCTTCGGCGCCAAACCGGGCGCGGTGCGCACGCCAGAGGGCGCGAAGTACCTCGCGGTCGTCCAACACGATGCAGTTGTTGACCGTGATTGGGCCCAGCCCGCGCAGCTTGCGCTCGAGGAGCCGCTGCACCTTGTGAACGATGGGAGGGCGTGGGGTGCCGGGACGCTCGGCCTGAGCCTGCTCGACCTCTCGGCGCTTTGCTTCTGCGCGTCTCTCCGCCGCCGCCGTGACCTGTTGGGCGCGCTGGATGACGTCTTGGGCGGAGCGGGGCCGGACCGCTCGTTGGGAGAGTGCCTCCACCCTGCTCATGGGTTTCGGCGGCTGCTCCACTCGGGGAATCGAGGGTGGGGTGGGTGGCGGAGTGGTGGGTGGCGGAGGTGCGGGCGGCTCTTCGACAGAGTCTGGCCGTACCCGCGATGGCGTGGGTGGTCCAGCCTTGGCCACTGCGGCTCGCGCCAGTGCACGGGCGAGGACGATCGGATCGGGCTCGCTCGGCTCGGGTAGCGGCGGCGGTAGGGGCGGGTCGGGAGGCGGCTCTTCGAACAGCTCGGGAGGGGGCGCACCGGTGGAAACGGGTAGACCTGGTCCAGAGTTCGAAGCGGGCCGAATGGGCGCGGGGATTTCGTCCGGGATGGCGAGATCGGGATCGCCAGCGGCCAGGTGCTGGTTCATGGCCGCGCGTCCCTCGGGACCGAGGATGCGTCGCGCTGGGCCTATAGGGCCTTCTTCCGGGGCCGAAAAGAAGGGATCTGTCAGCTCGATGACCAGAGGGAAGGCCGGGGTCGCAGCCGAGGCGGGAACCTCGATGGGGATCTCGTCGAGGCCGTTGTCGGAGTTGGGAGAGTCGAAGAGGCTCGCGAGGGGGTCGAAGCCCCTGGGACGTCTCGGCATGGTGTGCCCCATGGAGTGATGGTGTGCGGCGGGAGGAGGACCCTGAACGCGCGCCGGTCCGTTACTCTAGCCTCCATGCAGGAATCCGCCACCTCCGCTCCCGGTCTCCCAATCCAGAAGGTCGTACAGGCAGGGATGCTTCCCCTGCTGCTGGTGCGTCACGCCCGCACCGCCGACAACGCTGCGCGGATTCTGGTGGGTCGCAGGGACGTTCCCCTCGACACCGTTGGGCGTCAGCAGGCCGAGAGGCTGCTCCAGCAGCTACTGCTGCTGGATCCCGCAGCCGTCTACGTCAGCCCCCTGCAGCGAGCGATCCAGACGGTGCAGGGCCTGGGTGATGCCGTCCGGGTTCCAGCCCTCATCGAGGTCCACCACGGCGTGATCGAAGGCCTGCAGGAACGCACGGCACGCGCCCGTCATGGCGCCTTCCTCGAGCGCTGGGGCCGCGATCCCGAGCACTCGGTCATCCCCGGCGGCGAGAGCTTGGGTCAAGCCGTCGCGAGGGCGCTACCAGCCCTGGAGGCGATCGCTGCTGCCCACGTGCCGCCGCGTCCCGTGGTCGTCTGTTGCCACCAGATGATCATCGCAGGCCTCCTCTGCGCCATTCAGGGATTTTCGCTGGCACGTTACCGCGACCTGACCAGCCGCAACACCGGTATCAACGTCCTGGGCTGGAGCGCAGGACGCTGGCGGGTCTTCGGTACCGACGACGTGTCCCATCTCGGCCAGGAAGGCTAGCTCTCGGTGGCGGTCAGCCCTAGGATGAGCGAGCTGAGCTCCGAAGCCGAGAACGTGTAGATCTCACAACAGAAGTTGCAGGTCAGCTCCGCACCTCCCTGCTCCTCGAGCAATGAGCCCAGCTCTTCGATTCCCAGGCTGGCGAGGATGTCCAGGCTGCGGTCACGACAGCACGGGCAGTGGAACCGTAGCTCGCGGTTTTCGAGGATCTGGAGAGGGAAACCCCACAGCTCGCCTTCGAAGACACCAGCGAGAACGGGCTCGAGCGCCGCTGTTTCCAGGCCGCTGAAGAGCTCGTGGAAGAGATCGGTTTGCTGGTCTGGCAGCTTCTCCACCAGCAGGCCCCTAGCGGACAGGACGCGGCCTTCCCCATCGGTCTCGGCCACGATGCGAACCACCCCGACGGACTGCTGTGAACGCACGAGGTAGGCCTGGAGCGCGCCTTGGAAACCCGTGCGTTCCACCGGAGCTACGCCGCGGTAGAGTTCCTTGTCGGCGTCATGCTTGATGATCATGACGGCGCCCTCGAAGCTGCCTGCCTTGGGGATGTGGGAGGGCGTGAAGCGGCCGCGAGTGGTGCCGTCGGAGTTGACGTCCACGATGAGGGAGAAGCGTGGAGATTCGGACTGAACCTGCAAGGTGATGCGCTCCTGTCCCTTGATGTAGGCGGACATGAGCTGGGCTGCGACCAAGCCTTCGGCAGCCGCCTGTGCAGCATTGCGCCCGAGCCCGTGACGCCGCCGGACCTCGTCGGCCGCCGCCGTGGCCTCGACGACGAGGACGCGCGCGCCCGCTTCGTCGCTTAGCCCTCGCAGGAAGGAACCCGAGACCTGTGTCATGGCAAACCCGTTGGTGGCTACAGTCGCGAGAGGGCCGCGTCCATGCGGGCCAAGAAGTCTTCTGCACCCACGAAACCGGTGACCGTGAGATCGTCCATCGTGGTGCCGTCGGGCAGCACGAACACCACCGTGGGCAATCCCCTCACTTCGTACTTCTCGAGCATGGCCTCGACAGCCGGATCCTTGCTCTTGGTGGCGTCGAACATGACCGGCACGAAGGACGTCGAGCGGTCGATCACCCGGGCGTCTTGGTAGGTGATGTGCTCCAGTTCTTGGCAGGCGGCACACCACTCTGCCGTGAAGTCGATGACCATGGGCTTGTCTTCGGCCTTGGCCTGGGCGTTGGCGCTGGCTTCGTCGGAGAGCCACTCGATATGGGGCCCCTGGGCCTCGGTGCCGGATCCCGCCGACAGCTGCACCGGTGGCAGGATGAAGCCGTAGGTGGCCAGGAGCGCCACCAGCAGCCATGCGCCCACGATGCCCGCTACGACGGAGTAGAGCTGGTGAGCCTTGGTGATCTTTGGGCCCTCGGAGTTGTCGGAAGGCCAGCCGAACACCGCCGTGGACAGCAGCACCATCGACGTGAGCAGAGCGGTGATCCAGTCAGGCAGGTGGGCGTGAACGAAGTAGATGGCGCCGAGGAGCATGATGACGCCGAAGATGCGCTTGACGGATTCCATCCAAGCTCCCGGACGGAGCAGCACGCTCGAGAACAGGCCAGCGGCCAGGAAGAGCACGCCCATCCCCAGGGAGAAGGCGAGCATGAGGGAGACTCCCAGCAGGATCTCACCCTCGCTGCCGACAAGCACCATCAAGGCGGCGATGACCGGACCCGAGCAGGGGCCAGCCACGACCGCGCCCACCATGCCGACGATGAATGCACCGCCATAGCCAGCACCACCCATCTGGTTGAGCTTGGTGGTGACGCCGGAGGGCATGGCCACATCGAACAAGCCGAACATCGCCAGCCCCATGGCCGCGAAGAAGACCGCCACCGTGCCGACCACCCAGACGTTCTGCATCCAGGCACCGAACAGTCCCCCGGTGAGACCCGCCGTTGCACCCAGTGCCGTGTAGACGAGAGCCAAACCGGCCACGTAGGTGAGGGAGAGGGAGAAGGCCTTGAGGCGGCTGCCGGATGCCCGCGCTCCGATGATGCCGATGGTGATGGGGATCATCGGCAGTACGCAGGGGGTGAGGCTGACCAGGAAGCCTGCGCCGAAGACGAAGAGCACCAGCCAGAACAGGCCCTTGTCCCGCATTTGCTGGAAGGTATCGCCCTGGTCGGAGGGTGCGGCCAAGCTGGTCGCCGTGGCATCTCCGCTGACCGAGGTTCCGCCAAGGACGACGTCGACCTGGAAGTCCTCGTACCGTGGCATCAGGCAGAGGTTGTCCTTGCAGGCCTGAAACGCGACGGTGACGGGGACGGTGTGCCTTCCGTCGGCGCCCGCGAGAGACAGGGTCGCCTCGAAGTCGCCGCCTATCTCCTGGCGCTCCATGCCGGTCGCGGGATCGGTGAAGGAGTGGGCGGGGGGGAAGTGCTGATCACCGGCCTGGACCTGGGCCTCCTCGCCCAGCTCGATG
>CAZVHW010000035.1:0-23511 GCA_964626835.1 uncultured Enterobacterales bacterium
CGTTCGAGTACATGCGCCTTTCGTGGATGCCCGTCAGGCCCGCTAGCCGGCCGCGGGGGATGCCGAGCCGCGTCATGGAGTCGGAAAGGCGATCTTCGATGCCGGCGCTGGTGAGCACTTCTTCGGGAAGATCGTGGCCGATGGACTCGATGTGGACCTTCTGCCAACGCATGAGAACTCCTGACACGGGCACAAAGGGCGCCCCTTATCAGGGCTGGCCGAATTGTCAGGCAGGAAATGCCACGGTGGCGATGTACCGCTACTCGAAACGATGTCGTGGGAAGGCTGTCTCCAGGGTACCCGCTGGAACTGCGACCAGGTGTCCATGGCCGATTGTTCGGAAGTCCCAGCCTCGGTGGACTCCCAGTACACGGCCCTGCAAGTCCACCAGCGGACCTCCCGAGTAGCCGTTGTAGGCCGGCGCATCGTACTCGAGGATCGGCTGTCCCGCCCAGGTGGTGGGTGCCTCCAGGATCCGTCCATAGCTGGCTCGCACGGACTCCCCCGGCGGGTGTGCCAGCATCGCGACGGGTTCGTTCTTCTCCGCGGGCAGTCGCCGTGTGGAAATGAACGGATATTCTCCGTCGGGCAGTCGGAACAGCGCCAGATCGGCGTGGGCATCGGCGGCGACCTTCACCGCTCGCACGGGGAATGGCTCCTCGCCCGTCCACCCCACGCGCACCCAGGTCGCGTCACCGACCATCTCGGCCACGTGGTTGGCGGTGACTACCAGTCCATCGGACGAGGCCACGAAGCCCGTCCCACCCCTGAACGCCACTACGGCGGAGGCCGCCGCGATCAGATCGGGGTCCTCCACTTCGCGGATCTCCCAAAAGGAAATCCCGCTGGCAGACGCCAGGGTCAGTGCGGCGAAGAGGAGGAGCATGGCGACCGTGACATCCGGGAACGAGGTTGGTTCCATCCGCGGTATGCACGACGGCCCGTCTTCTGGCGGACGAGCCCGTCGAGGGCGCGAAGAGGGATGGTAGTGGCCACCGGCGCGTATATGGACGTGCGCGGAAAGTCGGAATGCGAGGAGCGGGAACCCGTAGTACCCTGGCATCAACACCGAGAATGGAGGCATGGACAACATGCACCGGATTCTTCTACTCCTCGCCTGCGCCCCGCTCTTCCTCCTCTCCGCAGAAGCGCGGGCTGACGACGAGGAGGACACGCGAGCTAGCGGATTGCACCCCGACACCCCAACGCCCCTGGTCGGTACCTACGGTGATCCGTCGTCCATGCGGCAGTACTGGCAAGGTGCGAACGAGCGCCGCTCCTGGCGTCGGCTCGACAGTTTCGATCTTGACAACGCCGTCTACCTGCTCTGGGGTCTGCAGAACGGCTTCGTGGAGATCGACCGCGACGGGGAGGTGCGGACCTTGTCGGAGGCGCTCTCGCGGCTGCAGAACGGCGGCGGCAGTGCTCCCTTCGAGGCCACCTTGATGCAGATTGCGGAGTATCAGGGGTACGACGACGAGGCGTCGGCGGCTCTGTTCGATCAGATGGCGCTGCGTATCGAGAGCACCGACGACTTCTTGGCCATGCTGGGACAGCGGCACCTCTTGCTCGGGCGTGATTCTCCCCAGCAGAGGGTGCGGAACCGCTCCCGCGAGCTGCTAAGTGGCTTCTTTACGCCCGACTACATCCGTGAGCACGGCCCTGTGGAGCTGACTGGCGAGGCCACCGAGGGGCTCTTCTTCGAGCTGGCCGAGACCGTGGATCCCTACGATCGGCGAGAGCTGACGCGCATCCTCGCGCTAGCGGCCCCGGACAGCAGGATGGTGGACGCCTACGGGAGGTTCCAGAACCAGGGCGGGGAGCTGTCGCCCGAAGACCTGAACACCCTCTACCAGCTCCTGCTCAAAAGCTCCGTCCACCCGCAGTGGGCGGCTGTCATCCTCGGGATGGTGTCCTCGACCGGGCGGCTGCCAAGCGACTCGGGGGCTGACGCCGAGCAGATGGGCAAGAGCGAGCTGGTGGACCTGCTGCTGAGCCTGCGCTTCGACGAGCTGGGCATGCAGCACGAGAACACCGTGAACCTGATCCGCCTGGTGCTCGCCATCCAGCAGGCCGATCCCGCTGACGTGGATTGGGCCCTGCGGGGCTACCTCACCGACGCCTCCATCCCCATCGCTCTGCGGGCAGACACGGCGGACGCCATCTCCGCCATGCTGTCGGCCGGGGGTCCGGCGTCGACCAGTCGGCGCAGCTCGGGCCGCTGGAACGACCTGGACTGCCGCATCGAGTACGATGTAGTGGACGATCTGGGCGAGGGAGTCGGCACTAGGCAGGCGCTCTTCACGCCCCTGGCCGAGTTCGGTGAGTTCGTCGACTCCGTGTCGGCCTTGGTCCAGCGCTGCAACAGTGCCAGCTGTTTCGAGCAGGGTGAGTTCAGCGTGGAGCAGAACCTGGTCGTCCACGAGCGGTACGGCGCCGTGCTGAGCATGGAGCACAGCTTCCAGGGTAGTTAGCACGAGTTTTCGTCCGTATTGGAGCAGCTCGGCCTGGGCGACCGCGGGCAGTGGACCCACGCCTACTGGGATTACCGGATCCTGAGCACCCGCAGCGAGGTGGAGCAGCTCGAGGAGAACGACAACTCGTTCTGGTATCTGTTCGAGGACACCGAAGACGCACAGCGGGCCCTCAAGGCGAACCTGGCCCGCATGGCCGAGATCCTCAACGAGGGCGCGCTCGACAGCCGCGATCTGGAGGAACTGGGCGCGCTGGTGCACGCCTCCACGGTGGCCACGCAGCTCGAGTGGGCCGAGATGGGCGAAGGGGCGGCCGCCGTGTCCAAGACGGCCGAGGTCGGGTATCAGGTCTGCAAGGGCGTGCGGGACGGCTGCTACGAGGTCGTGGCCAAGGCCACGCCCTGGGGCTACGGCCTGAAGTTCACCGCCTATTGGCAAGACCTGATGACCGAGCAGGGGATGGACGAGCTGCCGGCCATGCTGCTGGCGGCGGTGTTCACCGGGCTCGAGGCGGCCGCGGACAAGATCCTGCCCGACGATCGATACTGCGATCGCCTGATCAAGGAGCTGTCGATGGGCTCGGCCAAGGCCATGGGCACCTTCCTGGCTGCGGCGGGGGCGGCCGAGACCGAAGCCGAGCAGACGAAGGCGGAGGAGGAGTTCGTCGGGAACTTCATCCAGGTCCTGGTGGAGTCTGCCGCCAAGGCTGGGCTGCCGGGTCTCGAGCTATCGGAGAGTTCCGAGGTCATCCTGGGCCAGATCCTGGGTACGGGGCTGGACCTGATCCGGTCCGAGATTGACTCGTCTCGGGGATAGGCCCGAGCGAGGTGCGGGCTGCGGGGTGGCGAAGCCGGGGAGTCACGTGGGCCATGCACGGGACGGCCCACCCGCGTGGTCGCGGGGGCGTGTGGCGGTATGGGCTCTCTCCCGTGAATTCCCAAGGCAGACTTGGGATCCGGTGCTATCTTCACCTCCCCTGTCCGGAGCCGTCCATGAACCAGCGCCGCTTCACGTCTTGCCTCGCCCTGCTCTTGGTCGTCTCTTGTGTGGAGTACCAGCTGGATCCCGAGGACAAGGACCCGCCCGGGGGGGACAGCGAGCCGGTCCACCAGGACACGGATCCCCCGGACGACACCGAAGCGCCTCCCGACGACGAAGAGTGCAACGGCGTGGACGACAACGGCAACGGCGAGATCGACGAGGGCTACGACGACACCGATGGCGATGGCGTGGCCGACTGCGTGGACGACGACTGTGACGTGTCCGTCAGCGCAGCGGGGACGGTCTCGGTGGTCGAGGAATGCCAAGCCTACGATCCCAGCGAGGTCGCCGACCCCTGGGATCTCAACCTCGAGTGGAACTACACCGCGTCGGGATCCACCGTGGTCATGCCCGCCACGGGCAACCTCACCGACGACAACGGCGATGGGGTCATCGACGGCAACGACACCCCCGACGTGGCCTTCACCTCGTACTCGGGGGGCACCCTGCACGTGGTCTCCGGCGACACGGGCCGCGTGGTCTGCACCGCCAACGGCTTCCGCTACGACGGCGGCGTGATCATCGCCGACGTGGACGGCGACGGCGAGAACGAGGTGGTGGGCCCCACCTCGTCCGGTGCCGTGCGCGCGGTGGACGGGGATTGCCGCACGGAATGGACCTCGTCCCGCACCTACTCGATGATGTACCCGGTCACCACGGCCGCCGACATCGACGGCGACGGCGACGTCGAGGTCATCGCCGACGTGGCGGTGGTCAACGGGGCCGATGGCAGCCACGTGGCTCAGCTCTCGCCCCAGAACTCCAGCTGCTGGCGCAGCCCCGTCGCCGCCGACCTGGACCAGGACGGCACCATGGAGATCCTGCTGGGCAACTCCGTGTTCAGCCACACCGGCACCATCGAGTGGTCTGCCTCGGGCAGCGGCACGTCGTGCTTTGCGGCGGTGGCGAACCTGGACAGCGACACCGAGGCCGAGGTCATCCTGTCCTTCGGCAACAGCGTCACCATCTACCAGCACGACGGTACCCGGGGAAGCTCCAACTCGTTGGCGGTCTCGAACCCTGGTCCCCCGTGCGTGGGCGACATCGATGGCGACGGCCAGGCTGAGTACATCGCCCCCAACGGCAGCCGCATCTCTGCCTTCGAGCACAACGGCTCGGCCAAGTGGACCGCCAACATGCAGGACAACAGCGGTGCCGCCGGCTGCTCGGTCTTCGACATGAACGGCGACGAGGTCTACGAGGTACTCTTCGCCGACGAAACCGCCCTGCGCCTGTACGACGGCGCCACGGGCTCGGTGCTGTATCAGAACACCCAGCACGGCTCGGTGACCTACTTCGAGTACCCCACCATCGCCGATGTCGACAACGACGGCTCGGCCGAGATGCTGGTGGCCAACAGCTCGGGCTCATACACCGGGGTCACCACCTTTGGGCACAACGGCTCGGGTTGGCCGGAGTCCGGGCCCACCTGGGGCATCCACGACTTCGCCCAGACCAACCAGGACTCCGACGGCGGCATCCCCACCGCGCCTACGGCCAGTTGGCTCGAGTACAACGTGTTTCGAGGGCGCCCCTACGACGACATCCCGGGTTCTCCGGATCTGGTCGTGACCATCGACGACGTCTGCATCTCGGGCTGCGACCCCGAGGTGAGCGTGGTGAAGATCTCCTACCAGGTGGACAACCAGGGCGGTGAGGGCAGTGACGATCCCTTCTTCGTGAGCCTCTGGATGAACGATGGAGGCATGCCGACCTACTACGACCGCGCCTGGCTCGGTCCGGCCGAGAGTGGCGAGGCCCTCGCCGGCGGCCAGTTCACGGTGCCCCTGGCGGACATGGGGACTCAGGGCTTCCTGCTGCGGGTGGACGATGACGGCACCGGCGCGGGCCTCATCGACGAATGCGACGAGACCAACAACGAGACCGAATACAGCGAGAGCTTCTGTGGGTAGCCCATCATGATCCCTCTGCTTCAGCGTCTGGGCTATCGCCCCTACCACGTGGTCTGGGAGATCACGCTGGCCTGTGACCTCAACTGTCGGCACTGCGGCTCCCGTGCGGGCAAGTCTCGGGCCGACGAGCTGAGCACTCCAGAGGCCCTTCGCCTATGCGATCAGCTGGCGGAATTGCGCACACGCCGGGTGACCTTGGCCGGTGGTGAGCCAACCCTGCGCGACGACTGGCCCATGTTGGCCGGCGCTCTGACGGGCAAGGGCATCCGGGTCAACATCCTGACCAATGGCCGAAGCTGGGATGCCGACATGGCGCGGCAGGCCAAGCTCTACGGGCTGGAGAGCGTGGCGTTTTCCGTCGACGGCTGCGAGCGCACCCATGACTACATCCGCCGCATCCCGGGCCAATGGGAGCAGCTGCTGCGCCACATCGACCTCACCCGCCAAGCCGGCGTGCAGGTAGCCGTGGTCACCCAGATCAACCGCCGCAACATGGGAGAGCTCGAGCGCATGCGCGAGGTGCTGGCGGAGCACGACGTCGCCGCCTGGCAGCTGCAGCTCGGCAACCCGGCGGGCAACATGGCCGACCACCCCGACCTGGTCATCCAACCCCAGGACATGCTCGAGATCGTGCCCCTCATAGCGGCAATGAAGGCGCTATCGGGTCGGCCCAGGGTCCACGCCGCCGACAACATCGGCTACTACGGCGAGCACGAGGCGGTGCTCCGAGACCGCAGCAAGGTGGTGCCGTTCTGGGTGGGCTGCCGCGCGGGCTGCCACGTGCTCGGCATCGAGAGCAACGGCAACGTCAAGGGTTGCTTGTCCCTACTGGCTGGCCAGGATGGAGACGACCGCTACGTCGAGGGCAACGTGCGCCAGCGCCCCTTGAGGGAGATCTGGGAAGATCCCGAAGCGTTCGCCTACAACCGCAAGTTCGACCCCGAGAGCCTACAGGGCTTTTGCCGCAGCTGCGAGTACGCCGAGATCTGTCGTGGCGGTTGCGGCTGGACCAGCTTCACCCACACCGGGGACATGGGGGGCAACCCCTACTGCTACTACCGGCTGAAGCAGGAGTCCTCGTAGACCTTGGCCCCCCGGGGGTTGGAGCCTTCCCCCGCTATCAGGGGTCTGGGGTAGGAGGTACCGCGGGGGCCTCGGCGGCGGCGCAGGCGGGATCCTCGACGCAGTCCTCGTCGTCGCAGTCGACCAGGCTGTCCCCGTCGTTGTCGATCGCGTCGCCGCAGACCTCTTCGACCGGCGGGCCGCCGTACACGTCCACCATCTCGCAGGCGGCATCGCTGGCGCAGTCTTCGTCGGCGCAGTCCGCGAGCTCGTCGCCGTCGTTGTCTACACCATCGCCGCAGATCTCCTGCATGGGGGGCGCGCCGTACACGGGCTCCACCATCGGCAGGTCGTCCCGCTCGAAGCATCCCACCATGGCACCCGTGGCGACCAGGGTGGCCCCCGCCCAGCGAACGGCCCGCAGACGGCCCCCGCTGTCCAGCTGGGTGCAGAGGGAGTCGAGGTACACCTTCAGCTCGGTGGGTTCCATGGTAGCTCCGGACTCGCGGCATCCTACCATGGCCGCAAGCGCTGACCCGAGGATGGCGCCAGCCCGGTGGCCCTATGCTGGCGGCGCCCCGTAGGCCCCGGCGGATTCGCAGGCCGGATCGTCCACACAGTCGTCGTCGTCGCAGTCGGTCAGCTCGTCCCAGTCGTTGTCGATCTCGTCGTCGCAGACGTCCTCGATGGCGGGTGCGCCGTACAGCGCCTGGTCCGTGGCGGTGTCTTCCTCTTCGAAGCAGCCGACCAGGGCACCCGTGGCCACCAGGGCCGCTCCCGCCCAGGCCACGGCGCGAATGGGCCCGCCGCTGTCCAGTTGCTCGCACAGGCTGTCGAGATGGGCCTTCAGCTGGGTGGGATCCATGGTACCTCCAGACGCGAAGTATACTATCACGCACCCGGGTGCTGGGACCTGCGTGCCCCGTCGGGGCATGCGACCCCCACTTCCTGGGCGCCCGTGTTCCCCTCTCCGAGCTCCGCGAACAATGAAACGCCACGTTTCGGAACGGCACGATTCTTGTATTTCAAGGCCCACATGTACGCGTTCATGACCCTGTTTTCGCTGGCCTTGCCGGCTCACGGCGCCGACGTTCGGAGCGCTACCATCCCCTGGACCGAGCTCGGCATGCAGCCCGCGGCTGCCGAGGCCACGGCCCGTGGGCCCGAGCTGCTCCACACGGGCGCTGGGGGCCGACTGGCCCTGTACGACACCGTCCGTCGCGAGGTCGCCCTGCTCGAGGGCGACCAGGTCACACTGGCGTTCCCCGTGCGTCACGCCAGCGACCTCGCGCTCGTGGACGGCGGCGTCCTGGTGCTGGACCACTCCGCCCGAGAGGTGGAGCTCTGGTCCCTCGACGGCGCGCTGCGGTCCGTTCGGAGCCTGCCCGATCTCGTGCCCACCAGCGTAGGCCTGGCCGTGGTGGGCGATCAGGTCCATGGCAGGGACGTCTTCGGCAACGGCCACCCCGTGGCCACGGTAGGCGGCGGCGACCTGGGTCCCTCTCGCGACGTCGGCCTGCAGGCGCTCGGCGCCGAGGTGTTCTGGGATGGTGAGACCATGAGCACCTCCGGGCTCAGGCTGCACCTGCCCCAGTCCATCAAGGCCAGCGGGCAGCGCTTCGGGGACTGGCTGGTGGTGGACGTGGTGGTGAGCGATAGCCCCATCGAGGTTACGCGCACGGCCTGGCACGTGTCCAGCGGGCAGAGCGTGGACTTGCCGGTCGAGGGCCGCCTCTATGCGCCTCGTGGAGACGTGGCGGCCACGCCCGAGGGCGATCTGGTCGTCATCGTGCCCCGAGACGCGGGCCTCGAGATCCTGCGGGTGTCGCCATGATGTCGCTGCTGCTTCTCGTCTCCGTCGGCCTCGCCATCGATCGCGAGGCGGTGATGGACAACGCGGCCGAGTTCGCCACCCACCAGTGGACCATGAGCTCGTCCAACCAATATGGCTCCTGTTCGTCCAGCTACGTCAGTGACTACACACCCGGGGTCACCTACCGCGGCATCCCCTACGACTGGGGCGGCTGGGTCACCTGTCAGGAATACGACGAGTACCTGCAGGACGGCTACGGCGCGGGCAGCCACTCCTGGCACGGCGTGCTCTGGTGCACGGTAGGCGTGGACTGCTCCGGCTTCGTGTCCCAAGCCTGGGAAACGTCCCAGAAGTACGGAACGGCCACGTTCTACCAGGTCACCAGCGACATCTCGACCTCCTCGCTGAAGCGCGGCGACGCCCTCAACAAAGAGAGCAGCCACATCGTGCTGTTCGCATACGAGACCCCCGCCGGCGTCCCGATTCACATCGAGGCCAACGGCGAGCTGGTGTTCACCGACGTGGACCAGGGATGGTCGTCGTTTTCTGGCTACGAGGCCGTGCGTTACGACGACATCGCCGATGGTGCCACCACCGGCACCATCTCCAACCCCATCGAGATCTCGGCCTTTCCCCTCGATGACCTGCGTTGGACCGCCGGTGCGGCCAGCGACGTGGTGGACAGCTACTCCTGCTCACCGTCTACCGACGAGTCGGGCCCCGAGCAGTGGTACCACTTCGAGGTCGCCACCGGGGGCACGCTCGATCTACGGGTGAGCTGCGACAACAGCGTGGACATCGACATCCACGTGCTCGACGGCACCTCGGGCGACGACTGCCTGGCCAGGGACCACGAGGAGCTCTCCATTCAGCTCGATCCCGGTGAGTATTGGATCACCGCCGACACCTGGGTGGGCAGCTACGAGTACGCTGGCCCCTACATCCTCACCGGGACCTTTTCGGGCACGCTGGGCGACTCCGGCGGCGACGGTGGTGATGGCGGCGGCGACGGTGGTGATGGCGGCGGCGACGGTGGAGGGCAGGACGACACCGGTCGGTTGGGCACCGAAGGACTCGACGATCCCAGGGCCTACCCTCCCTCGGGACAGCGCGTGTTGGTCAGCGACATGGGCGGCCGCTGCCACGCAGCACCCCGCAGCGCCAGCTTGTTGCTGGGCCTGCTGGGGTTGCTGGGGTTGGCGTGGCGTCGAGGAGCCTAGCTAGTCGCAGAGCACCGTGCCGATCATCGTGCCGGTGATCTCCACTTGGGGGCCGTGGCCGCCGTCGTCGGCGAAGATGCCTTCACCGACGGCGTAGTAGCCGATCTCGGCGTGGTCACGGAAGTCCAGCGTGCCATCGACCACCTTGAGGTTGATGGTTTCACCATCGGGATCGGTCAGCGCGGCCCAGCAGCCCTGGTTCGTGCAGAGCTCCGTGACGGTGCCCTCGATGCGCAGCAGTTGACCCGCGTAGGTGTCCATGTCCGCCAGGATGTCGGCGATGGCGGTGCTCTCCTCGAGGCTGACGCCGGCCATCAGCGATTCGCCGTTCTCGAGCGCGTCCGTGAGCAGGGCCTCGGGCGTGCAGGGATCTTCGGGCGCGGTGTCTTCGACGGGGTCGGTGTCGATGGGTTCTTCGGTGTCCTTGTCCTCACCGCAGGCGACGAGGAGCAGGGCGGGGATGATCGCGAGAAAACGAGCATGCATGGTTCACCTCCATTGGGTGCGGCACCTAGCGGATGCCTCCGATCGTGTCAACCGAGGTGGACCCTGTGGAACCACGGGCCCACCGCAGCTGTCCCGTGACTCGATATTCCTTTGGAGCGTGGTCTTGTTGCATTCCCTCCGTAGCTTTGTCCAGATGATCACCTCGGTCTCCATGGTGTTGGGTGCCTTCGTCTTCATCCCCGTCACCTCCTTGGTCCACGACCTGCTGCCCGACGACCCCGAGGTGAGGGTGGTGCGGGTGCCGAGCCCGCAGCGGTGTCGCGTGCCGCGGTTCACGGACGCCTCCCTCGAGGCCGCGCTGGCTTCCGGTGTGCGCGGCCGACGCTCACGGGCGGTCCAGGATCAGATCCGCTTGTGGTACCACCAGGAGCGCGCGCGCGTGGTACCCGGCCAGGGCCCCAGCCTGCCGGATGCCGAGGTCTGGGGCGCCGTGGACAGCGTGATGAGCAGCGGCTGGCCCGTGAGCCCGCGACACCCTCTGACCTCGGGCTTTGGCGACCGCACCCACCCTGTCCTGGGGACCCGCCGTTTCCACGCCGGCGTGGACATCGGCGTGCGATCCGGGACGGGCGTCCGCGCGGTGTTGCCAGGTCGCGTGGCACGCGCCAGCGAGGACAGCGTCAATGGACGGTACGTGGAGCTGGATCACGGCGACGCCCTGTCCTCGGTGTACTGTCACGCCTCCCAGCTGCTCGTGGAGGATGGGGACTCGGTGGAACGGGACGAGCTGGTGGTTCTGTCCGGCAGCACCGGCCGCTCCACGGGGCCCCACCTGCACTTCGGGCTGCGGATCGGGCGCACCTGGATCGATCCCCTGATGGTGTACCGCTTGCAGGCGTCGGCGCGGTTCGGGGAGCCGGATGGCGTCGTGAGCTCCGGGCCTTGAGGCCTAGGAGCCCGTGGGCCGCGGCCCTCCCCGAGCGGATGGCCGCCCCTATGCAGGGGAAGTCCAGCCCGCCCGGTGGGGGAGGAGCGTCGAGGGCCGAGGATGTCACGGGGTGGTCAGGCCCCGCAGCGGTGGGACCTGGCGCTGGTGTGGGGATCGTTTCCGGATTAGCCCCTCGAGAACGAATCTTATTCGCCCTTTGAACCATCCCAGGGAGACCCCATGGCCGAGCTTCGCGACAGCGATCTTCTTCTCCAGCGTTTCTGGCACCACGTCCACACGCGTCCCGCCGAGATCTACCTCACCCAGCCCGTCGGGAACCGCGAGGTCAAGGACTACAGCTGGGCCACGGTGGCCGATCAGGCCAAGCGCATGTGCGCCCACTTGCGGACGCTCGATCTTCCTCCGCAGTCCGTGATCGCCATGATCAGCAAGAACTGCGCCCACTTCTTCATGGCCGAGCTGGCCATCTGGATGGCCGGCCACACCACGGTGGCGCTCTACCCCACGCTGGACGAAGCGACGGTCACCTACATCCTCGAGCACAGCGAGGCGAAGCTGCTCTTCGTGGGCAAGCTCGACGACTGGGACGACATGAAGGCCGGCGTGCCCGAAGGCATGCCATGCATCTCGCTACCGCTCGCCCCCAAGACGGAGCATGAAGCCTGGGACGACATCGTGTCCCGCTACGAAGCCATCGAGGACGAGCCGGTCCGGGGCATGGACGACAACGCCTTGATGATCTACACCTCGGGCAGCACGGGCACCCCCAAGGGCGTGCTGCACAGCTTCCGCACCATCACCGCTCCCACCAAGGGCATCGCCGATCTGCTGAAGTTCACCCCCGAGGACCGCATCCTCTCCTACCTGCCGCTGGCCCACGGCATGGACCGCTGGCTGTCCTTCTGCTGCACCCTGTACTCGGGCGTCCATGTCTACTTCGCCGAGAAGATCACCACCTTCGTGCACGATCTGGCCCGCGCCCGTCCCACGCTCTTCCTCTCCGTGCCGCGCCTGTGGCTCAAGTTCCAGATGGGCGTGACCAAGAAGATGCCCAAGAAGAAGCTGGACATGCTGCTCAAGATCCCCATCGTGCGCGGCTTCATCAAGAAGAAGATCCTCGGCACGCTGGGTCTGGATCAGGTGCGCTTCGCCGGCTCCGGCTCGGCCCCCATCTCGGGCGAGCTGCTGGCCTGGTACCGCGGCTTGGGCCTCGAGCTGCTCGAGGGCTACGGCATGAGCGAGAACTTCAACTACTCCCACATCACCATGCCTGGCCGTGGCCGCCCCGGCTACATCGGTCACCCCTACCCGGAAGTGGACTGCAAGCTGTCCGAGATCGGCGAGATCCTGGTCAAGAGCCCCGGCAACATGGTGGGCTACTTCAAGGCCCCCGAGCTCACCGCCGAAGCCTTCACGGAAGACGGCTACCTGCGCACGGGCGACAAGGGAGAGATGGACGAGGAAGGCCGCCTGAAGATCACCGGCCGCCTCAAGGAGATCTTCAAGACCAGCAAGGGCAAGTACGTGGCCCCGGTGCCCATCGAGAACCTGCTCAACGACGATCCCAACGTCGAGCTGTCCCTGGTGTCGGGCTCGGGGCATCCCATGACCCACGCCATCATCCAGGTGGCCGAGGACCTGGTGCCCCAGCTGGGTGACGGGGAAGTGCGCGCCAAGCTCACCGCCGACTTCGAGGCCCTGCTCGACACGGTCAACGGGCAGCTGGTGGCCTTCGAGCGCATGGGCTTCCTGGTGGTGGCGTCCGACCGCTGGACCATCGGCAGCGGACAGCTCACACCCACCCAGAAGATCCGGCGTCCCATCATCGAGAAGGGCTACCTGCCGCTGCAGGACTCCTGGTACGCGAAGAAACAGAAGGTCGTCTGGATGGACTAAGCGCTGGCGGTGCTCCTTCTGCCGCTCCTGCTCGCGCTCGGCTGCGGACCGGGCGGGGGGGCGCTGCAGCCCGAGCCTCCTGCTCCTCCTGCTCCTGCCACGTCCGCTCCCCTCCTCGCCCCGGAGCTTCCCGACCTGGTGGTGGTGCTCGTCGGGGGCCTGCGGGCCGATGCGCGGGGTGTCCCCGGCGCCGAGGCGGCCTTCTTGGCGCCCTTCGAGGGGGAGCTGGAGCTGCTGACCACCGCAGCCTATGCCCAGTCGCCCGATCCCTTCGTGAGCTTGGGTTCCTTGCTGACCGGTCGCTATCCCTCGGCAGTACCGCTGTGTGGAAGCGTCCGTCGCGGACCGGGTTCTACACTCGAAGAAGCGTGGTGCCACCAGCTTCCCTCGGGCGGGCCCAGCCTTCCCGGCGTGCTCGAGCTCTACGGGTATCGCACGCTGCTGGCCCACGGTCTCGGGCCCGTACCGGGCCTTTCGAGCGCCTTTGGGTCGGCCTTCGATCTCGCGCCCGGTGCCAGCGACTGGCCCGCGATCCGGAACCGTGTGGAGGCCTGGTGGGACGGAGGAACGGGCGAGCCCCGCCTGCTGGTCCTGCAGCTGTCTGACCTCGATCTGCCCCACCGGCCGGATCTGCTCGGCGCCTTCGACGGGGCCGAGGGCGACTGGGCGGGTCTGACGCAGGGAGCGCCCCCATCCACCAGGGCCCCGGTGAGCGGCGAGCGTCTGCGGCCCCGTCGCCCACCCTGCACGCCCTTGGTCCACCAGCAGGAGTCCGCCGGGATCGTCTGGGATGCCTTCGGGGGCGGGGAGATTCAGCACGAGTTCGTCCGCTCCCAGCTGTTGGAGACCTACCGTCGCGAGGCCCAGGCGGTCGGTCGGAACGTCCACGCTCTGCTCGGTGCCCTCGAGGCTCCGCGCGTACGGCACGTGGTGCTCGCGGGTCTGCACGGCGTGTCGGTCGGCGAGCTCGGAGGCACCCTGGCCGACGAGAGCGAGTGGGTGTGGACCGATCGTGTCGCCAACCGAACCGTCCATGTCCCTCTGGCCGTGGCCGGCTCCCATCCTGGCTTCCGGCTGCTCGAGACCCCGGTGGAGCTGGTGGACGTCCTCCCAACCCTGCTGGTCAGGGCGGGCGCCGTGCCTCCCCACGGTCTCCCGGGTGGCGACCTGCTCGAGCCCGGTGTGAGCGAGGAGTCCGACGTGGCGTACGTGGAGTACGGCGACATGTTGGCCCTTCGGCGGGGTGAGCTGCTGCTGTCGATGCGCGCCATGGTGCACAACATGAGCTCCCTGGATCCCTACCTCACCGAGGTCCTGAGCTGTCCAGGGTTGGTGGGGGGATTCTCTCTGCACGACATAGCGGCCGACCCGTTGCAGACCCGCGACCTGCTGGCGGAGCGTGAAGCCGAGGCCCTGGCCATGGAGTCGCTGCTGCTGGAACGCCGGCTGGGCCACGGAGCGCCGGCACCCGTCCTGTACGAGGACGATCGTCTGCTGCGGCTGCGGCTGATGCGGGCGGAGGGGTATTGGTAGGGAGCAGCGAGGCTAGAGCCAGTTCCTCGGCCGGGGTGCGGCCCGAACTCCGTTCCAGCCAGTTGTCCGACGACCGTGAGAAGGATCCCCAGCCACGGCGCCATCGGTGGATACATCCTGCCTTCCCTTCCCACCTCTGGAGAAACCCATGGCCCGCCTCGATCCCCACTCCTACGCCGACCTCGCGCAAGGCCGCTGTACCCACGTCGAGTGGACCATTCACGTGGACTTCGAGGCGCTGCTCCAAGGGGATGCCGCGATGGCTCGCGAGGTGTTCGGCGCCTCCAAGGCCGGGTATCATCCCATTGAGCGAGCCGGGCTGGAGGCCTTGCTGGTCGAGTGACAGATCGTGTGAGGTGTCACTCGCTCGCAGTGCGTCGTCGGGGGCGGATCCTTCGGAGTCTTGGCGACCACTTTGGGGATGTAAAGGTCGAACCAGAGCCACGGAGGAATCGAAGCCATGATTCCGCGCATTCCCCTCTTTGATGTCGTTCGGTGGAAGGCTCTCGCGGCGGAGAGCTTGCCCTTGCTGGGCTCGACCGCCGTCTTGCTGGCTGCGCTCCTCGTCGGGCTGGTGGTGCTGCAGGGGTGATGCAGCGAGGACCGTGGGGATGCGCCAGCGACCGCGCGTGGTAGCATGGCTTTCCAGCACCCCGATCCGGCCAGTGCGGGGCAGTGCTCGCCTGCAAGTTGCGGCTCCGTGCCGGCGTGTTTTGCTTGGGAGTCAGGACATGAGCGACCGGCTGCGCCTTCTCCTTTCGGTTCCGGGTGAGCCCCCCCGCTCGTTGAAGCTCGAACGTACCCTCACCATTGGACGCTCGCCGGAGAACGACGTGGTGCTCGAGTCGCGGCGCGTGTCCGGTCACCACGCCGTGCTCGAGCGGGATGGGAGTGCTGGATCGTGCGTGATCTCGGGTCTCGCAACGGGATTCTGGTCAACGAAGTGCGGGTGCATCGTGCAGTGCTGGACGATGCCGACCTGGTGGTCATCGCGGACGCGAGCTTCCGGGTGCAGCGGCTGGTTCCGGTGATGGAGCCCGACCTGACTCTCGATTTCGTGGACACGGTGGTGGGTGAACACGTCTGCGACGTGGTTGGCGGCGAAGAGCAGCGGGGATTCCGTCGGCAGGTCCTCATCGCCGACGAGGTGGTGTTGCGGCGTGACTACGAAAAGCTCCGCATTGCGCACGAGCTGTCTCTGGTGCTGGGCATCGAACGTGATCCGGAGAGATTGCTCGGGCGGGTGCTGGAGTTTTGTTTCGAGGTGCTCCCGGCGGATCACGGCGTGGCGCTGCTCGAGCGGGAGGCCGGTGGGACGTTCGAACGTGCCGCGGTGCGGCATCGAGGCCCCACGCCATCGCCCGTGCTCGTCTCCCGAACGGTGCTACGCCGCGTGCAACGGCGCGGTGAAGCGTTGTTGGTCGAGGACACCAGCGAGGCAGGCTCCATCGCCGGAGCACCTTCCATCGCGATGGCCCGCATCCGGTCACTGTTGGCCGTCCCCCTGTTCGTTCAGGATCGTGTTGCAGGTGTGTTGGTGCTGGACAGCCGCTCGCGGGAGCGGGCCTTTGGGTCCCAGGATCTTCACCTCGTCATCGGCATCGCAGCGCAGGCCGCGCTCGCCCTCGAGCGAGCGGAGCTGATGCGGCAGAATGCGCGAGAGGTCGAGAAGCGGCGTTTCCTGTCGCGCTTCCTTTCTCCTGCCTTGGTGGAAGTCGTGCAGGCGGGGCGGCTGGAGATGGCCACGGAGGCGCGTCGACAGCACCTGGCGGTGCTGTTTGCGGACATGCGCGGTTTCACCAGCTTCGCGGAGCGGCAGGGCCCCGAGCGAACGGTCGCCCTGCTCAACGAGCTCTTCGAGCGGCTGGAGGGCGAGGTTTTCCGCTACGGTGACGTGGTCGACAAGTTTGTGGGAGATGCGTTGATGGCCACTTGGGGCTACCCCTTGCGAGGCCAGGACGACGCGGGTGCTGCGGTTCGTTGTGCCCTGGCGATGCAGGAAGCCGTGGCCGAGCTGGGTCTGCAGCGGCAGAAACGGGGGCTCGAGCCGGTGGGTATGGGCATCGGTGTCCACGTCGGCGATGCCGTCGTAGGCTGCATCGGCTCGGAGCGACGCATGGACTTCACGTCCAACGGTGACGCCGTCAACCTCACGGCGCGGCTCTCGGGTCGTGCAGGCCCGGGCAAGGTGATCGTGTCCAGCGAGGTCGCCGAAGCCCTCGGGCCGGGTTTCCTGTTGTCCGACGAGTGCCGCATCACCGTCAAGGGGCGCAGTCAACCGGTCAGGACGTTCGAGGTGAGCGGCGCCGAACCAGCGGCGGACTGAGGCCGACTACTCAGTCCGGATCGTCACGTGCTCGCCGTTGTGGCCCTCGACGCGAACCAGGGCGGTGGGAGGCGCCGTGCGGAGCTGGGTCAGGAACTCTTCGGCTTCCCAGGGGATCTCGAGTCCATCCACCTCGATGTCCGCCTGGAATCCTTCGCCCGCCAGGCTGATGGCGCCTTCGCCCAGCAGCAGGGGCAGGTGGAGCTCGAAGCTCTCGCCGTCTTCTCCCTGCAGCGACAGGGTGAGCTTCTGGGGGGCGGGGGTGCTGCGGTGGGCGGCGCGGCGGTGCTCTACGGCCAGTTCGTAGGGTTGACCGTCCTCGTCGGTGGCCACCAGCTGGATGCGCGTGCCCTCCTTGCGGGCCTGGGCGGCTCGGGCCACTTGGCGCAGGTCGAAGGTGCGACCCTCCACCTGGACCTCGACCGGTTCTTCGGCCCGTGGCAGCCAGTTGGCGGGGACCTCTACCTGGACCACGTCTTCGTGGCTCTCCGTGCGGACCTCGAGCCAGAGATCTCCAGCGTTTGCGGGGAGGGAAAGCAGGCTGGCGATGAGCAGGGTGACGGGCATGTTCGTGACCTCCTTGTCGGCCCTGCTACGCGGGAGGGCGCGGAGGTATTGCAGCCCGACGTCTCAGGAGAAGAGCAGATCGCAGTATTCGCACATCGGTCGGTAGCCGATGTGCTGGTAGATGGCGTTCGAGGTGGGATTGCCAAGGTCGGTAAACAGGAAGCAGGATCGCGCTCCCTGGTCGGGCAGTCGCTGGCTGAGCGATGCGGTGGCCGCCGATCCGTAGCCGCGGCCACGGAGCTCGGGTGGGGTGTAGACCATGCCGATGCGGGCGGCTCCCTCGAGGTCTGCCGAGCCGGCGACGGTGGCGACCGGGCGGCCGTCCACCTCGAAGAAGTGGGCGCGGGCCCCGCTCATCATGCGCTGGGCCATCTCGGTGACCGGGGTGGGGTCGCGCATGTGGGCGTCGCGGCGGAAGCGGGCGATCCACTGTTCCAGCAGGGGGCTTTCGTCCTCTCGCACCAGGCGGAGGATCCCGGACGGTCGGCGCTCGTCGGGTTGGACGTCGGTGAGCTCGTAGGCACGCATGGCCATGGCTTCGTGCCAGCTGTCACCTCTCCACGCCCTGGCCAGGGCTTCGGCTTCTTCGCGTGGGCCGATCACGCCGGGGTTGTCGGGGTGTTGCTGCCGGGCGGCCTTCACCAGTGCGGGGACGGCGGCCAGGTCTCCCCGGCCCAGGACCATGGGGCGCGGCGGTGTCCTGAGGGCGGCGAGGGCGGGTTGGTCCCCGTCCATGACCAGCGCGAACCAGGGATCGTCGCAGTAGGTACCCGACTGGGCGGCTGCCGTGGTGGCGATGCCCACCACCAGGTTGTTTTCGGTCAGCCGCTGGTAGAGCCAGGGGCCAGCAGCGTCCAGGAAGGCGGCGGCGGCGGTGTAGGTGTGGACCTGCATGGGTCACACCCTGTCGAGGGCTTCGGGATCGGCCAGGCGGTCGCGGATGGCTTGGGCGATGATGCCCACCTGGTGGCCGTCCACGATGCGGTGGTCGAAGGTGCCGCTCAGGGGCAGCATGGAGCGGATGACGATCTCTTCGTCCCGCACAACGGGCCTGCGCTCGATCTTCCCCATGGCGATGACCATGGGGAGGTTGCTGGCGGGCAACAGCGCGGGAAAGCCGGTGTTCAGGCCCAGGGTGCCGATGTTGGTGATGAGGGCCGAGCCGAACATGTTCTCGTGCAGGCCGGTGAAGCGTAGGTTCAAGCCGGCCTCGTACACCGCCCAGCGAATGGCCGCGAAGGCCGCACGCCGCAGAGGGAAGGGGAGCTTCGAGAGGCTGTCCTTCTTGCGGACCAGCTTGTCCTTTTCCTCACCCTCTTTCTTGCGGGCCCGGGCGATGACCTCGCCGGAGATCTCGGTGACGGTCTTCTTGTCGGCGTCTCGGATGCGCACCCCGGACATGTCGCGGCCGCCGACGTCCACCGCGAGCATGATGCTCACGTCCTGGCGCGGGTAGATACGCCCGCGGCGGACGAAGCAGTTGAGCGTGGGGGCGTCGTGGGCCAGGGCCCGGGCCAGGGCGGCGGTGACGATGTGGGTGATGGTGAGCCGGACGCCTTCTTCTCGACGCTTGGCGATGTAGGCCAGGGCGCCGTCCACCTCGACCTCGAGGGAGCCGAACACGCGCGCGTCGGTGGGCCGATCGTAGATGACGGTGGCCATCTTGCGCCAGGCGGTGTTGTAGCGGTCGGACACGGGGCGGCCTCGTGTGAGCGGGAGCTTCCTGTATTGCGTTCGTCAGGGAGCGCCGCTGTCGGGGTCGGCGGTGTCACTGATTTCGGGGGGCTCCACCACCTCGAAGTAGACCCACGTGGCCATGGTGCCGCGGGACCAGAAGGTGGAGTTGTCGTGGGCCAGCGTCGTGAAGTTGTCGACCCAGAAGGAGAGCTTGGCGTAGACGGCGTCCACCTGGGTCTCGTCCAGGCCGTCGGTCAGCTCGGCCCAGGTGACGTCCAGCTGACCGGGGCCAGCGTCGATGGTGCAGTACACCTCGCCAAGGGCCGCGGCGCCCTCGGTGGGGCTGGTGCCCGGGTAGAGCAGCCAGTCCAACCCATCGAGGCTGCCACCGGGGGTCCACTCGAGGTGGACGTCCTCGCCGCGAACGAGGGTGTTGGTGGCCTGCCAGTCGAAGCTGGCGTCCGCCAGCAGGTCCACGAACTGCAGCGCGCCGTCGACGGTCATGGCGGGAATGGCGGCGTCTTCGTCCACGATCTCGAGATCAAGGGACTCGCCGGGCCAGCGGTCCAGGGTGAGGTTGTCTTCGACATAGGCGTAGACCATCGAGTCCGGAGCGGTCTCGGGGATGGCCAGGGATCCCACCGTGTCGCCCTCGGCCGCCAGGTAGGAACCCAAGTCCACCAGGTCGTAGGCGTAGTCGGCCGACCAGTCGCAGCTGCCGGGTTCAGGGGCGTTGCCCAGGTAGGTGGCCCCGGGCTCGACCGGATCGTGCCAGATCATGTCGATCTGCACGAAGGGCCCGTAGTCGATGGTGGCGTAGGGCGATCCGATGTTGAACCAGGCGGTGTTGTAGGTGTCGAAAGAGGGCCGCGCGATGCCGGAGACCAGGCCGGTGGCGTCGGGGTAGTAGGTGAAGGCTTCCTCGAGCACCCAGGTGGCCTTGGGGGTGTGCAGACTGACGTCCACGAGACCCGGATCGTGCGGTGGCGTGACCACCACCACCTCGCTGTCGGTGGCGGAGACCAGCTCGGCCTCTTCCTCGTCGAAGAGTACGCTGTCGGTCCCTTCGAAGCCGGTGCCGGCGATGGTGATGGTGCTGCCGCCGATCTCCGAACCCCAGGGTGGATCCAGCGCGCCCGTTCCGTCTTCGACGGGAGGCCAGACGACGGTCTCCACGGCCGTGTTGCCCCAGATGTTGGTGACCGTGACCAGGAGGTCGTACTCGCCCTCGCAAGCCAGGTCCTGGCCATCGGTGGACCAGCGGGTGGTGCCGTGGGTGTACTCGAGGTCTTGCAGGGGGTACCAGGTGGGCAGGTCGCCGCTGGCGTCGCTGGCGTCCACCGTACAGTTTGTGATCTCGGCGCTGTCGCTGGCCAGCACGCTCATGTCGAAGACGTCGGCTTGGCAGTCCACGCTGGTGGCGGTGATGGTCGGCGGATCGTCGGTTTGGCCGCCGCTGCAGGCGGCCATGAGAGCGGGCCCGAGCAGGGTGATGAGCGCGCGCATCAGAAACACCTCGTGATCTCGTGGATCCAGGTGGCGATGATCACCAGCAGGGCGAAGAGGAAGAGGATCAGGATCAGCGCGGCCAGCAGGCCCCAGAGCGCCCCCATCAACCCCAGCACCAGGGAGGACCAGGCGGCGAGGGTGGAGAAGACCGGCATCAGCGCGGCGGTCAGGCCGACGATGCCGGCCACCGCCAGGCCCGCCGAACCGATCCACCAGACGGGTGTGCAGCGCATCTGCTCGAACCACTCGTCGTCGGGCGGCATGGGGAAGAGCTTGGCGGCCGTCTCGGCGGTCAGGCCCTCGCTGTAGACCTGCTCAACGGCTTCGCGGTATTCATCCGCCGCGTCGAAGGCGTCCTCGAAGCTGCGGTCGTTGTGCAGGGTGGCCATGCGCTGCATGCAGAGGAATGCAAGGTTTGCGGCCGGTTCACCTTCGAGTCCGTTCTCGCGAGCGAAGGCCCGCGCTTCGACCTCGACCTCCTGGATCTTGTCGATGGCCTCGGTGTAGTCCAGGGTGGCGGCGGTGGTCAGGGCGCCGCTGCTCTCGACCTCGGCGTGGAAGGCCTGGATGGAGCCTTCGAGGCCCGCGGTGGCGGCCATGATGTCGTCGGAGGTGGTGCGTAGGCGGGCCACGACCTCGTCCTCGGTCAGATCCTCGGCGCCCTGCAGCTCCTGCAGGGTCTCGAGGACCGGCAGCATGAGCTGGTTGAGCCCCTGGACCGTCAGCGTGGCCGCGGCAGGGAACTGCTCCGAGATGGCCGCCACGTACTCCCCGGTGTGGCTGGCCAGCTCGGCGAAGTCGTCCTCCCATGGGGTACCCGCGAGCACGGCGGTGATGGCTGCGGCCAGGTCGCTGGTCTGCAGATCCGGGATCTCGCCGGTGGTTCCGGGGCCTGAGTCGTCCCCGGTCTCCTTGGTCTTGCAGCTGGCAGCCAGAGCAGCAGCGCCGTGGCCGTTGCGCCTTCCATGAAGTGGCGTCGTTCCATGCTTCTCGACCTCCTCGGGATCCGCGTCGGGAGCGTACGATGCTACCACGGCCGCGGTTTGCGGCGGGCGCTGCGGCGCCGAGACGGCTGGGTTCCCCGAGGCTCTGTCGCCCGCTGCGGTGGGCGGCTGCCCGTTGGGTGCGGCCACTGGGACGCCCGCTGCTCGCGCATCACCACCCGCCCGTGAGGATCTGGAGCTGGTAGGGCGCGTCGCAGGACGAACCGCTGGTGGATCGCACCACGACCTCGTACATTCCGCCGTCCTCGAGCATGGCGTCGCCTCCCCAGTCCAGGGACTCGATGCCCCCGTCCCCGGTCTCGTCTGCGGTAGCCACGGTGCCCTGCGAGGTGCCGCTCGGATCCTCGATCCAGATCAGCTCGAGGGCGTAGTCCGCATCGTCGGGGACGGCGTATAGCCAGGCCTCGATGTTGAACCAGCTCCAGGTGTCGTCGTCGACCCAGAAGCGGAAGCGGTCCTCGTCGCTGTCCGGGTGCAGGTACCCGAAGAGCAGCAGCTCGGCTTCGCTCTTCATCGCTCCCAGGTAGTAGCCACGCTTGTCGTTGGGCTCGTACCCGTCCTCCGAGAAGTCCTCGTCGATCTGCCCGTCGCAGTCGTTGTCCAGGCCATCGCAGCCATCGCTGCCGACCCCTGGGTTGATCTCGGGATCCGAGTCGTCGCAGTCCCCTTGCTCGACGGTGTAGCCGTCCTCGTCCACGTCTGTGGTCGGGTCCTCCCACGGGTCGGAGTCGTCGGTAGAGCTGTCCCTGGGATTGGAGTCCGTCGTGTCGGGCCGGCTCTTCAGCGGCGAGAGGCAGCCGGTAGCTGCCAGAGCGAGCATGGCGACGATGCGTGTGGGGGACATGGCCTGAAACCGCATGGTGGAGGGCGCGCTCGGAGGGAGCCGTCGCCGACGCCATTCTACCCCTTTCGATGGGTCCCGCGGCAGCTCGACACGGGATCCGGTCCAGCGGGCGCTCCCAGACCCGAGATCGAGGGCGCTCACGTCACCTTCGATGTCCCAGCCCTAGAAATCCAACGCAAGCCCGGCATACCCCGAGGGCCAGAGGATCCCACAGGTGCCGTCGGTGCATTGGTTCATGCTGTCGGGGACGGCGCTGACCGCCTGATCGGACATGGGGATCTGGAAGTTGGCTGCGGCGCCGAGGTAGGGAGTGAGGTGTCCGAAGAGGCGTAGCTTGAAGGCCATGCGGGCGCGGGGGACCAGGGTGGTGGCGTTCCCACGGGGCCCGTAGCCATCGAGCACGGGCATGTAGGTGGCGACACCGAGGTCGGCGTCGAACCACGCCCGCTCGCCCTTGGTGAGCTTGCCGCCCAGGCCGTAGTGCACGTACATCTTGGTGGCTTGCTCGCAGTGGCTCTTGGAACGATCGGAGCAGAAGCCGTCGCTGCCGACGCCGAAGACGTTGTACAGCCGGGTGCCCCCCAGCTCGAGCTCGGCGTTGAAGGGCACGTCGCTGGCGGCGAAGATGCCCACCGAGTGGCGCCCTTCTTTAACGAAGTTGAGCAGGCCGATGGGGGCTTCGCTGGTCTCGGCGATGTTGATCAGGCCCAGTTGGGTGCCCTTGACCTCGCCGCCGACGTTCACGATGCCCAGCTGGGCGCCTTTGGTCTTGGTGCCCACGTTGACGATGCCCAGCTGGGTGCCGTCTAGCTCCTTGGCGACGTTGACGCCTTGGGAGAGCTGCACGCCTTCCATCTTGGTGGCGTAGTTGAAGGCGACGGCGGTCTGGAGGCCCACCATGTGGCCGCCCACGACGTTGGCGCCGACGCTGGCCTGCAGCCAGCTGGCGTTGCCGCTGACCTGGTTGAGGCCGACGCTGGCCTGGGCGCCGTTCAGATCGCCGCCCACGACGTTGGCCCCTACGCTGGCCATGGCCCCCGCGGCATTGCCTGTGACCTTGTAGGCGCCCAGGCTGGCCTCGGCGCCCTGCAGCTCGGCCGAGCGGCCGATGAACCAGTTGAACACGGCGTGGTCCACCACGTCGTCGTTCTGTCCTGCCGAAGGCAGGAACGTCATGCGGAACCGGGAATCCGGCAGGTCGCTGTCGGGCCGGACCTTGGGGCCACCGCGGGCGCG
>CAZVHW010000036.1:0-22562 GCA_964626835.1 uncultured Enterobacterales bacterium
CGTGGTCGGTCTCGGCGCTGATGAACTCGTCGTCCATGAAGGTGGCCGATCCGTAGTCGGTGATGTCGACGGTGTCGGCGGTGGCGGCGAACTCCGGCGTGGGAAAGGCCAGCGAGGTCACGCTTCCGGCGAGGGTCTCGGAGTAGGTGTCGATGAAGTCGAGGTACTGCTTGCGGGACGGCAGGATGGGGAGGCCGCCGAAGGAGAACGGGCCGAGCTCGAGGTCCGGGTTGTCCGGTGCGATCGCGCAGGCGAGGCTGGCGGTGTAGTCGAAGGCGGTGTCGTCCTCGTCGGGCAGCGAGGAGGGGCACCAGAGGGTCACGGGATGGAGCTCGTCCATCGACATGCCCCGAATGTCGCTGTCGAAGACGAAGGCGCCCGCCAGCCGTGGTGACGACGTGCGGCGTTCTTCTGGGACGATCTTGGCGAGGGCCTGCTCGACCACTTCCGCCACACCCGACTCGTCTTGGTGCAGCGCGACGGTCAGGACCATGTCGTTGCCGGCCGGGCGCTCGTCCTCGACGGCGTCGGTGAACGCCACCACCAGCTCGTCCACGAACGCGGCCGATTCCCAGTCGTCGATGCAGGTGGTGGCGACGCCGTCCATCTGCAGGCGCTGGCGCTGCATGGCTTTGTGCTCGGACGAGATGGTGCGGTCGCACGGGGCCAGGAGGAACTTGATCTGGGTGGCGTCCCGAATGGGGCTCCGCAGGGTGGGAAACGCGGCGCGGACCTCGGGGTTCTTCCTGGCGATGGCACCGGCGGTGAAGGTCCCGGTGGCGTCGTTGACGGTGGAGTCGCCGCAGACCGTGGAGGCGTCCGAGGCGTCCAGGGGCAGCTCGTCGAGGTTGAAGACAGCGCGCTCGTCGGTCTCGATCTCTGCGAGGTCGGCCGCGACGAAGCTGGTTGGACAGTCTGCACCGTAGCCGTAGGGGTTGGCGGAGCTGGCGATGATCTCGCTGCCGTAGACCTGGTCGTGGATGTTGAAGTCGCGGCGCAGGCCGTAGTCCTGGGCTTGCTCGTTTCGCAGGGTTGGGAACTGGTGCCGGCCGCGCCACTGGACCCACTGGTTGGTCTCGTCGAAGACGCCGTAGACGACGAAGCTGCGGTGTGAGTGCGGGGCGCCTGGTCCCACGACGTTGAAGACCGCGCGGGCGTCCAGCGCCAGCTCGCCGTCGTAGTGGTACCGCAGCCGGATGTCGACGCCGCGGGGCTGCAAGGGCACGTGCAGGCTGGCGCTGCCGCAGAGGGTGTTGGCCCCGCAGTCGACGGTGTGATGGGTGTGCACGTAGTCGAAGTCCGACAGCGGGGTCCAGTCCACTCGCTCGTTGTCGGTGGCGTAGGTGATCTCGATGACGCTGGGTTCGCCCAACCCCTGGTCTGCGTTGACCTCGTAGAAGACGAAGAGGGTCTCTTCCTCGGCGAACCAGGCCACGTCGGCCAGGGTGAAGCCGGCATCGACATCGTAGATCGGTACCTTGGCGCAGGATGTTCCCGCCAGGGCGATCAGCGCCGCTGCGGCTGCACCTGGAGCTCTCACACATCCCCCCTGGCTTGGGGGGCGACCACGCTCTCGAAGGGGATGCGGGAGCGGACGAGCTGTCGCTGGAAGCCGCGCGCGAGCTCTCGGCGCCCTCGGGCAGCCAGGGCGAGCTGACGCGCCCGCGACGGGAACTGGGAGAGGCCATCGACCGAGACGCGCAGGGAGTTGGGAACACCCTCGAGCAGGAGCGCTCTGCGCTCGGCGTCCTGGAACGAGAGCCAGGCCGCGAGGAGCTCTACGTCGACCTCGAGCAGCAAGTCCGACAGCGCCTCGTCGGTGAGCACGAGCAACATGTCGGCGACGAGGATGCCCCGGTACCAGCTGGGTACGCTGCCCTGGAAGCGCTGCAGCGCGCCGCTGAACAGGGCGCTGCGGTGGGTGGGCTCGAGCCAGGGGAGGAGCACCGACAGGGCACCGGCGGCATCGAAGGTGGCTCCGCGATCGGAGACCTCGTCGGTTTCCACCATGATGGGTGCGGGGCCGTCGCCCTGCGCCGCGCTCAACACGGCGAACAGGTGCTCGGTCTCGTTGGGATCCATGCGGTTGGATCGGAGGAGCTGCTCGGCCATCTCCGCCACGGTGCGGGGCGCCAGGAGCCGGGCCACCTCGTGTTGTTCTTCGAGGGGCGCCAGCGCGAACAGGAGCGCGCCCATGCGCGCGCTGAGGCGCACGATCATCTCCACCAGGCCCGCCGCCCCGAAGTCTTCGTGCAGGCTTCGCACCATCTGGGCATCGCTCTGGGTCACGAGCGCGGCGGACAGGGCATAGCGGTTGAGGGACTCGAAGAAGTCGATGTCGGAGGGTAGGTCGTCGGCATCTACGGTCTTGAGGTATTCGGCCAGCTCGAGCTTGGCGGAGGCGATGTCTCCACCCGTAGGGAACGCGGCGGGGAAGCTGTCGGGAAAGTGCAGGACCGCCTTGGCGAGCAGCGGGACGTCCCCGGATCGCAGCAGCTCGCGGATCAGGGCGCTCAGCTCGGGCTCGGGGTGCTCGGCGTCCATCTCTTGGAGCCTTGTCGTCCAGGCCGCTTCTTGCTGCTGCACGAAGGCCCGGTCCGCATCCGAGCCTTCGCCAGCCGCGGGTTCGGCCCCGTCGGGGGTGGTCGATCCGTCGCTACCGGGCTGCGCCATCTGGGCCAGGAGCGCCTGTTCCTCGACAGAGGTGAGGCCGACCCGTCGCCAGGCCCAGATCACCAGGCTCCCGGCGATGGTGAGCATGGCGATGGCGATCATCCAGAAGAAGTGGGGCAGCAGGGCGGTCCAGAGCTCGCGCCCGGCGACCGCCGCGGTCCACTCTTCCTGTTCGGGCTCGGGAGCCAGGACCTCTGGCTCGGGTTCGGGTTCCGCTTCGGGTTCGGGCGGCTCGCGCAGGTAGGGGGGCAGGGGTTGGAGGACCTCGTTGGACACGGTGACGACGGTCCAACCCGAGGAGAGCTTGGCCTGGAGGCGGCGCACCAGGGCCTGCACGTCGCTGGTTTCCAGGGTTTTTTCGTGGGCGAAGGAGCACCGAGCCTGGGTGAGGTATTCCTGCGAGAACCCGGTGCCGGGGCCCGCTTCCTGGGCGAAGCCCGGCATGGAGCTGGTGCGCGGTTGGTCGGCCACCGCGTGGTCGACATAGGCGCAGCCCTTGGAAAAACAGCGGTCCGCGTCGCAGTCCGACGACAGGGCGAGCTCGAACCGGTTTTCGAGAAGCTGCAGCTCCACGAGCACCGAGGGTGGGATCTGGTGGCTGGGGACCCGGGGGACTTCGGCGTGAGCGTTGGCCAGCAGGGCCGCGACGACAACGAGGGCAAGCATCAGTAGATCCTCACGATGACCCGGCGGTGACGGGCGAGCCGTTCGTCGGTGGTGAGCCCTTCCAGGGATTCCTCGGGGAGGGGCTCGGTGTCAGCATAGCCTTCGACGCGGATGCGCCCTTCGTCGATGCCCACCAGCTCGAGGCGGGAACGCACGGCGTTGGCGCGGTCGGCCGACAGCTCCCAGTTGCTGGTGTAGAAGGTGCCGTTGACGATGGGCATGGAGTCGGTGTGCCCCTCGACCGCGAAGTCGTACCGATCGGCGTAGGGCACGAGGGTTCCGAGCATGCTGTCCAGCGTCGTCTCTTGCTCGGGGCGGACCTGGGCGTGGCCGGAGTGGAAGACCAGCCCGGAGTTGAGGGACAGCTTGAGGCCTTCGTCGGTGAGGTCGGTTCGGATCATGCCCTCGAGGCCTTCGCGCTTGATCTGGGCCTCGATCTCGGACTGGATCGACGACAGGCTGGCGGGCTGCTCGACCCCCGAGATGTCTTGGGCGATCTGCTGCATGCGGGTTCGGCTGATCTGGGCGGCGGCCAGGAGCATGGAGAAGAAGATCAGCAGGTTGGTGATGAGGTCGGCATAGGACAGAAGCCAGCCCTCGTCGCTGCTGTAGACCCGTCGTCGCACGTGCTAGCCCCCCGCCATGGAGGCATCGCGGCCAGCGCGCGCGATCAGCCCGCCCACGCTCTGCTCGCAGCGCTCGAGGACTCCCAGCCGCTCGTCCAGCAGGCCCCGCAGGTAGTGGCCGATGGGCCCGGCCACGCCGGCACCGAAGGCCACGCCGTACAGGGTGGCCAGCAGCGCCAGGGAGACCGCGGAGCCGAGGTTCATGCTCTCGTCACCCATGCTGCGGAACACCTGGATCATGCCGGTGATGGTGCCCACCATGCCGAAGGACGGGGCGAGCTTGGCCAGCAGCTCCCAGTTGCCGATGGCGGGCTGCCAGCGGGACAGCTCGGCGTGGCGCAGCTCGGTGAACGCTTCGCGGGTGGCTTCTTCTGGGGCGCGGCTCAGGACGAGCTGCAGCATGCGCGCGATGGAGGGAAACGCGCTGCGCTCGGCCAGCTCGACGGCCTGGGACCGCTTGCCGTCGAGCCAGAGCTTGGAGAACTCGACCCGCTCCGCCTCGAGGGTTTCGGTGGCCGGGCGGAGGGTCCCCAGCGCAGGGACGATCTCGCGCAGGCACAGGAAGGTGCGCACGGTGGTGCTCGCGCTCGAGGAGACGAGGATGGCGGAGAACGAACCCCCCAAGACCATGACGAACGCGTGCAGGTCGAGCGCGGAGATGGTGGTGGAGGTTCGTTCACCGAACCCGTACCAGACCACGAACGCCAATAATGCCAGTCCAACAATCTGCATGGAAGGTTCCTCTAGTAGGAGTCTCGAGCTTGGAGCTCTTCGAGTTTTTTGCGCACGGCCGGGTCGGTCTCGATCTCTTCGACCTCTTCGTAGATCTCGATCGCTTTTTCACGCTCGCCGAGCAGGACCAGGATGCTGCCCTTGGCCCGCAGGGTCTCGGGGTGCGAGGGGTAGCGGGCGAGGACGAGCTCGCACCACTCGAGCGCGAGCTGGTAGTTGCCCGCGGTGATGGCGTCCTGCATGCGGGTGCGTGCCCCGGTGAGGCTGACCTCGGGAGCGTCGGGGTTCACCCGCAGGCCCCGCTCGCGGTAGGCCCTGTCCAAGGTGCCGTCTGCCAGCGATGGGGGGGGCGGTACGAGGCGGGTCGCGGGGATGGTCTCGACGTCGGTCGCCGAGGCGGTGTGCTCGATGACGATGCGTTGACCGCTGGCCAGCATGGGGATCTGGACCTCGGTGATCACGTTTCCGTCGTTCCAGCGCACGGTCATGGCGGTGGTGGAGCCGAAGCCCATGGGGCGCAGCTGGGTGCCCTCGTCTTCCTCGAGCACCGGGTTGGTCGCGGGAGCCGGTTCGATCAGGTAGTGCGTGTAGTTGCGTGAAGCGCAGCCTACGACGAGCATTGCGAGCAGCGTTGCAGAGGGGAGCGTCATGGCAGCACCGGCAGTGGACTGATGTTCATGAGAGAGATCCCGAACGCGACCTGGCCGTTGGTGGAGGCGCTCAAGACCGCGCCGTAGTTCGAGCGGCCGAAGGGGACCCGCACCACGGCGACCGCGGTGACCATGGGGTCGATGACGGAGCTCACGTCGCCGACGCTGCGCGCCACGGCGGTGGGCAGGCTCATCAACAGCTTGCCGCCCACCAGGATCTTGACGATGTCGATGCAGCGGTAGTGGGCCGCCCCGATGCCCGCGACGGGATCGATCACCGACAGGGTCACACCGGACAGGTTGGCGTTGGTCTTGCCCCACTGCTCGGTCCAGTCGATGGAGATGTGCTGGCCCGGGTACAGCGCGATGTCGACGAAGGACTGCGTGATGCTGTCCCCGCGCGCCTGTCGCTCGAGCTCTTCGCTCAGGGTGTACATGCGCTGGGTGTTGTCGTTTTCTACCAGGTTGGGGTCGACGTTCTGGGCGTACAGCACCCGGGCCGTGCCGAGGTCGACGATGCGGATGGCCACGCCGCCGCGGTGCTCGTCGAGCCAGATGGCCGTCCGTGCGGCCTGCGCCTCGCCCCGGTTCTGCTCGTCGAGCCGGGCGACCTCGTCGAGGGAGACGGGTCCGGTCTGGAAGGTCATGGTCCCCTGATCGACGAACGCCCGAGGCGCCATGCACGCTTCGCACAGGCGCAGGCCTTCGTCGCCAAAGGAGCGCTCCAACAGCTCGATGACCCGCGTCGCATACCAATCCTGGGAGGCCTCGAAGCATGGCTCGGCGCTGACCAGGATCGCGGGCATGACGTCCTGAGGGGACAGGCGACCGTCCTCGATCCGCAGCTCGAGGAGTTCCTCGAGGCGATCGAGGGAGTAGCGGGTGTTGTCCGTCCCGGCGTGGGCGGTGCCCGCCGCGAGGAGCAGGCAGGCGATGACGGCGGCTAGAAACAAACCGTCACCTCCGTGCCGAGGGTCTGGAACCCGATGGAGCCCACCGCGATGTAGTCGCCCAGGTTTTGCGAGTCGTTGAGGTCCGGGATGGCCTCGAGGAAGGCGGACAGGCCGATCCGGTTGCCGAGGCGCAGGTCCAGCCCGAAGTGCACGACGCCAAAGGTGGTCCTTGGGCCGTCTCCTTCGTAGTCGGTGATGATCTCGTCGGCGTTGAGCACGTCGTCCCGAAACGAGGTGGTGGCGCTGCCCCAGACCGAGATGACCGCCGCGCCCACGAAGAGGTAGAGGTCGGGTCGGATGTGGGAGCGGGTCCGGCCGGTCAGCAGGCGGCTGATCCGCGTCTGGGCCATCAGGCCCTGGTAGGCCTGGGGGATGAAGCTGTAGCCGACGAGCATGCTGGAGGTCCACGCCAGGGAGTCGTTGGCCCCCAGCTCGGCGCCGGTCTGGAGCCAGAGGAAGGGAGGCGGGGGGACCCCAGCCCTGGAACCGGGGGATGCGTAGGACCGGACGACGAACCTGAGGGGGAAGGTGAGCGGGCCCCGATCGTGCAGGGCGTCGATGTAGTCCTGCCGCGCCTCGGCCGCCGACTTGAGGTCGTCGGGTTGCCGCAGGAGGGGTGGCGTGCTGGAGGAGCTGGCGATGGTGTGGCTCCACACGATGGGCAGGTCCGGCGTCAGGCGTGTCAGGCGGGCTCGCAGCACGAGCCACGCGCCTTCGGCCTCGATGTCGAGGAACAGCGCGTGTCTGCCGGTGGCCCCCCCGATCCTCTCCAACAGCTCGGGGTTGTCGAGGCCGCGGGTGACGACCGTGCCCTCGGGCCCGGACTGGACCACCACCGCGGTGCAGGCCGGGCAGTGGGCGAGCTGGATGTTGCTGGTGGGGTTTTCGGCCAGCACGGCCCCGAGGTGGTTTTCGACCAGGGCTTGCAGGCCCGTACCCAGCCCCACCGGGACCGTGACGCTCGCGAGGACCACCGGGGTCGGAGTGGTGAAGACGGGTTCGGTGATCCAGCCGTAGACCAATTCGTCGACGAGGTCGTAGGCCGCGAGCTGCACCTGATCCGCCACCTTGGTGCGCACCCGGTCGAGCTCGGCCAGCTGGGCTTCTTCGACGGCGTTCGCGCCCCACGCCGGTGCCGCGAGCCCGAAGGCCAGCAGGGTCCACGCCAGCAGCAGCATCGCCCTCACCGCAGCCACTCCCACCGGCCGTCGACACAGAGCCCCGCGTGGAGGATGGTCTCGCGGGGATCGAGGTTCATGACGGCCAGCAGCGCGTCGTCTTCGCCGAGGCTGCCGGTGGCGTGGTAGCGCACACAGGCCGAGGGATAGGCCTGCTCGGGCGCCATGCGGGTGATGACGTCGACGTCGCCCACGCCCAGGATGGGTGTGCGGTCGGACACCTGGAGGCCTTGGAGGACCAGGGCGTTCTTGGTGGCGAAGGCTATCTTCGCGGCTACTTGGCCGCTGGGGTAGTGCGTCTCTACCAGCCAGGTCTTGTCGACGAGGTCGGGGCGCTTGGCGTGAGCGGCGGTGACCAGCCCGGTCGCCAGCTGCTGGAGGGAGTAGAGGATGGCTTCGTCCTGGGCGGCGCGCAGCCCCGGGCGCATCAGGCGTTCCTTGCAGATGACCACGCTGCGCTCGACATAGTCACCGCGTGGCTTGGCGGCGGCGATCTCGCCTGGGTACCGCTGGTGGCCGGTCTCGGGGCCCACCCGCTGGCAGTCGTAGTGGCGGGATTGTTCTCGGGTGGTGAACACGCCGGGCGCCGGGTCTGGCCCAAACGCGAACGGCAGGAGCGCGAGGGAGAGCAGGAAGTACCAATCCACGATGTCGCCCCTACTCGGTGGTGCCGGCAGGGGTTGCCCTGTCGAGCACCTGCCACTGCATCTTGGCGTTGAACAGCAGCTGGCTGAGCTGGCCGTAGAAATCGGCGGTCAGGTCGCTGTGGGGCTTGTCGCCGATGATCCTGTCTTCCTTGTCGCGAAACGTGAGGTCGAGGAGCTTGTTGGTGATCCACGTGCCCGCCCCGGAGTAGCGCACGATGCGGCCCTGGAGGGAATCGGAGGCGAGCAGGAAGCCGCTGTGGTCTCGGACGACGACATCCTGGGCGAAGGTGAACTCGGAGACGGCGGGCACGAGGGTGAAGGTCCCGAAGAAGAGCACCCACGAGAGCTGGTTGGTCGCTTCGTGGACCTGCCGCCCACGGAGCTCGAGGATCAGGTCGGTTGGCGGGTGCTCGGGGGGCTGGTCGTCGCCTTCATCTGGCAGGCTACCTGCCAGCGGGTCGTCATCCAGGCGGCGATCGGTGGTGTAGGTGGTGACCTTGGCGCCCTGGTTCTCGAAGAGGATGCCTACCTTTCGGCAGAGCGCCCGGGCTTCGGTGGGGTTCACGAGATCGCCGGGCGGGCAGTGCACGGTGAGGTGAACGTCGTGGAAGTTGGCGAGCTGGGGGTCGACCACCACGGGCCGGTGCAGGCCGGACACGGGCTGGTAGACTTTCACGCACCCGGTGGTCAGGCCCGAGAAGACCAGGAGGGCGAGGCCCAGCGCGAGGGCCAGGATCGGTCCCGGGCGGCGCGCTGCCCCTGGCTGCGGCGGTGGCGCGCGCAGGGGATGGCGGGACGGAGCGGGTGCGCGGGCAGGTATCTGCGCCTCCAGGTGGCGACGGGTCCGCCGTCAGCGTTGAGTGAGTGCCATGCCCGGGGCAGCGTATCATGGCCAGGGGTCGCTGAGGCTTTCACGTGCGTGGCTGCGAATGGGGGGTTGCCAATGGTGTGTGCATGGCGGGTTTCTTGGGGTTGGGCGTCCGCGAAGGTGGGCGCGGGCTCGGCAGATTTGGGAAACGGGTGCTCGCTGGCGACCTATGCCCCCGAAAACTGATCACTTCGCGACCTATGCCGCCAAGATTTGATCGCTGCCGCGGTTCGGGACCGATCACGGTGATGGCCTGCACGGGCGAACGTGCGTTTTCGTGGTGGGCGGGCTGGCCCGGCGGGGGCTTGGTGGGCGATTTGATCAAAACTCAGGGGCATAGGTCCACGAGTGATCAGAAATAGGGGACATAGGTCCCGGTTGGGCCCCCAGCCGCTTGCCTACCGGGCCTTGTCGCGCACACTACGCCATTCAGGCCGGTTTGGTGCGCGGCGGCCCTGGGCGGGAGCGCGGGGGCGCGGGGGCGCGGGTGTTCGAGGCTCCACCCTTCGAACCCTGTAGCGCAGGTGTGCCACGCCGCCGGCCAGCGCATCGGCGCTCTGAAGGTCGAGCTGGATCAGGTCTTCGAGGCCGATGGGAACGGGGCCGCGGTAGAACAGGAGCGGAGTGTCTCCACCCACCAACCGCGGCTCGAGCAGGACCGAGAGTTCGTCCACCAGGCCCGCGCGCAGGGCGGCGCTCGCCAGGGCTCCGCCTGAGTTGATGCGGAGCGTTTCCACTCAGTATCGATGACCGAGCTGCTTCAGGGCCGCCAGGACCGTGTCGGCCCCGGTGAGTGTTGCGTCCTCGCCGAAGCTTGCGGCGATGGCGTAGAACCGACCGAGGTCGATGTCGAGGTGATCGACACGTTCGTCCAGGCTGGCCTCGAGCTGGAACACGACGCGAGGCTTCATGGCGATCTCCGGGATAACCACCCGCCATGGCAACCAAGAAGAAGAAGCGCGAGCCGAAGTGGGTCAAGGCCCTCACCGAGTACATCCCCCTGGGGCTGTTCCTGCTGGCCTACTGGGTGGGGGATCTGACGCTCGCGATTCAGGTCATCGTGGCCAGCACCGTCGTGGCCATGCTCATCTCGTACATCGCGGTGCGGCGGCTGCCCCTGCTCACCATGCTTGCGGGGGGCCTGGTGTTGGTGTTCGGCGGTGTCAGCCTGCTGCTGGGGGACGACACGCTGTACAAGATGAAGCCCACGGTGCTGTACAGCCTGTTCGCCATCGCGCTGCTGGTGGCGCGGGGCTTCAACCGCTTTCTGCTGCGGTCGGTGCTCGATGACCTGTGGAAGCTCACGGACGAAGGCTGGCGAAAGCTCACCACCCAGTTCGCCCTGTTCTTCTTCGTGATGGCCGGGCTCAACGAGGTGGCCTGGCGGTTTGTCGGCGAGGACTTCTGGGTGGCGTTCAAGGTGTTCGGCGGCATCGGCCTGATGCTGGCCTTCGTCGCCTCGCGCATGCCGTTCGCCAAGAAGCACGCGCTGCCCGAGCCGGCCAAGAAGAAAAAAGAGGCCTAGTTCAGGTCCCAGCTCTCGAAGCTCGAGGCGGCGGTGGGGTTGCAGATCATGCGCACCAGGTAGCCACCGGGGCTGATGGTCAGCTTGCCGTCGCCGGACAGCTTGGCGACGACGGTCGCGGTGCCGTCGGTCTCCACCTTGACCAGCTCGTCGTCCACGGTCTCCACGTACAGGTCGTCGTTGTAGTCGAACACGAAGTCGAGGACGGCGGCGGGGGCGGTGTAGTAGGTGGTGCCGCTGTCGCCGTGCTCGCCGGTGTCCCAATGGTCGAGGCTGTAGATGGTTTCGCTCACCGAATAGTAGAGCGTCTCGGACGAGTCGAGGGCCACGCTCTCAATGTAGCCCGTGTCGGGGGTGTGGCTCTCGATGCTGCCGTCGGTCCGCACGCAGCTGATGCTACCGGCACCTGCAAAGTCTGGCACCCAGATGCAGCCACTGCTGTCGATGGCCAGTGCGCTGGGGGAGGTGGACATGTAGCCGTTGGCGTAGTTGCCGCCGCTGGCCTGGCTCGAGGTGGCCAGGGTGGTGAAGCTGCCGTCCTTGGCCTGGTAGCCGATGCTGGCCGAGGTGGTGTAGCCGACCACGACGGCGTCGCCGTTGTTGTGGTCCAGGGCGATGGCGTTCATGTTCCAGTTGGAGCTTCCGTAGTAGGTCTCGGCGTGGCTCGAGTCTTTGTAGACGTAGACGTAATCCTGCCCGGAGATGAGCGTGCAGAGGTAGAGCAGGCCGTCGTCGTCGTAGACCAGGTCGGAGAACGAGCCGCTGATGTCCTTGTTCAGGGTCTCGGATCCCGGGAAGTCGTGGTCGGTCTCGGGGCGGCAGTCCTGGTCTCCGTAGCGCTCGGGATCGGTGTCGTCGCAGTCGGTGCCGCCCCACTCGAGGGCCGGGTCGCCGTCGCCGTCCTGGTCGTAGTCGTCGGCACCGTCGCAGTTGGTGTCCACACCGTCGTACCAGGCGTCCTCGGCGTCGGGGTTGATGGCGTCGTTGTCGTCGTCGCAGTCGCCGCCACCGGTGGCGGTCGAGGCGTGGCCGTCTCCGTCCAGGTCGTCGTCGGGGGTGGTGTCGTCGCAGTCGTTGTCCAGCCCGTCGTAGGGTTGCTCGGTCTGGCCCGGGTTGACCTCGGCGTTGTCGTCGTCGCAGTCTTCGTCGGTGGCGTAGCCGTCACCGTCGGCATCTGCGGGGGTGTCATCGGTGTCGGGGGTGGACTCGTCGCAGTCGTTGTCCACGCCGTCGCCGGCCACCTCGCTGGCGCCGGGGTTCACGGTCGGATCGTCATCGTCGCAGTCTACGTCGCTGTCGTAGCCGTCTCCGTCGGCGTCCACGGGCTCCGTCGGGCCGGTGTCGTCGACCTTCTTGGTGACGTCACAGGCGCAGAGGATGAGGGGTAGGGCGACGAAGGGCAGGGTTCTCATGGGGTTCTCCTGCGGAGGAGCCTAGCATGCGGCGTCGTGCGCAGAGCCCCAGAGCCGCCAACAGCAGCCAGGCTCCGGGAGGCGTTCTGCGTTGGGTGGCGCAACCGCAGCCGCCGGTCTCGGCAACGGTGAGCGTGAAGGGCACGGCCTTCAGGTGGTCGTCGGCGTCCATGCCGGGTTCGCCGAGGTTGGCCACGGCGACGGTGACTGTGTCTCCGACAAGGGGTCCGTAGTCCAGCTCCGCGCCTTCGTGGATCGTGGCGTCCACTCCCGGCTCCACCACCAGCAGCGCCCAGTCCACGGTGTCGGAGGCTGCCAGGGACAGGTGAAGGGAGGCGCCCTTGTTGGCGGCAAGGTCGTAGTACACCGCTCCCAGCGGAAAGGGATCCATGGCTGGTGAGAGCTCCGCTGGTAGCTCGACGCCCTCCTCGGCCCGCAGTGCGCGGCCGCTTTGGCCGGCGTAGTCGAGCCACGCCGATCCCTCGGCGCTCCCCATGCGCGCTCGATCCGCCGCGAACTGCAGGAACGAAGCGCGCCAGTCCCCGCTGATGGCGTCCCAGGCGTCCAGCAGATCGGGCTCCTGGCCGTAGCCTTCCTGGGTCATGGTGGCCCAGATCTCGGGGACGATGCTCCCGCTGCCGTCGCCGTGGGTGTCATCGAGCCACCACAGCCAGATCACCGCGCCGTACTCGTAGTAGGACCACAGCTCGTAGTCGTCCCAGAGCATGTAGCCGTCCTGCAGCACGGCGGAGACCCAGGGGGTGGCCTGGTAGTCGGCGATGTCGCTCACGGAGGGCTCGAAGTCGGGCCAGGTCCAGGCCTCGGCGGCCACCGCGGAGGCTTCCCAGATCACCAGGAAGGGCTCGGCGTAGTCCATGGCGTACTGGCAGGCGTGGTTGAACTCGTGCACCGCGAAGGAGGCAAGGTCCTCGTCGGGGGTCTCGTCGTCGATGGCGATCCACGAGGGGGAGGACGCCTGGCCGTCGTCGGGATCCGTGTCCGCGCAGCCGCCGTCTTCCCAGTCGCACATCACCCAAGCGGACCCTGCGCCCCCGCCGTCGAGGGTCAGGTACATGTCCAGATCGTCGCTGCCGCCCTCGCCGTGGTCGGACGGTGGCGCCGCGAAGCCATACCGTCGATCTGCACGTCCCAGGCGGTCTCGAGGTAGGCGAGCAGATCCTCGCAGCGTGCGGCGTCTTGCTGCTGCTCGTAGTGGCAGCGGATGGGGTGGGTGCCGCTGTCGGTGTGGCCCAGCGGGTCCGGCCGGCCATAGCCGGCGGCGAGGGGGACGAGCAGGAGCAGGAGCATGGAGCCTCCGGGAGAGGGCGCTCGTCCAGCATGCCCTTGATCGAGGCGTTGTTCCAGCGCGGGGCCGTGGTCGGGATGGAACAGGGAGCGATCAGGGACGGTGGCGCACCACCACGACCTCGAGGTCTCCCTCGAGCGTCTCCAGCTCCATCAACATGAACGCCAGGGCTCGCTCCTCGCCCATGCCTCCGGAACCGGCGCCGATGACGGGAAGGCACAGGCTGAGGTCCGGGTGGGCGGACGGCTGTCGCGTCTCCGCGAGCTGAGTTGCTCCAGCGGTCCGGGTGGGCGGACGGCTGTCGCGTCTCCGCGGGGTATCATGCACCGGCCATGAACTCCGTCTCCTCCCACCTCGGCCACGCCAGAGCCTCCCTCGCCCGCCGCTTGACCCCGGCGGTGGTGTGGGCCGCACTCGAGGCCATGGCGTTGGCGGTGTCGGTGCGGCCGGTGCTGCGTCGGGAGCTTCGGGGGGTGCATCCCTCCGGCACGCCCTGGGAGTGGCGCTCCCGCCTGAAGTTCGTCACGCGCGATGGCTCCATCGTGGCTCACGCGGTGATCGGTGGTGGGAGGATGCGCGCTGGTCTCGGCGCCGTGCGGGACCCCGATCTGACCCTGCGGTTTCGGGACCGGGCGGCGATGCGGCACTTCTTCCTTCCAGGGACCGATCCCCTCAACCTGCTGCTGGACAACGACATCGACTTCGTGGGGAACATGACCCACCTGTCGAGATTCGCCTACCTGTCCAGCAGCCTGGTGCTCGGCGGGAAGCCCAGGACCGAGGGGCCGGGCGGAAGTGCTTGGGCCCTCGAGGGCGCCCTGAAGCCGCGCCGGGTCGGGCTGCCCTGTCCCAAGCCCCCCGTTGGCGAGACCCGTTTCCTCCAGGATCCATCCCTCTGCGGCTACCGGCTCGAGGACTTTCCGCGCATCCGCGCCCAGCTGGTGAGGCACTACCAGACCCAGCCGGAGATCTGCAGCGAGCGGGCCCGCTTGTTGACCGCGTTCATGGTCTCGCGAGATCCCGGCGACGACGCTCGCCCCGTGTGGCGCCAGGCCCGCGCCCTGCATCACTTGTTGACGAACAAGCGAGCGATCGTCCGCGACGACGACCTGCTGGTGGGCACCACGACGAGCCGGCCCGTGGGGGTGGTGCTCTACCCGGAGACCTTCGCCACGACGTTTTGGCCAGAGCTGCTCACGGTGCAGACCCGCGAGCTGAACCCCTACCGCATCTCCGACGAGGACATCGACATCCTGGCTCGCGAGGTCTTTCCGTTCTGGATGGACGGCTCGATTCGCGAGGTCGCGCGGGCCATGGGCGACAACCCCGAGGCCCTGCGCTTGGACGAGCGCATGGTGCTCACGTTCTTGTGGAAGAGCTACGCACTCAGCCACACCATCGCGGACCTTCCGGCGGTGCTCGGGCGGGGCCTAGAGGCCATCGCGGTCGAGAACGAGGCTCGGACGACCCAGGTGGAGGACATCGAGCACCGGCAGGTCTGTCGGGCCATGGCGCTGTGTTGCCGCGGCGTGATGGACTACGCCGGCCGGCTGTCTGCGCGAGCAGCGGAGCTGGCGAGGGCCCCGGGCACGGACGAGCACCGTCGAGGTGAGCTGCTGGAGATCGCGCGGATCTGTGCCAAGGTCCCGCGCGATCCGGCCACCAGCCTGCACGAGGCCATCCAGGCCGTCTGGATCGTCTTTCTCTGCCTGCACCAGGAGAACGTCAACGCGGGCTTGTCCATCGGCCGGCTCGATGTCTGGCTGGAGCCGTTCTTCGCGCGGGACCTCGAGGGGGCTGCGGACGACGAAGAGCGAGAGCGGCTGGTTGCACGGGCCCTCGAGCTCGTCTGTGCTCTGATGGTGAAGCTCGGTGACCACCTGCCCCTGGTTCCCGACGTGGGCAACCGGCTGTTCGGGGGCTCGTCGTCGAACCAGGCCATCACGCTGGGGGGCCTGACCGGGGAGGGGGACAGCGCGGTCTGCGACATGACCTGGGTGTTCTTGAAGGCCACGGAGCTGCTGGCGCTGCGGGACCCGAACATGAACGCCCGGTTTGCACCGGGGGTGAACTCCGACGCCTACCTGTGGCGGCTGTGCGAGGTCAACCGGATCACGGGCGCGACCCCGTCGCTGCACAACGACGACGCGATGCTCCCGGTGCTCGAAGGGGAGGGATTCAGTCTGGAGGAAGCGCGGGACTGGGCAGCCACGGGCTGCGTGGAACCCACAGTCTGCGGACGGCACTTCGGCCACACCGGCTGCATCATGTTCAACATGGTGGCACCCCTGGACATGGCGCTGCGCGACGGCGTTCACCCGCTCATCGGCGAGCGCGTGGGGCCGGCCACGGGGCCAGCACGAGGCTTCGACGGCTTCGAGGATTTCCTCGAGGCCTACCGGCGACAGCTGGGCTGGCTGCTGGACATGGCCATCCAGGGCAACAACCTGCTGGGCCGTGGGCACCGGCGGGAGAAGCCGACGCCGCTGCTCTCGGCCCTGTTCCAGGGGCCCCTCGACAGCGGGCGGGACGTCGTAGACGGTGGCGCCCTGCACAACTCCACGGGCACCGCCATGGTGGGGTTGCCCGACGTGGTGGACAGCCTGGCGGCCATCAAGGTGCTGGTCTACGATCGCGGGAGCCTCACCCTTGCCGACTTGGTCGAGGCCCTGGACCGGGACTTCGAGGGGGACGAGGCGCTCTTGGCCGAGCTGCTGCGGAAGGCGCCGAAGCTGGGCCAGGACCACCCGCTACCCGGCGAGTTCGCGCGGGATCTTCAGGCCTTCGTCATGGAGCGGTACCGCGCTGCGGACCACTACCGCGGTGGCCGCTACTTCCCTGGCTACTGGAGCATGTCCAACCACGTGGCCTTCGGCATGCTCACCGGTGCGCTGCCCAGCGGCCGGCGCCGGGGCGCCGCGTTCGCTCCCGGTCTCACTCCGTCGCCGCTCTGTGGGGCGCCCCTGACCGACCAGATCCGAGCCGTGGCCTCCCTGAACGTGGCCCACATGCCCAACAGCCTGGCCTTCAACGTGAAGGTGGCTGCCGGTGGCAAGGATGAGCACCGCGCCGTCGTGGACCGCATGGCGGCCTACGCCCGGGCCTACTTCGAGCTGGGCGGCATGCAGATGCAGTTCAACGCGGTGGACACCCAGACCCTGCGGGACGCCGTGGAGCATCCCGAGCTCCACCGGGATCTGCTGGTCCGCATCTCGGGGTACAACGCCTACTTCGTGGAGCTGAACCCCAACATGCAGCGCGAGCTGATCGAGCGGATGGAGCACGACTTGATGGGAAGCTCGGGTTGATGGCGCCCGCGTCCAGCCTGGTCGCCGGGATCAAGCGCAACAGCCTGGACGACGGGCCGGGTATCCGCACGGTGGTCTTCTTCAAGGGCTGCCCCTTGGCTTGCTCGTTCTGCCAGAACCCCGAGACCCAGCGCCCGGGTCGTGAGCTGCGCTTGGATGACGAGGTCTGCCTGGGCTGCGGGCGCTGTGTTCGAGCCTGCCCCGAGGGGCTGGTGGGCTCGGACCGTCGCGGGGGTCCGGGCGAACCTGGCTGTCGGGTATGCGGGGCCTGCGTGGAGGCCTGCCCGAGCGAGGCACGTTCGTTGGTGGGCGATGCCTACTCCGTGGACGAGTTGGTGCGGATCCTGGCATTGGACGAGGTCTTCTACCGGACCTCGGGTGGCGGGGTGACCTTCTCGGGCGGCGAACCCACGGCCAGTGTGCCCTTCGCCCTCGAGGTGGCCCGTCGCTTGGACGCGCGCGGCATCGATCTGCTGGTGGAGACCTGCGGCCACTTTCGGCTCGAGGGGGCCGTGGCTGCGCTGCTCGACCTCGCTTCGACGGTCTACTTCGACCTCAAGCTCATCGACGTGGGCGAGCACCGACGGGTCACGGGGCGATCCAATCGCGTCATCCTCGACAACTTCCGCGCGCTGCTGTCCAGCGGGCGGACCGCCGTGCTCCCCCGTGTGCCGCTGATCCCGGGGGTGACGGATAGCCCGGAGAACCTGGTCGCCATCGCTGAGCTGCTGGTCGAGGTGGGGGCGCCCGAGGTGGCGCTGCTCGAGTACAACCCCCTGTGGCGGCAGAAAGCCAGAGCCATGGGCAAGCCGACCCGCGCTTCAGACAGTCATCGTCAATGGATGACCTCGGAACAAGTCGAGGCCTGCCGGAACGTATTTAGAAAACGGGGGGTGAAGGTGCGGTAACAACGATAGGGGTCAGGTTGATGTGATAACAATTCGATGAATTGTTATCACATCAACCTGACCCCTCTCTCTCTCTCTCGCCGCGCCCGAGGTCTCGCCATGCGCGCCTTCGTTGTTTCTCTCGCCTTCTTTGCCGCAGGCTGCCAATGCGCGGTCACACAAGTGGAAGACGACACCGGCGGCGAACCGCGGGATTCGGAGCCTGACGACTCGCTACTCCGGGCCGGCGAGTGGTGGCTCCACGAAGAGGTGGAGAGCTTGGTGTACGTGTCCTGGGAGCAGGACGCGGCGGGCACCGCCTGGGTCGAGTACAGCTTCGACGAGGGCGAGTGGCTGTCGTCCCCACCCTTCGAGGCCGGCGCCGGCGGCCACGAGCAGGTCCTCGTGGGCATCCCCTACCTGGCCGACCTGCAGTGGCGCGTGGTGGCGGAGATCGATGGGCAGCAACCGAGCGCCGAGGGCGAGCAGGCCAGCGCGGGGTCGCTGCCGGACGGGCTGCCCGTCGGGACCATCGCCGTCAGCGACGAGGCCGCCTGGGAACCCACGGGTAACTATCTGCTGAGCAGCATCTGCCAGGAGACGGGCTCCTGGGATCCCGGCAACTACTGGACCTTCATCGTGGACCGCCAGGGCCGCCCGGTGTGGGCCAGCCTGGCACCCGACCAGCACTGGACGCTGTTCTCCCAGATCTCTGTGGACGGCAGCTACATCCTGTGGGACGAGAGCACCTACTGGCTGGACTGGGGCATGAGCGGCGGCTCCGGCACCACGGTGCACAAGCAGTACCTGGACGCCGAGATCGACGTGGTGCCCGCCGATGGCATCGTCCACGCCTTCGTGGAGCTGCCCGACGGCACGCTGGCCTGGGGCAGCGAGTTCAACACCGGCGGCGACGAGGCCCTGGTGGAGCTGGCACCCGGCACCGAGGACCCGGTGATCGTCTGGTCCTGCGAGGAGGACTACCCTGGAGGTGCTCGCGCGTACTGTGCGTCCAACGGGCTTTTCTACCGGGAATCCACTGACTCCTACCTCTACAGCTTCTGGGACGAGAGCGTGGTGATCGAGGTCGATCGGGCCACGGGGGAGAGCCTGTGGTGGGCCGGCGGCGTGGACGGCAGCTATGCCTTCGAGCCTACCGACTCCCAGTTCGACTTCCAGCACGGGGTGTCCTACACCGACCCAGCGCCTGATGGGGCGCTCCACGATGATCGACGACCTGTACGATTTGGTGCGGCCACGGGAGTAGGGCACGCCCCGCGGTGATAGGACGCCCGTGATGTCCCGCACCCGGTCCGTCATTGTCCGCCTCGCCCGCCTGTTGGTGCGGGTGTTCTTCCGCGAGGTGGAGGTCGTGGGGCTCGAGCACGTGCCCAAGACCGGCGGCGGTATCGTCGTGTCGTGGCACCCCAATGCTCTCGTGGATGGTGTGCTCATCTTCGCTTGTATGTCGCGCCCGGTGGTCTTCGGTGCCCGCTCGGGCTTGTTCCGTTGGCCCCTGTTGGGCTGGCTGATGAAGGCGGTGGGCACCGTGCCGATCCATCGCGCCCAGGATCGTGAGGGCATCAGCACCAAGGAGCGTCGCGAGGCCAATCTCGACAGCCTCGACGCGCTGGCCGAGGCGGTGGCGGGAGGTGGCTTCAGTTGCCTCTTCCCCGAGGGCACCAGCCACGACGCGCCCCACCTGCTGCAGGTCAAGACGGGCGCAGCTCGTTTCTACTACCGTGCACGGGCGATTCAACCCGACGCTCCTGCTCCGGCGATCATCCCCGTGGGGCTGCACTACGACGCCAAGCAACATTTCCGCAGCAAGGTCCTGGTGCGCTTTCACCCCCCACTGCGGCTACCGCCCGCGCTGGACGTCACCCCCGCGACCGACGAGCCACCCGGGCCGGGCCGTGGCCGCGTCCGCCAGCTCACCGCGACCATCGAGCGGGTGCTCCGTGAGGTGGTACACGCCACCGAGAGCTGGGAGCTGCACCACAGCCTGCACAGGGCGAGCAAGCTGCTGCGCGCCGAGCGGGCCCTGCGAGCCGGGGTGGAGCTCGAGGCCCCCTCGATGCTCGAGGAGCAGGTTGGCTTCTGGCGGGCCTGGGCTGGCTACCACCGCTGGCTCCGCGAGAAACCCGATCAGACACGAACGTTCATGGCGAGGTTGGCCGAATACGAGGCAGGCCTCGAGGCCCTGGGGCTCGAAGACCACGATCTCGACCGGGCCCGACTCCGAGGTCGTGCCCCACGCGCCGCGCTGCTCATGGCCCAGGTCGTGGCCGCCTTCCTCGTCTTCCCCACGCTCATCTTCCTGGGCGGCATCGTGAACCTCGGCCCCTTCCTGCTGGTCCGTCACGGGTCCCGCTTTGCAGCCAAGAAGGGCAAGGACGCGGCCACCATCAAGCTGGCCGCGGCCGTGCTGCTCTACCCCCTGGCCTGGCTGGTCGCGGGCGTGTTGGCGTCGGGTGCCGCGTACGTGCTGCACGAAGTCTCCCCCATCATCCCGGCGTCATCCGTGCTGGCCGGCCCGGTCGTCGCCCTGTTGGCCATCGCCGGGGGCATGGTGGCCGTGCACTACCTGCGCCTGTTGCGCGAGACCGTCCGCGCTCTGCGCGTGCGGCTCACCCGAGCCCGTCAGCGCGTGGCCCTGGCCGAACTGCGCGTGGAGAGAGCGGAGTTGGCCGATCTGCTGGAGTCCCTCGAAGAAGGCGTGGACCTGCCCGGCTCGGTCACCGCCGAGGGTATGGTCCTGGCCACCGAAGAGGTACCGCCGGGGGGGAAGGCGTGAGTCGCTTCGAGCCTGCTACTCCAAGTTGAAGTACAGGTCCATCACCTCGTCGAAGCGGCCCAGGCGGCTCTTCTCGAAGTCTAAGTACTGTACTCGTCGGAGCGCCGTCGGTGGCTTTGCTGCTCCTGGGTGAGCAGATCGGTCAGGCCCGAGTTCCTCAGGATGGACCAGCCTTCGGCCACTTCGGACAGGTGGTCTTGGTCCCAGCGGGTGCCGTGGGCGGGGGGTAGCCCCAGGGCCTGACGGAACGCGCCCGCCAGGTGTTCGTGCCCGAGCTGGTCTTGAAGGGCGTTGCGGACCTGGCGCGCGACGTCCTTGGTGGACTGGGGGATGGTTTCGTCCACGAGCAGCTCTTGCATGTCGCGGAGCAGGTCGGAGCGGGTGAAGGCCAGGTGGGACAGGCGGGCGGCGGCTCGGCTGGCTTCCTCGTTGGTCAGGGTGGTGTAGGCCTTGGCGATCTGGCCCTTGACCTGGCCGAGCACGATGGAGCGGCCCACGCCGGTGGCCTTGTCCTTGAGGACGGTCTTGACCGTCTTCTTGACGGTGGACTTGCCCCCCTTGAGGAAGTCGAGCCCGGGGATGATGGCGACCACGTTGATGCCCAGCACGGCCCAGGCGCCCTCTTCGCCGTCGATGACCTTGCCGGTAGCCGCGATGATGTCGCGGCCGTCGGCGACCTGGCCGGCGATGGGGATCAGACCCACCACCAGCTGACCGCCGGTTGAGCTGTAGGTGTCGTTGTCGCCGAAGTCGCCCAGGATGGCGCCCTCGAGGGCCGACCCGAGGCCTTCTTCCTTGCGCTCTTTCAGCAGGTCGGAGAAGTCGTCGGTGTCGTAGCCGCCCCAGGGGTTGGAGCTCAAGTAGCTGCCCACCGGGTTGGCGGCCGGCACCCCCGGACCCATCTCGATGCTGTAGCTCATGGCGGCGTTGAGCCTGCCGACCAGCTTGCCGTTGGCGTCTTCGTAGGCCAGCCCGTAGGTGGCGTGCTTGGCCTTTTCGTCGAAGCGCGCCTCGAGCAACAGCTTGGCGTCGCCGGTGGTGATCTCGTAGCGGGAGGTCTGCTCGCCCGTGGTGGGGTCGACCCCCGACGTGGTGGTGATGGTGATGTCACCGATACGGCCACCGAGTTCCTCGATCTTGCGGCCTCGGGACAGCAGCTCGAGCTTGTCCAGGATCTCGGCCAGTCCGCGGGCCGTGGCGTCGTTCAGGGAGCTTGGGTTGATGCCGTGCATGTTGAGCAGCATGCGCTGCCGGTTGTTGAACCAATCTTGCACGCGGTCGACGGGTTGGGCGGTGGCGGGGAGGCCTTCGTCGGGGACCTTTCCGTCCCCTCGCCCGACCCAGGTCATGGCCCAGCCGGTCTCGAAGCTGGCCAGGTGCGGCTCGTCATCCTGCAGCTCGATGCCGAAGGAGGTGACGCCGTCGGCGGTGGCGACGAAGTAGCCGTGTAGTCCGTCGTAGTCGGTGTATTCGGAGACGGAGCGCCGGAGTTCGTAGCCACTTCGAGGCTGATCGGCCCCGCGGAGGTCCAGCCTTCGACCTGGATCCAATCTCCGGCCCGCAGCAGCTCGCCGTGAGGCAGGGGGGAGACTTCGTCGGCTGCGGTGCTCTCGAGGATCAGCTCGATGTCGTCCACCACCTTGGCGTCTCCTACGCCGCAGTCGTCGTCCTGAGCGAGGGCTGGCGGCGGCTGGAGCAGCAGCAGGAGCGAGAAGGCGAGCGCGGGCATGACGACCTCCGGATTCGGTCATCTTGGCACGGGCATAGGGCACTTCCAGGCTGATCTTCACGCCGTCCTCGATGGCCTGGAGGGAGGTGGCTCGCACGCCTCGTCACCCCACGACCGCTCGCCTTGGCGCATGTCAAGCCTGACGAGCGCTTGGATCCCATCACCGCGATGCCTCCACCTCGGGGGTGCACCACCAACCGCGCCCAGAGTCACCTGCCATGGACCGGAGAGATCTGCTCGCCACCACCCTCGGCGCCGCCCTCGCGGTGATCGCCTACGAAGGCGTCGCCCTGTTCCAGGGCCAACCCGGAGCGACCTCGTCCGCCGAGGCCTCCTGCCCCGAGCCCGTCCCCACGCGCCCGGTCCTGCGGCTGGGCTGCGGCGACCATCGGGACGATCTCGAGCAACGCCTCGACCTCTGTGCCTTCGACAGCCGGATCCTCCGCGCGCGGCTGGGTCGCTACGAGGGCTTCGAACAGGCCTGGCCCGGCGAGCTTCCCTACGAGCTCAGCGGCGCGGGCTTCGACGGAACCCTGCACCGCCTGCTGCACGATCACGACGGGGTCGAGTTGCTCGGCGCGGATTGTGACGAGTACCCCTGCATG
>CAZVHW010000036.1:22572-23482 GCA_964626835.1 uncultured Enterobacterales bacterium
CTCCTTCGACGAGGAGAGGTGGCCGACCCTGGACCTCCACGCGGGCCTGGGCGAGATGCTGGGCGAAGAGGTCGGCATATGGAACACCGCCACCTCGTCGGAGTTGGCGGGCATGAAGGTGCAGCTGATGTTGGTGGCTCCACTGCTCCCCGACTCGGTGGACGCGGACCTCGGCCGGCGGCTCGACCACCGGGCGGAGGTGTTGCTGACCGACTGGAGCGAGGATCTGCTGGCGGAGGGGGCGACTAGTCCCAGCAGTTGGCCGCCTGGTCGTTGATGTAGGTCCAGAAGCGGTCGGTGCTGGTGATGGTGCCATACGCCCACCAGGACCAGCCGCCGCCGCCGTCGTGGAACTCGGCCATCACGTAGCCGGAGCCGAACTCGCTGGTGCAGTAGGCATCGGCCACGGCCAGGGAGGTGAGGGCGCAGCCCTGGATGTCGCTGGTGATCTCCACGTAGCCACCGGCCCAGCCTTCGTAGTAGTCCACGTAGAGGCCGGGATCGGCGAGGCCGGCGTCGTAGAGGCAGAGGATGGGGTGGAACTCCGTGCAGTCCGTGTCGCCGTTGTAGGGGTCGCAGCTCACGCAGCCGTTTCGGACGGCGCTGAGCGAGCTGTCGGTGTCCGCCAGCTCCCAGGTCATGCCCGTGGTGCTGCAGGTGGTGCCCAGGCAGTCGATGATGCCATCGCCGTCGGTGTCGTATTCGTCCGAGGGGAGGGTCCCGTCGCAGTCGTTGTCCACGCCGTCGCACAGCTCGGTGGCGCCAGGGTAGGTGTTGGCGTCGCCGTCGTCGCAGTCCGTGCTGTCCGAGACGTAGCCGGTGGGCTGGTCGCAGGCCCAGACGGCGCTGGAGGCGTCGCCGTAGCCGTCGCTGTCGGCGTCCACGTACCACTCGGTGGAGTCCACCGCGT
>CAZVHW010000037.1:0-6474 GCA_964626835.1 uncultured Enterobacterales bacterium
GGATGGCGGATTGGAGCCTTCGGAGGCTCGATTTCGTGAGAGAACCTAACCCGACACCATCACGAAAACGAGCGTTCGAGGTGTCATGCGGACAGTTCTTGGCACATCGCCACCGTCGGCGCCGGCGGCGTGAGATCGGCCCAGGGGGCGCAGGCGTGACACTGACCCGCGCTCTGTCTCCCCATCGGCTCGGGGGTGGTCGAGGCAGCCTTCGAGTCGTTGGTCGCCGACAGGATGAAGCGCTCGGGGATGCGTTGGGCCCAGGCAGGCGGGCAGGCCGTCCTCACCTTCCGGGCGCTGGCCCACAGCGGTCGCTTACAGCGCGGCTGGGACGGCATGGTGGTCAGCTACGCGGCGACCATGGAGCTGCCCGCCAACGTCATCCCGTTCCCCTCCTCGAGGAGGTGATGGTTGCCGTCAGAGCGTGGGATGCACCCAGGCACCATGAACAAAGGTCTGGTTGCCGATAATCCCTGGTTCCTGACGCCAAGAGCAGGGACCGCCCGTTCGCCCGCATCGGCGACAAGCTGCAGATGGCGCCTTCGTGGACGGCCCGGAACGTTCCGGTAGCGTGACGGCAGCCTCGGAGTTGGTGACATGGGTGAGGTTGCGAGCAGCCGCCGAATCCCACGACCGAGTGTGGGATGGGCCGTGCCCTGTCGAGAGCCACGCGTGAGGGCCTCGAGGCGCTGGTCTTGGCGGCGGGGCGGCGTCCGAAACAGGTCAAACAATTGTGATATCACGGCATTCGGAGCGCTCTTTCGACAGCATCGCTGAAACTGCATGGGGTAGGTACCGAAGGGAAAAGTGTACGGGAGGTCACCGTGACCACAGCTCGACACGTCATCCCGCTCGCTGCCTTCCTCGCCGCCTGTGCTCCGGAGCCCAGCGCCGACTTCGACGTCGACGTAGCGATCGACGAGCGCGTGGCGACCGTCCTGAACGTCTCCTGGACCACCGACGAGCCCGGTATCTCCTGGGTGGAGTTCGGACGCGAAGGGTCCTTCGACCTGGCGACCCCCACGACCACGGAAGCAGGGACGGAGCACGGCTTCCAGCTGCTAGGCGTGTCCGCCGACACCGAGGTCACCTTCCGCTGCGTCACCGAGACCGCCAGCGGCGAGCTGGTTCGAGAGGGCAGCGCCACCACCGGCTCGCTGCCCGAGGAGGTCACGCGCTTTCGCGTCGACCTCCACGACGAGGCTCTCGCCTCTGATCAGAAGTGGGTGCTGACGGGCTACGAGTCCGAGGATGGTTCCTGGATGGTGGCGCTCGACCGTCGTGGTGGCGTGGTCTGGTACGAGCCCGTGCCCGAACACTCCAACCCCTACACGGTGGAGCCGTTCGATGACGGCCCCGGCCTGATCTACAACGCCCGGAAGTCTGACGGAGCGCGGGACAACTCCTGGCTGGTCACCACGACCCTGCTGGACGGCGTGGACGGCATGGTATCCCTGCCGCTGGGACACCACGGCATGACCCAACTCCCCCGAGGGGGTGTCGCCTGGATCAGCAACGACATCCGCCCCTGGAGAGATCCCCGAGACGGTGAGATGGTGGACGTCGTGGGCGACGCCATCAACATCCACACCCCCGAAGGCGACGACCTCCTGCTCTTCAGCACCTGGGACTGGGCCGTCCCCGGCATCAACCCCTGGTTCGACGAGAACTTCTACCCGGGCGCCAAGGACTGGACCCACGCCAACACCGTGGACCACAACGAGCACGCCAACAGCATGCTGTTGTCCCTGCGCAACCTCGCCCTGTTGCTCGAGATCGACATGGTAGACGGGGAGGTGCTCCGCACCCTCGGTGGCGAGGCACCCGAAGCGTTCACGCCAGGAAGCAGCCGCTTCGCCTATCAACACGACCCCAACTGGACCGACGATGGCTCCATCCTGATGGTCTCGACGTCACGGAGCTCGGAGACAGGTCGCGACGAGACCATCGCCATCGAGTACGAGGTCATCCCCGAAACCGGCGGCCTGCACGAGATCTGGAGCTACGGCCGCGGCTTGGGCCTGCATGCCCCCTACCACGGCGGCGCTCGAGTTCTGCCCAACGGCAACCGGCTGGTCAACTTTGGCGCGGCGGGGGCGATCCATGAGGCCACGCCCGAAGGCCAGACCGCCTGGGCCCTCACCAGCGTCCGGGACGTCGCCCTCGGGTCGACGCTGATGGTGGACAGCCTCTACGATCTGACCGACTAGCCGCAGCGACGGCCGGCAGCTTCTGGCTCGACCCAAGCGGCACGGCCACCGAGGTGGAGTGCGACATGACGACCGACGGCGGTGGCTGGACCCTGATCTTCGAGGACGACTTCGAGTCCACCCCCGACAGCGGCTGGAACATCTCCTCCACCTACACCTGCGGCAGCTGGACCACGATGCTCGGGGGCTACGGCATCATCGCCGGCGGCGAGCCGTACATCACCCTGGACACCTACGGCATCGGCCACGACGAGGCCTGGGTGGAGCTGGCCTATGCGAAGCTGGACTCCTGGACGGAGAGGAAGCCTATGTCCAGGTGGACGGCACCGACGTCTGGAGCGAGAACCTCTACTACTACGACGGCGCCGAAGTCTGCGGCTGGGACCGCGGCTGGAGCGGCTCCTACGACGAGCAACACGCCATCTCGGAGTCCACCGCCCACAGCGCCTCGAGCCTCGAGCTCACCGCCGGCTCCGCCCTGGATCAGCACTCAGGCGACGAGTCCTTCGGCATCGACGACGTGTTCGTCTGGATTCGTTGACGCGCCACGGCAGCGTGGGGATGCAGCGCAGCTGGGGAGACCAACCAGCCTCTCCGATCGGCTACGATGGATTCGACATGGGTTTCTTCGTTCTTATCCGCGGTCCCCTAGGGGTCGGCAAGACGACGATCTGCGAGAGACTGGCCGAAGTCCTTCCCGCCGAGCATTTCGAGGTGGAGGCGCTCCTCGACCGCCTCGGGATCAACGAGCTGGTCGACGGTGAGGTGCCGGCCGAGAGCTTCATGGCCGCCTACGACAGCGTGATGCCAGCGGCCAGGCGTAGGATGGAGGGTGGCGGTGTGGTCGTCTTCGAAGGCTGCTTCTACCAGAGGAAGGTCATCGACCACATCGTTGAGGCACTTCCGTTCCCGCATCAAGCGTTCACGCTGAAGGCGCCACTGGAGATCTGCGCGAGGAGGGACAAGGGACGTGCAAGGCCCTTCGGCGAGCAGGCGGCCCGCGAGGTCCACGCACTCGTCGGCCGCTTTCACTACGGCACGGCCATTGACGCAACGTCGACCGTCGATGAGACCCTGGCGGAGATACTCTCCCATCTGACCGAACATTCCTGATGGCCGGGTACAGCGGCGAAGAAACCTGAAAAAAGACGGGCCTGGCGTGAGGGCTCGAACAGGCGTGCTGACCGAGGTCCCGGAGCTGCTCTTTCTCGACGAGCCCCGATCCCGATCCCCGATCCCGATCCGACAGCCCCTCACCCCCGAATCCCAACCAGCTCCACCACCCCCATGGGCGCCGGCAGCCCCTTGAGCTCGACGACCCGCTCCTCCCCCACCTCCACCACTTCCTGCACCTGGTCCCACAGCGCCCGCGACATCAAGGTCTGGGTCCCCACCGTCAGCGCTTCGATGCGGGCCGTGGCGTTGACCGTGGTGCCCACCACGCCGTACTTGGCGTGCTCTTCGCTGCCGATGTTGCCCGCCACCACCGGACCCGTGTGCAGGCCGATACCCATGCCCAGCTGGGGCAGGCCGAGGGTGGCGTTGTGGATGTTGAAGTTGACCAGCTCCCGCTGCATGGCATGGGCGCAGCGCACGGCTCGCTCACAATCGTCGGAGCGCTCGAACGGGGCGCCGAACAACACCAGGATCGCGTCACCGATGAACTCGTTGATGGTACCGCCGTGGGCCTGGATGACCGCTGCCATGCGCCCGAGGTAGTCGTTGAGCAGGTCGATCATCTCCTCGGGGCCCAGGCGCTCGGTCAAGGCCGTGAAACCACGGAGGTCGCTCATGAGCACCGTGACGGTCTGCAACCGTCCCCCCAGCTCGAGGGCCTCGGGGTCCGCCAAGCAGCGCTCCGCCAGCCCGGGGTTGGCGTAGCGCCCGAGCAGGCCTTGGATGAAGATCCGATCGCGCATGGCCTGCACCATGTCGGCCAGGGCCATGGTGAGGGTGCCGATCTCGTCACTGGAGGTCGCGTTGAACTCCACCTCGAGATCGCCGGTCCGCACACGGCGAGCCTTGCGGGTCAGCTCGACGAGCGGTCGCGTGATCCAGCGCCCCGTGATCGCTCCCGCTGCCAGCGAGAACAGCAACGCCACAACACCGAGGATCAGCGCCTGGCGCTGCTGGGCGCGGATGCCAGCCATGAAGTCCGACTCAGGCACCACCACCGCCACCAGCCAGTTGGCATCGCCCGCCACGAAGGGAGTGAAGCGGGCCAGGTAGGGCACGCCGTCGACTTCGACACGCAGGTCGAGATCGTCGCCCTGACGGTAGCGCGCGAAGGCCCCTCGCAGCACGGGAGGGAGCGGAACGTCCAGGCTGGCCCCCCCGAAGTCCGAGCCGGCAACCAGCACCCCCGCGGCGGTGAGGATGTAGACCTCGCCTTGCTCGGTGACCTCGAGCCCGCCCAGGAAGTCCGACAGACCTTCGAGGAAGAAGTCGATAGTGAAGACGCCAACGACCTGATCGGCATCGCCCAGCAAGGGAACGGCACAGGTGATGCCAACCCCTCCGCTGAACAGGAACTCGTAGGGCTCGGTCCAGCTCAGCTCGCGCGCACCGGCCGTCTGCTTCCACCAGTCACGCCGGGTGGGCCAGTAGCGGTAGTCGGCGGAGCTGCGCACCAGCTCGAAGGCACCATCCTCGAGGGGAGTGTGCTCGCGCATCTGCACCGCGCCGTCCTCGGGCCAGCTGTGGTTGAGGAGCAGGCGCCCGTCGCTGTCCCGCCAGGCCCCCACGAAACGATCGTCCACGCCCCCGTAGCTGGCCCAGGCCAGTCGGGGATGGGCCCGCACGACCTCCAGGAAATACCTCCCCATCCGGTCGGCGTCCCCGGGATCGAGCACGCCGCGCTCCACGAGCCCCGGCCCCATCGCGGCCAGCTGCTCGGCCTCGGCCAGGAACGCCCGCGTGTGACCGACCGTGAGTTCGGCCAGCTCCCCCATGGCGTGGCTCACGAGTGCCACCGTCGAGCGACGCGCGTGGAGGATGGACAGCCCGCCGATGGCCCCGCTCGCGATGACCAGCAGGCCGACCACCACCGCCACGAGGACCACGGTGAAGGGAGGGCGGCGGCGAAACTCGGGGAGCCTTCTGGGCATGGAGAGGCCGTATCAAGGTTGGCCCGTGAAGACGGCAGGCCCCAGCAATCCGGAAATCAAATGAGGGTTCGCACCTGACACGACCACACCGACCCCGGTGCGACTCGAGTCGGCCCCGCGTCCACAACACCGGAACCAAAGGAAACCGCGATGGCCAAGCTCGAATCCACCCTGCTGCTGGTGCACGCGCTGGCCCTGGCCATGGGCTGCAAGACCAACTGCGAACAGCTGTCGGAGCTCACGGACGCCTGCAACGAGGAGGCCGGCTTCACGGCGGACGAAGGACTCTCCGTGGAGTGCGACGGATCCGACGAGGACGAGGAGATCGCGGAGTGCATCATCGAGGAGTGGAACACCATCGACTGCTCCGACACCATGACGATCTTCGTGGACCTGCTCACGGTCGCCGCAGAGTGCGATCCCGAGTTCGCGGGCGACACCAACTAGGCCGTCGCCGACCCACGCTCCTCCCCCTCGCCGGTGGAGGTCCCCTGCGGCTCCCCTGCGGGGCGACGAAAACACCCCGACCGCTTGACGGCCCCTGCCCGTCCGGGGGAGGATCCCCCCATGCAAGGCAACTATAAACTGATGGCGGTCCTCGTATTCCTCGGTGATGTCGGCTGGGCCTGGTACACGGGCCTGATCCCTGACTTCATCGACCAGCTGGCCGGCGGCTTCGCCCCGAGCACCGACAAGGTCGAGCCGGAGTAACACCTGATCGTCTGGCTCTTCGCCACGGGCGTGATCACGCTGCTGGGACAGGTGGCGCTGCTCCGAGAGCTCAGCGTCGCCTTCCAGGGCAGCGAGCTCATCTATCTGCTGGCGCTGGGTGGCTGGCTCCTGGGCTCGGGGCTAGGCGCGCTGCCCGGGAGTCGTCGAGGCGACAGTCCGTCGCCAACCTCGATCCGCACCGCGTTTCTGGTGTTCGCGGTCCTGGCGCCCGCCTCCGCTGCGGGTGCACGGGTCACCAGGGTGCTCCTGGACGCCGTGCCCGGCGCCTACCTCCCGCTGGACCATCAGCTGCTCGCCATGGCGGCGGTGCTGCTTCCCATCTCCATGCTGTCCGGGATGCTGTTTCGGATCACCGCCCAGGCGTGGCTCGGCCCCGGCCGCAGCCTCGCCAGAGCCTATGGGTTCGAGAGCCTGGGAGCCCTGGC
>CAZVHW010000037.1:6484-8282 GCA_964626835.1 uncultured Enterobacterales bacterium
GCGGCGTCCTCTCGACGCTCCTGCTCATGCTCGGCCTCCCCAACTTGGCCAGCGCGATGCTCTGCGGCCTCCTCGCCTTGGTCGCGGCATGCTGGCCCGGACTGGGCCGGGGCCGCGTCACGTGGGCCTTCACGCTGTCCCTTGGCCTTCTCCTCACCGCGGGGCTGCTGGCGGTCCAGCCCCTGGATCGGGCGCTGACCTCCCTGGAGCACCCCTCGCTCCTCGCCAGCCGTGACACCCCATACGGCCGGATCACGGTGGACAGCCGCGAGGGCCAGGTCGCAGTCTTTCTGAACGGGGCCCTGATCACGGAGAGCCAGGGGGTGGAGGGTGAGACCTTCGTCCACTTGGCGGCCCTCCAGGTGGAGACTCCGCGCCACGTGCTCGTCCTGGGCGGCGTGGCCGAGGGCCTCGTCGGACCCCTGCTACAGCACGACCCCGAGCGAGTGGATCTGGTAGAGCTGGACCGGGACTTGATCGAGATCGTGAAGGAAGTGCTACCTACGGAACAACGGGAGGCCCTGGACGATCCCAGGGTGCGACTCCACGCCGCGGATCCGAGGCGCTTCCTCGAAGAGTCCGGCCATTACGACCTCGTGCTGCTGGCGATGCCCGAGCCGAGCTCGGCAGCCACCAGCCGCACCTACACCCAGGAGTTCTTGCATGCCTGCGCCGATCGCATGGCGCCGGGGGGGGTGCTCGCCCTCAGGCTGCCCGGCGCCGAGAATCTCTGGACGCCCACCCTGACCCTGCGCAACGCCAGTATTCACCGGGCCTTGCAAGCGAGCCTTTCCGACGTGCTGGTTCTCCCGGGGACGACCAACACCTGGCTGGCCTCCCGAGGTGGTCTGGACCGGACCGCGGCCCCCTTGGTGCACCGCATGGAGACACGCGAGCTGGCTACCCGTCTGGTGTCCGCGCCCTGGCTCGCGTACAAGCTTGACAACGACCGCACCGCCGAGATCGCCGACCTCCTTGCGAGCGCCACCGTACCGGCCAATCGCGACGACCAGCCCGTCTGCTACCCGCTCACCCTGCTCCTCTGGCTCGGGCGTTTCCAGCCCGGCTTGGCCCTGCGAGACCTGCCAGGCGCCTTCGAGCGCGCTCAACGGGGAGCGACCGTGGTCCTGGGGGCAACGGGCCTTGTCCTGCTACTGCTCGCCGCCGTCATCCGACGCTGGTCCACAACGAGACGCTTGGGCTTGGCGGGACTCGCGGGCCTGCTCGGCACGACGCTGGAGTGCCTGCTCCTGCTGCGCTACCAGGTCGCCCAGGGCGTACTCTTCGCCCAGCTAGGGCTGCTGCTGGCGGCCTTCATGGCCGGCCTGGCACTCGGGGCCTTGGGTGTGGACGAGGCAACCAAGCGGCTGTCGATCCACAGCTCGGTGCGGACGGCCCTGAGGCGCTGGGTGGGCATCGGGGTCCTTGCCACGTGCGCCGCCATCCTTGGCACCCAGCTGCTGCACGTCGCCCCGAGCCTGCCGCTCACTGCGGCGCTGCTCTGCACAGCAGGTGCTTCAACCTCAGCCCTCTTCGCACTGGCGACCCGGCTGGACAGACCGGTTCAGTCCCAGATCACGGGCCCAATGTGGGCAGCGGACCTGATGGGGGGCTGTGTCGGAACGTTGATCGCCACGGTGGCCTTGATCCCCCTACTGGGCCTGACCGCTACCGCGGCTTCAGCTCTGGTCCTCTCCCTTGCAGGGCTCTTCCTGCTCGTGTGAAGGGCAGCCCGCAGCGATCCAGGCCGCACCATCCCGGGCCAGGTCGCCCGCCAGCTGGGCCACACCGTGCGTCC
>CAZVHW010000037.1:8292-23269 GCA_964626835.1 uncultured Enterobacterales bacterium
GGCGATGTACGTCCGCCATGCGCAGCGCCGTGCGCTTGGCGCCGCGTTGGTGCAGACGCAGCCTGTCGAGCGGGGACAGGTGGCTGCCCAGCTCCTGCCGCACGCCGAAGCCCGCATCCAGGTTGACGTGGCCAGCCATCATCACCTCGCTCCGCGGGAGGAAAGCCGCCTTTCGCCCCCGGTTCAGCTCGAACCCGCAGAGAATGTGGCAGCGCTTGACGTCGCTCGTATCGAACGGCACCCGCACCAGCGTGTCCTTCTCGTAGACCAGGTCTCGCTCGCAGGGCAGCGCTACGTCGGGGAGCTGCTTGCGGACGAAGACCGACAGGGGCGGCCAGGTGTTGCCGCGGTCGGGAACGAACAAGCGCTCGAAGAACCACCCCGCCACATCGCCCGCCTTGTCGGCCCAGCGGGCGTCGTCGAAGGTCTTCTCGAAGAACTTGTCCACGTAGGTGCGGGGCTCGACCGCTTCGGCCCCCTGCCACTTGCACCAGAACTCGAGCTTGTCGTCGACCTCGAGCTCGGCGCAGCGCCGCTCGAGGTCCAGCTCTGTGCGGCCAAAGCGCTTGGGGAAGCCGTAGATCTCGCGCCCGAGGGTGATGGCCATGGCGTTGTCTGGAAACAGGATCGGCGAAAACACCCCCGGCCGCAGCCCCGCAACACAGGGGACGAAGACCGTCGTCTCTCGATAGTCGAAGCGCACGTCCCCGGCCAAGGGGTGCTTGCAGGTGACGTTTCGGAACTGGGCAAGCACCACCGCGTAGGTGCTGCGCAGGCCCGGAGGAATACGGACTCCGGGCGGGAGCATCCGGCGGGTCCAGCACGGGTCCTCGGAGCGCAGGAGCAGACCCACCATGTCCACGTCGTCAGCCACGTAGGGGCCCGGCAGCAGCGAAGCGGTCCCGGGGGCGTAGAACTCGTGCATGCTCTTGCGATAGGAACGGGACTCCCTGGTCAGGCGCGCCAGCTCATACTCGTACAGCCGATACCTCAGCTTCCGAAACCACGCATCCTTCCTGCACAGCTCATAGAATCGGCCACGGCCGAACAGAAAACCCTGGGTGGCCTCCAGGGCCTCGATCTGGATGGGGACCGGCTCGCCCACGCTCTCCTCGTGCAGGCCGGCCATGCAAGGCGCCCGGGCCGTGCGCGCATCGCCCCGGATCGGATCGAGGTGGAAGAATCCCACGTCCACCAGCAACATCTCGCCCGGCCGCAGCACATGGATCTCGCCACGCTCCAGGATGGTCCGCTCCATACCGGCAGCCTCGAGGCGCTTCACCGCTTCGGGGATCAACTCGATGACCCTCTCGAGGCGTCCCAGGCGCTGCGGATGCGGGTTGGTGCTCGGCATGCTTCCACCTCCAGGAGGGGGAAACACTCCTCCACTCCGATGGCTCCACGATACAGCACCCCTAGCCCTTCACTCCACCGAGGTCACCGATGAACACCCGCATCACCTGGAAAGACGGTATGGCCTTCGAGGCCCAGCTCGACGGCTTCAGGATCGCCATGGACGCCGCCGAGTCGGTAGGCGGCAGGGGCCTGGGTCCCAAGCCAAAGGGGCTGACCCTGGTCTCCCTGGGCGGTTGCACCGGGATGGACGTCATCGCCATCCTGCGCAAGATGAAGCAGGACGTCACGGGCCTCGAAATAGAGGTGGACAGCGTACTGGCCAGCGAACATCCCAAGAAGTTCGACAGCATCACCATCCGCTACCACTTCACGGGTAACGACCTGGACGTCGGCCGCCTGCAGCGAGCCGTGCAGCTGTCCGAGACCCGCTACTGTGGCGTGAACGCCAGCTTGGCGCCAGGCGTCGCCATCGGCACCGAGATCACAACCAACGGCGAAGCGGTCTAGTCGCCGTACACACCGTCCGGCCCTGGGAAGGCAGAGCCGTCCAGGTAGGTGCCCGGACTGAAGTCGCCAACGGAGTCGCTGGCCGTGGAGTGGGCGGCGTAGTTCCCGCCCGAGACATCGGGATCCAAGGTGACGGACTGGTCGGCCGCGGCCGGGACCGACCCGTCGATGGATGCCGAGCCGTAGGCCAGGCTGGTGACGGTGGACTTGCCATCGGCGGCCATGAGGCTGACGGTCTCGCCGCTGTCGAGAAACGATAGCCCGTACGGGGTGCCCGGATCGTCGTTGTCGGCGGTGAGGAAGGAGACATTGTCAGCGCTCATGTTGCTGACATCGCCACCCCCGAAGACTACCACGGCCGAGCCGGCCATGAGCAGCGTGCCCTCGGCGAAGGTGTGCCGGGGGAGGTAGGTGCTCCAGTCGTTCTCGACGATGGTGACACCGCCCAGGTCGACGCTCACACCCGACAGATTGGCGATCTCGAGGAACTCGTCTTCGACCGAGTCGGTGGAGCCATCGGCGTTGGGATCGCCGTCGACGGTGGCGTCGGCGAGCAGCTCGTTGATGACCAGGTCGCCCGAGGCGGCCGTAGCCAGCTCGATGGTGAGCTCGATGGAGTCTTCCAGGCCGTCGTAGGAGGCGGTGACCTCGACCGTACCGCCATCGAGCGGCTGACCCTCGGTGGGCTGGTAGAAGTACAGCAGCGCATCGTCGCCGGAGTTGAACACGGCTTCGCTGGTGACTTCGCTGTGGCTGCCGTCACCGTAGTTGGCGGCCAGGGTGAAGCTGACCGTTTCACGGGTGGTGAGCTCTTCTGCCGTGGCCGTCAGGGTGACCGACTCGAGATCCGTGTCGGCATCGGTGTCGGTGTCGGTGTCGGTGTCGGTGTCGGTGTCGGTGTCGGTGTCGGTGTCGGCATCGGTGTCGGCGTCGGTGTCGGTGTCGGTGTCGCCCTCGGGGGGAGCGGTGTCGTCTTTGGGGTCGCCGCAGCCGATGGCGAGGATGGCGAGCGGAATCAGCCAGCGCATGGTGTCTCCTGGGGTGCTGTGCGGGAAATCGTGGGGAAAACTAGAAGCAGTGATAGTCGCCCGGGCTGGAGCCCGAGGTGCACTCAGAGGAAGCAAAGTTGTCTGCATCGTCACCCAGCAACCAGTCCACCTTCTCGACGCTGATGCCGTTGCCCGCGTCGAAGGGGGAGGTGTAGGAGTCGATGAACGACACGGCGTTGTCCTCGTAGAGGTAGACCGGGTCGTTGACGGCCAGGCCCGAGCCTACGGTCGCGTCGTCGGTGACCAGCAGCAGGGTGTCGGCGGGGATGGTGTACTCGCCGGCGTAGCCAGAGTCGAGGATGACCGCGTACTCGCCCGCGCCGAGCACGGTGTCGTACACGTCGCTGTAGCCGAAGATGGTGTCCACGGCGTCGCCGTCGTAGACCACGTAGTACAGCAGGTCGATGTCGGTGTGGCCGGCGTTGTACAGCTCGATGAACTCGCCCGTGGACTCTGTGAGGGCGTTGCTCATGATCTCGGTGATGATGAGCGACCCGTAGTAGTCGGACACCGCCGCACCACCCGCAGACTCGGACACGCAGTTTTCGAGGCCGGGGGACGCGCTCGCCGCACAGGAGGAGGCTTCCCAGTTGGTGTCGGCGTCCAGCAGGCCGCCCATGTACACGCGCTCGATGCTGACGGCGTTGCCCGGGTTGGACGGGTAGTTGTAGGCGTCGATGAGGTGGGTGCCGTCGGCCTCGTACAGGTCGATGGTGTCGCTGACGCTCAAGGAGTTGCCCAGGGTGGTGTCTTCGGTGGTGACCAGCACGACGTCTGAGTCGATGGTGTACTCGCCAGCGTACTCGGCGTCGATGACGAGCGCCCAGCCACCAGGCTCGAGCTCGGTGCTGCCGCCGTCATAGGAGGTCAGCGTGTCTATCTCGTCGCCATCGGTGAAGATCAGGCCCGCCAGGTCCACGGTGTCGTAGCCGGCGTTGTAGATCTCGACGAACTCACCCGTGTCCTCGTCATCGGCATTGGCCATGACCTCGTTGATGATGAGCGGATCGCAGATGCCGCCAGCGGCGCCGTTGAGTCGGCCCGGGCTGGCGGCGCGGGTGCAGGCGTCGGAGCCGAGCTGCCAGTTGGTCTCGAGGTCGCCGCCCGCGTAGTCCACCTTTTCCCAGGACACGGCGCGGCCGGTGTCGCCGGGGAAGGAGAAGCTGTCGATGAGCGTCGCGCCATCGCTGTTGTACAGGTAGATGCCGTCGGTGGTGTTGGCGATGCCGTTGGCGATGGTGGCGTCCGGCGTGGTGACCAGGACGATCTCGGTGGGCAGGTAGTAGTCGTACTCGTAGTCAGGGTCGAGGATCAGCGCGTGCTGGTTGGCGCCCAGCAGCGTGGAGCCGCCCTGGTAGGCCTGGAGCACGTCGGTGCTGGTGCCGCTGTCGCCGACGACCAGCCCCGCGAGGTCGATGTCGGTCTCGGTGGGGTTGTAGATCTCGACGTACTCGCCGGTGGAGCTGCTGGAGGGGGCGGCCATGACCTCGGTGAGGACCAGGTCGGCTGGGTCGCCCGATTCGGGGAAGCAGTGCTCGCTGCCTGGGGAGTAGCTGTCGGCGCACTGGCTGGCGCGCCAGTTGCCCGATGCATCCCCGTTGTCGAGGTTGTACATCTCGAGAGAGACCCCATCGCCTGGATCGGTTGGGTAGGAGAAGGTGGAGATGACCGTGGAACCGTCGCCTTCGTACAGGGTGACCTTGTCCGAAGTGGTGAGGCCGTTGCCGACGGTGGTGTCGCCCGTGGTGACCACGGTGACAGCGCTGTCGATGCCGTAGACACCATCGTAATCGGGGTCGACGACCACGGCGTACTCGCCGGAGGCCAGCGACGTGCTGCCGCCGTCGAAGGACGTGAGGTTGTCGGTGTCGTCGAAGTCGGTGAGGATCAGGCCGTTCAGGTCCACGGCGAAGCGACCGTTGTTGTAGATCTCGACGTACTCGCCGGTGGACTCGGTGCTGGCGTTGGCCATGACCTCGGTGATGACCAGGTCGTAGGCGGACACGCCGTACTCGTCGTAGCCGATGTCGTAGTTGTCACCCTGGGGACGCGACTCGCCATCGATGTCTTCCGTGATGCCCACGGTGCTGTTTGCCGTATCCAGGGCTGGCGAGGACGCCGTGAGGTGAAAGTTGCCTTCGGACGAAGCCACGAACAGCGGATCACCCGAGATGTCGCTCCCATCGGCCGAGGCGTCGTTGACGTAGTCGGTGGAGTTGCCCCACACCAGGTTGTAGTCCCAGCTGCCCGAGCAGGAGTAGCAGTTGAGCCCATAGTAGTTCGAGGTGAGGATGTTGTTGACCACACGCTCGGAGCCGGTGCCCTCGAGGGCGATGCCGCCCGTGAGGTAGGCAGCCGTGCCCGAGAAGGCGTTGCCGATGACCGTGTTGAACATGATGCTGCCGGCGCTGTCCGCCGCCGCGATGCCAGCCGCGGGGTTGTTGCCGACCAGGTTGTTGGCGACGGTGAGCCTGGCGACGCTCGAGACCAGCATGCCGTACCAGTTGTACCCAGCCGTGTTGCCCTCGATGTAGATCGTGTCGCCAGCGGCCACCATGATGCCGTTTTCGAAGTAATACACGCCCACGTCGGTGATGGTGGCGCTGCCGCTGGCCACGCCCACGCCGTATTGGGTGCTGTAGGCCGTGCCCTTGCTGACGTAGATGGGGTCGTAGATGGACATGCCGCTGAGCGTGCCGTCAGACAACCCATCGAAGTAGACCGAGCCCACGAGGTAGGTCTCTCCCTGGCCGCCACCATCGACCGTGACGCCTTCCGCCATCACGAGATTCTCGTAGTAGGTGCCCGAGGGAACGTTGACGGTGTCGCCAGAGGAGGCCGCGTCGATGGCGTCCTGGATGGTGGTGAATGCGAGCCCAAGGTCGACCTGGGTGTAGTCGTCCCACTCGCCACCTTCGCCAGGCATGACCCAGAGATCCTGGCCGGTGACGGAGCCGTCCATGTCGGCGCAGGAAACGAGGGGAAGGAGGAGGAGGAGGCGAGCGAGCTTCATGGCTTTCTCCATATACTTTGCGATAGAACTTCCCTTATTACGCGCGCGCGTGGCAACTCGCAACGCCAATTTACAACCCGTTCAATCACAGCCACGCCCCCCCACTCTCGCCCCCTCTGAACCGTCGAGGAGACTGTGACAGAATACCGGAGCCCAACCCACTCCGCCGAACGAGCCGCTTCATGTCCGCAGCCCTACGCATGCTCCTCATTCCACTCCCGTTCCTGGTCCAATCTGGCTGCAAGCCGTACGACACCGGAGGAACCCGCGACGACTCCCTGGAAGCGTGCAACGACCAGGGCTGCCTACGGGCCGAGGCTGGCGGCACGATCTCCCTGGTGAACACCGAAAACGAGGTGGTGCTCGAGCGAGCGACGGCTCGCCTCGTGATGGACGACTACGGCGACGACGGCACCGCGATCCTGCTCTCGGATGCGGACGAAGATGGCATCTCGTGGAGCCTGTCGGCGGGCGATGCCTACGGCACGGAGACGCTGCTGATGGTGGCCCAACCGAGCGACGTGGAGCAGCCCGCGCTCTCGTGGACCCTGGGTGCCCATCCCGACGGCTGGTTCACCGCGACCCTCCGGGTCGAAAACACCACCGAACTGGACATCTCCGTAGCCAAGTTGAGCCCCCTGTACCTGGACGGTCGCGATGGCGGTGCGCTGTACCTCGGGGGGCACCCGAGCACCCACCGCATCGTGGAGAACGGCTCCTACGCCGCCTTGGACTTCGTGGTGGACCTGGTGCCAGGCGACGTGGACCAGAACGAGGGCTACGCGACGGTGATGCCCGGGAACTTCGAGGGACACAGCGCCTCGTCCTGGAACCACGGCGTGCAGGACCTCGAGAGCGAGCGCGCCTGGGTGGCCGGCGCATTGACCTTCGAGAGCACGACCCCCGTGATGAACCTGAGCTACAGGGAATCCCGGTCGACACTGAGCGAGGATGGACGCAACGGCTTCTCGTTCCTGGCCGCCGAAGCCGCCTACCTGCCCGCGCCCAAGGTGGTGGCGCCCGGCGACAGCCTGGAGTCCGAGCGCTACTACTTCTGGACCGGCGCGGACGCCCTCGAAGGTCTCGAGCTCTACGCCACCGCCATCGCCGAGACCCTGGACCTCACCCCCTGGCACAAACGCGAGGAAGGTCGACGGGTCCCCAACGGCTGGAACTCCTGGGCGGGCTCGGGCAGCACCGGCGGCTACGGCACCGACATCAACGAGGAAGTGATCCTCGAAAACCTCGCCATCATGGCCAGCGAGCTGCGCGACTGGGGCATCGACTGGTTCCAGATCGACGACGGCTACGAGCCCACGTATGGCGACTGGTGGTGGCGAGAAGACCGCTTCCCCAACGGCCCCGCCTGGCTCTCCGAGCAGATCCGCGACGCCGGGCTCATCCCCGGGCTGTGGATGGCCCCCTTCCAGGTCTACCCGGACGCCGAGATGGTCACCGAGCACCCGGACTGGTTCGCCGATCCGGTAGCGCTGGGCGAGGTCATTCTTGGGGACACCTACATCCTGGACCTCACCCACCCCGAGGTGCAGGAATACCTGCACGAGCTGTTCGACACCTTCCGCAACGAGTGGGGTTTCGACTGGCTCAAGCTGGACTTCGGCTACTACGCCCTTCTCGGAGAGAACTACTACCAGGAAAACACGACCCGCGAAGAAGCCTGGCGGCAGGGCGTGGGCGTCATCCGCGAAGCCCTGGGCGAGGATGCCTTCTTCATGCTGGTGGGCACCCTGGGTACCAACTTTGGCATCCTGGACTCCGGGCGCCTGGGGCTCGACTCCATGCCCATCTGGGACTGGGACCCGAACGCCATGGCCTGGGACGACCGCATGGAGCAGCAGGGCCTCAAGCCAACCCTGCGCACCGCGGCCCGCCGCTGGTTCTTCCAGGACACCGTCTGGGTCAACCACCCGGATCTCGTCTTCTTCCGCTCGAACCCCAACGACGAGAGCTGGCCCAGGCTCACCCAGCAGGAGAGCGAGGCCTGGTGTAGCTGGGTCGCGCTGTCCGGCGGCATCGTCAAGATTGGCGACCGCCTGGTGGACCTCGAGCCGGAGCATGTCAACGCGCTGCGCAAGATCCTGCCCACCCACGGCGCACCCGCGCGCCCCCTGGACCTGTTCGAGCGGGAATACCCCGAGCAATGGCACGTGCGTTACGATGGCGGCCTGGACGGCTTCTCCGAGAGCTGGGACCTGCTGGGGCTGTTCCACTGGGGCTTCAACGTGGACCAGACCGTCAATCCCTACGTTCCCATCGACGACGATGAAGCAGACCGTGTGCACTCCATGGATCTCGAAGCCCTGGGCATCGAGGGGCCCAGGCTGGCCTACGAGTTCTGGTCTGGGGAATACCTCGGCACCATAGAGGCCACCGCGGAGTTCTCGGTTCCCAGCCACACCGGTTGGATGGTCGCCCTGCGCGAGCCCAGCGGCGTCCCCCAGTTCCTCGGCTGGAACCGCCAGATCACCATGGGCGGCGTGCTGCTCGAGGAGGTCTCCTGGGACGAGGACGCCTCCTCGCTGATCCTGCCCTTACACGCCGCGGCCCCAAGCGAGTTCTCCGCCTTCGAGTACGAGATAGCGCTGTACGTACCGGACGGGTACACCTTCTCGGAGGTCAGCAGTGCCGGCGTAGACCTGGACAGCCTGGACAGCGAACTGCACGGCGAGATCCTGCGCATCCGCTTCGTGCCGCAGAGCACCGGAGCCCTGGAGCTGCAGATCGGATTCTGATCGAGCGAGTCTGCGGCCAACGAAACCAAACGGCGCTACCTTGGCACATCACGTTCACCTGGAGAAACCATGCTTGCCGGCTCCCTGCTCCTCGTCTCCCTGGCCACCACACCCGTCCATGCAGGAATGCTCGAGGCTGTCGTCGACAGCGACGGCGTCCTCGACAAGCAAGACCAGGCCCGCGACGGCGGCCAGTGGGCCGACATCTTCCCGGTAGACCTGCAGGCTGGCGACCGCATCCTGATCGACATGGAAGGCAAGAAGCTCGACACCTTCCTGGTGCTGAAGGCCCCCTCGGGCCAGGTCTTCGAAAACGACGACGCCGGCAGCAACCGGACCTCCCAGCTCGATGTCATCGTCGAGGAAGGCGGCACCTTCATCGTGTACGCCTCGAGCTACGGCTCGGAGCAGAAGGGCAAGTACCACCTGCGGATCGCCGTGGCACGCGGGGACGGCACCGCGCCCACCGGCTCCACCACCCAGCCCCAACAGGGTGGCGAGATGGCGATCGTGCCCATCTCCCTCGGCCAGCCCGTCCAAGGCCAGCTCGGTTCCGGCGACGCCACCCTGGACAACGGCGAGTGGTTCGACGCCTACGAGGTCCAGCTCCAGGCCGGCCAGGACCTGGTGCTGGACATGACATCGGCCGAGCTCGACACCTACGTGGGCGTGCGCGCGCCTTCCGGCGATGTCTCGGGCAACGACGACCACGAGGGCTCGCGCAGCCACTCCCGCCACGAACTGGTGGTGGAAGAGTCCGGTAGCTGGATCGTCATCGCCACCACCTACGCAGCGGGCGAAGGCGGCAACTACACGCTCCGAGTGGACGCCGGCCAACCCCAGGGCACCGGCCAGGCCCAAGCCCAGGGGTCGGGAGGCGTGGACCGCTGGAACGGCGCCCTCGAGGCCGGCGACACCACCCTCGAGAGCGGCGAGTATGTCGACACCTACGGTGTCACGGGCACCGCGGGGGACCACTGGGTCATCGACCTGCGCTCGAGCGCCTTCGATCCCTACCTGGTGATCCGCCTGCCCGACGGTCAGCAGCTCGCCAACGACGACTTCGAGGGGGCCAGCGACCGCTCCCTGCTCGACCTGACCCTCGAACAGAGCGGTGACTACGCCATCGGCGTCACCACCTACCGACCCGGGGAGTCCGGCGCGTACGACCTCTCGCTGCGGCACGGAGGGGAAAGCAACCAAGGTGGCGCCCAGCAACACAGCGGCACGCTCGCCGCTGGGGACGACCAGCTGGGAGAGGGCGAGTGGTTCGACACCTACACCTTCGAGGGACTCCCGGGTCAGCACCTCCGAGTGGACCTGCGAGGCGACTTCGACACCTACCTGGGCGTGGTCGGCCCCGGAGACTTCCAGCTCGAAAACGACGACGGACCCGAAGGTTCCGTACACAGCCAGGTCGAAGGCGTCCTGACCGAGGCGGGCACCTACACGGTCGTCGCGACCTCCTACAGCGCAGGCCAGGGCGGAAGCTACACCCTCGACATCGGTACCGACCAAGCGCCCGCGTCCCAGGCGGGCCAGCGAGACGTCGCCACCATCGAACCTGGCCAGGCGGCCACGGGCAGCCTCGATGAAGACGACATCACCCTGGAGACGGGCGAGCACAGCGACGGGTACGTCTTCGACGCGGTGGCGGGCCAGGGCATCACCGTTTCCCTCTCCTCCACCGCGTTCGATCCCTACCTCGCGCTCGTGTTGCCCGACGACAGCATCGTGCAGAACGACGACTGGGAAGGCAGCTCGGAGCTGTCCCGCATCGAGCTGGCCGCCCCGATCAGCGGCCGCTATCGCGTGGTGGCCACCTCCTACCGGCCCGGCGAGGTGGGCGAGTACGCCATCGGCCTCGAGCTGAACGACGGCTCGGACTTCTATCCCCCCACCCAAGCCGCCGGTTCGGGCACCACCTACGGCCTGTTCGTGGGCATCTCGGACTACCCCGATCCCGGCCCGTCGGATCTCGACTTCACCGCCGAGGATGCCGCGATCATGTACACGGGGATGCAGGCCGTGGGCATGGACCCCGACAACGGTGTGCTCCTGGTGGACTCCGACGCCACGGCCGACAACTTCACCACCGCCCTGCGAAACCTCGGCTCCCAGATGGGCGCGGATGACCGCCTGGTGTTGTTCTACTCAGGTCATGGCGGCCGCCTGGCCCGCGAAGGCTTCCAAGCCGCCGATCCCGACGGCTTCGACGAAACCCTGGCGCTGTACGACGCACAGATCACCGACGACACGCTGGCCGAGCTGCTGGAAGAGATCGACGATGGCACGGTGCTCATCGTCCTCGACTCCTGCTTCAGCGGCGGATTCTCCAAGGACGTCATCAGCCGCCCCGGCCGCATGGGGCTGTTCTCGTCCCACGAAGACGTCACCTCTGCGGTCGCTCACAAGTTCCGGGCGGGCGGCTATCTGTCGCGCTTCATGGTCGAGGCAATCGGCGAGCGCAGGGCGGACGAGGACGGCGACGGAGCCCTCACCGCCCTCGAGCTGTCCCAGTACCTCTACGAGCGGTATCGCTCCGACGTGAAGTCCATGCCCACCGACAAGACCGGTGCCTACGAAGACATCGTGCTGACCGGGCAGAACCTGGGCTACCAGCAGATCATCGTGGACCGGGGCGGCGTGGGCCCCTCGCAGGTGCTGTTCGCCTGGTAGGGCGTCACCGGCCGGCTAGTCCACCCGCTCGCCTTCCATGGTGCCCTCGATGGTCATCCAGTCGGTGTACTCCATGAACTCGAGGGTGATCTCGCCTTCGTGGACCGGCCCCTCGAGATCGATGGGGTACACGGTGGTGTCCCAGTTGGTAGTCGCGCTCCAGACCCCCTGGAACCAGCCATCGTCCACGTCGCCCTCGATACTGCCCGAGACGGTGACGTATCCGTGGCCGGCCTCGCAGTTGGCCAAGCCGCTGGCCGTCCCGTTGCCCTCGATCTCGAGGTCGAACTCCCCGACCCCCTCGGTCGGCCACCACTCGTTTTCGATGAAGGCCCAGACCTCGCCCCGGTAGGTCCCCTCGGTCTCCGGGTCCGGTGTGGTGTCCGTGTCGGCGTCGGCGTCCGCGTCGGAGTCGGCATCCGCGTCGCCGTCAGCGTCGGCGTCGGTGTCGGTGTCGGCGTCGGTGTCGGCGTCGCCCTCTGCGGGCTCAGCGGTGTCCAGCGGAGCGATGCCGTCTACGTTGTGGCAGGCCAACAAGGCAGGAAGCGCAAATAGAACGAGACGCATTGGAACCTCCAGTAGGCCCGAAGAGAATACTCGGCACACTGGCCGCCTGGGGGTAAACTCCTGGCCAAGGACGCATCGTTCCCCTGAAACACGAGGAACTCGACAAACCCGGTCTACTTCAAGAAGTACCCGCCCGGAGTGTGCAGCGCGTCGGTGGTGAACATGATGCCGAGCTTGCGCAGCACTTCCTGGTCGGACGAGGTGGGCACGTGGGTCATGTGCATCTCGCACTCCTTGAGCACCGGCAACATCTCGAAGGCCGCCTCGGCCGCCGGGTTGTGCGCGGCGCTGACCGACAGCGCGGCCAGGGCCTCGCTGATGTCCAGGCTGTCGGAGCCTTCGCCCAACACCTCGTTCTTGAAGCGCACCAGGTTGCGGATGACCAGGGGCGAGAGCAGGTGGATGGGCTCGGGGATGCCGGCCAGGTGCTTGAGGGCGTTGATGACCGCCGCGGCCGTGCTGTAGAGCAACTCGGAGTTCATGCCTGCGACGATGTGGCCCGAAGGTAGCTCCATGGCAGCGCCGCAGTAGGCGTTCTTGTAGCCCTTGCCTGGCCGGTCCTCGGCTTGGGTGGCGGCCTGACGAGCTGGGAGCACGGTCTTGCGGTCTTCGACCACCACGCCCACTCGGTCCATGAGCTTCAAAGCCAGATCGACGGTCTCCTGCCGTTCGATGCCGATGGTGACCTCCCAGTTGTGGCGGAAGTAGCGGCGCACGATCTCCTGGCGGGCGGCCTCGCGCACCACGGCGTCGTCCACGATGCCCTGGGAGGCGCAGTTGACGCCCATGTCGGTGGGGGAGCGGAAGCGGGGGAGCGTGTCGTCGACCCCCAGAACTCCGTTGATCAGCGCCTCGAGAATGGGGAAGTTCTCGACGTCCCGGTTGTAGTTGACGCTGGACTCACCGTAGGCCTCGAGGTGCCAGGGATCCACCAGGTTGTAGTCGGCCAGGTCTACCGTGGCGGCTTCATAGGCGAGGTTTACCGGATGCTCCAACGGAAGGTCCCAGATGGGGAAGGTCTCCCACTTGGAGAAGCCCGCCACCCGACCGTGGTGCAGTTCGTGCCAGACCTGCTGCAAGGCCGTGGCCATCTTCCCACTGCCCGGGCCGGCGCCCGTGACGACCACGATGGGCTTGGTGGTCTGGATGAAGGGGTTGGCGCCATAGCCGCGCTCGCTGCAGATGAGCTCCACGTCTTCGGGGTAGTTGGGGATGCTCTTGCAGACGTAGACCGGCACACCCCGGGCCTCGACGCGGTTCTTCAGGGTCTGGGCGGCTTCCTGCCCTTCCCAGCGGTTGATGCACACCGCGGTGATGGGCAAGCCTCGCTCGCGCAGGTCGTCCAGTGTGCGCAGGGTGGCCAGGTCGTAGGTCATGCCAAAGTCGCCACGGATACGGCCGGCCGCGATGTCGATGGCGCTGACACAGAAGATGATGTCGATCTTGTCGCGGAGCTGCTGAAGCAGGCGGACCTTGACGTTGGGGTTGTACCCGGGGAGCACCCGGGCCGCGTGGTAGTCGAAGAGCAGCTTGCCGCCGAACTCGAGGTAGAGCTTCTGTCCGAAGGTCTCGACCCGCTCGAGGATGGCCCTGGACTGGGCCTCGAGATACCGCTCGTTGTCAAAACCGACGGCGCGCTTGGTCTTCATGCGGGCACTCCGAAAAAAAGGGCTCGCACTATAGCCGGTGGCAAGACCGGCCGGTAGCATGGGGACGTGGTGGAGAGGAGACCCCATGCCGCGCCACATCGCGAGCGTCCTCGCGCCAGCCCTGCTGGTCGCGCTCCTGATCCCCATGAGCGCCCACGCCACCCCCGACCGCCTCTACCTGAAGGACGGCACGGAGATCGACGGCGGCTTCGCAGGCACCGCCGACGGCAAGCTGTGGATGGTGCTACCCGGTGGCATCATCGCGGGCTACGCCTTGGACACGGTGGCCATGTTCCGGCAGGGAGACACCTCCCTGCTCCACGCCGATCTGCCGGCCCCCCCCCATTCCCGCGGACGCCGTGGTGGTCCACGCCCCACCGCCCGCTCCACCACCCCCGGTGCAACCGCCCCCAGCGCCCCCACCGGTCCTGCCGACCGCCCCGATCCACGATCCCTGGGAGATCGGCTTCGAGATCATCGGTGTCAACGGCATGGCCCTGCGCATGTCGCAGAAGGTCGGTGGAGGGCTCTTCGACTCCATCGGCCTGCGCCTGGGTGGCGCGGGGGGTTGGATCGTGGATCCCCACTGGGCTGACCGACGCCACGACCGTGTCTACCACGACGACGCGTACTACGCCTATGACGAGGACTTCTACGAGGACGACGACTACGACTACGACGGTTCCGGCAACTTCGCCGAGGGCGCCATGTTCGCGGTCGCCACCCTGGATCTCTTCCCAAGGGGCCGCTGGCAGCTCGAGCTCCAAGGGGGCGGGGCGGTGCTCACCTGGGACCCCGACCAGCCCGGCTACGTGCCTCGGCGCGGCCCTGCGCTACGAGCCCCAGGGCGGCCTGTTCGCCATGAACTTCGGCACCATGGTGTTCAGGGACGTCTGCGACGAAGCCACCATGGCGGTCCTGGACGTCTCGCCTTCGTGGATGTGGTGACGTTCAGTTCAGCTCGAGCCGATACTCGGTGACGAGCCCGTCCCAGCCCACCACCACCACGTAGTAGGTCTCACCCTGGTCCAGGATGAAGTCCACCTGCTCCGGCTGCGTGGCCCCCTCCGTGACCGATCCGGCGAGCGAGTTGGCGTCGCCGTCGAAGAGGAAGAGGTCGAGATCGGAGGCGGTCTCGGACCAGGTCAGGGAGAACTCCCAGCTGCTCCCCTGATCGGCCACGAAGACCATCCAGTCGAAGTCGCCCGTGTAGGCCGAGCCGTCGTTGTCGAGGGCGTAGAGATCGCCGCAGACCAGGTATGGAGCCACTACACCCCCGAGCGTTGCGGCGTCGCTCTGCTCGTCACCCGCTTCGTCGAGCTGCAGGTCGCAGGGGCTCCCGGTCTCGACGACGTCGGTGTCGGTGTCGGTGTCGGTGTCGGTGTCGGTGTCGGTGTCGGTGTC
>CAZVHW010000038.1:0-6108 GCA_964626835.1 uncultured Enterobacterales bacterium
TGTCGGTGTCGGTGTCGGTGTCGGTGTCGGTGTCGGTGTCGGTGTCGGTGTCGGAATCCGTGTCCGTGTCGCTGTCACCCTCGGGGGGCGCGGTGTCGTCCTCTTCCTCCTTGCAGGCGGAGAGAGCGAGGGCGCCGAGCAGAGCTAGGACAACGACGGAGTGGGCGCGCATGGACGGACCTCCTGCCCAGCGAAGAGGCCAGGCGTTCCGTGCAGTGTTCCCTCCCAGGCGGTCTTCCGCAAGGATCTGCAACACTTCGAATGGGATCCGTAGGGTATGATGCGGCCTGGCCCCCGGCCGTGGAGGTCGCTTTGCGTTGGTGCCCGGTGCTGCTCCTGCTCGCCGCCTGCTCGGACTACGAGCTGATGGAGCAGAAGGATCCGCCCGGCGACGACAGCGAGCCCCCCGTGGACACCGAGCGTCCACCCGACAGCGAGGCGCCGCCGCCGACCTGCGACGAGTTCGAGCCCCCCGTGGCCTACGACGCCGAGCAGGACGAGACCTGCTACGAAGAAGCGGTGTGGACGCCAGGTAGCTTCGACCCCGTGGTGGAGTGGCAATGGGCCTCGAATCCCTACAGCTCCGGCTACGACCACATCATGGCGGCGCCCGCGATCGGCAACCTGACCGACGACAACGGCGACCTGGTCATAGACGACGGCGACATCCCCGACATCGTGTTCACCACGTTTTCGGGCAGCGCGTACAGCTCCGCGGGAGCGCTGGTGTTCATCTCCGGCGACGGCTCGGGCACCCACTGGTCCAAGACCAGCATCGACGGCTACGCCGCCTACGGCAGCGGCGGGGTGGCCATCGGCGACCTCGAAAACGACGGCCGTCCCGAGATCGTGGTGGCGGGCGTCGGCGCGGCGGTGCTCGCCGTCAACGCCAACGGAACCCTGAAGTGGGCGGCCAGCGGTACCTCCTCGGCCTACGGCGCCCCGGCCATCGCCGACATGGACGGGGACGGCTACGCCGAGGTCATCTTCGGCGCCCAGATCTTCGACTACCAGGGCAACCTGATCGGCCACGGTTCCTACGGCACGGGCTCCCCCTTCATGAGCTTCGCGGTGGACATGGACGCCGACGGGCAGCTCGAGGTGGTGACGGGCAACGCCGTGTACGAGATGGACGGCAGCACGGTCTGGTACAACGGCGAGAGCGACGGCATCCCTGGTGTGGGGGACTTCGACGGCGACGGACTGCCCGAGGTGGTCGGCGTGACGGGGGGCTACGTCACGCTGGTAGACACCGACGGCACCCGCCTCTGGCAGACGGCGCTCCCAGGAGGGGGCAGCGGTGGCGCTCCCACGGTGGCCGACTTCGACGGCGACGGCGTGCCGGAGGTCGGGGTGGCCGGCTTGGGCGCGTACACCATGTTCGACACGGACGGTACGGTGGTCTGGTCCAATCCCACCGAGGACGACTCTTCCTCCAGGACCGGCTCGGCGGTGTTCGACTTCGAGGGCGACGGCGTGAGCGAGGTCGTCTACGCCGACGAGCACGACCTCTTCATCTACTCAGGGCCCGACGGCACCATCCTGCTGGACGAGACGGGCCATGCCTCGGGCACGCTGTACGAGTACCCGCTGATCGCCGACGTGGACAACGACGGCTCCACCGAGATCGTGCTGGCGTCCAACGACTACGGCATCTCCGGCTGGCAGGGCATCACCGTCATCGGCGACGACAACGACTCCTGGGCCCCGGCACGCCCTGTCTGGAACCAGTACGCCTACCACCTCACCAACGTGGACAACGACGCCGGCATCCCCGCGACCCAGCAGGAAAACTGGCTGTCCTGGAACAACTTCCGGGCCGCCGGATCGGAGCAGGGTCCCCCCACCTGGAAGGCCGATCTGGCGCTGGGCGCGCCCACGTTCTGCACGGACGAGTGCGACACCGACGGCCACGTGCTGCTCTGGCTGCCGGTGGAGAACCGGGGGCTGGTGGACGCCACCGGCTTCATCGTGCGCTTCTACCGAGACCTCGGTGACGTGGAGGAGCTGGTGCACAGCGAGACGGTCGCTTCGCTGGCGGTGCAGACCAGCACCGTGCTGGGCCCGATCACCATCTCCCAGGAAGACTGGGGCTCGGGCACCCTGCTGGTTCGAGTCGACGAACCCGACGCGGTGCTCGAGTGCGACAACGCGGAGAACGAGCTGGATCTCGGGGCCTGGCCGTGTCCGTGATGCCGTTGCCTGGCGTAAGGGCGGGTTTTATGCCCGCCCGCTAGGACCTGCTCGCTGACCCGGGCGGGGATAAACCCCGCCCCTACGTTCATCTCGGCGCTGCATGAAACGCTGGCTCCCACCTCTCTGGTTCCTGCTGCTGGCCCTGTTGGTCACCTGGCCGGTGGTGTTGCACCCGGTCGCTTCGGTGATTGGGCACGCGGAGACAAGCACCGGTAGCCACGTCTGGGTGCTGTGGTGGGCGCAGAACCACATCGGCAGCCTGCACACCGACCTCATCTTCTTCCCCTACGGCGCCGACGTGGTGCAGCTGTACGGTTCCGACATCTTGAGCCCCCTGCTCATGGGTCGACTCCCCCTGCCGCCCACCACCCTGCACAACCTCTGGGTCTGGATGTTGCTGTGGCTCGGGGGGCAGGGCACCTACCTGCTGTGCAGGGACCGGGGTGCGGGCCCCTTCGCCTCAATCCTCGGGGGCACCATCTTCGCCTCGGCCCCGTTCTTCCAGCACGAACTGCTCAACGGCACCACCGAGATCGTGGCGGCGGCGGCCCTGCCGTGGCTTGGGCTGAGCCTGCTGCGGGCCTTGGCGCGCCCCACGGCCTGGCGCGGGGCCTTGGTGGGCGTGGTCACCGGACTGGCGGTGCTCGCCAGCGCCTACAACCTCTTCTTCACCAGCCTGTTGGGCCTGTGCGTGCTCGTGGGACACGTGGCTTCCAGTGACGAGCCCTTGTTCGACCGGGCTCGGCTCGTGGCGGGGGCCTCCGCGCTTGGAGCGGCGTTCCTCTTCGCGATCCCGTTGGCCTGGCTGCAGCTCACCCACGGCGCCTCGGAGGTCTATTCCCGGCGTGAGGACTGGATGGCCCTCGAGCTGGACCTCCCCGACTCCTTCGCCACCCTGCTGGACTGGGTGGACCCTCGGGCCACGCCCATCCCCGTGGACATGGCCTACCCGGGGGGCGTGGTCTTCGAGTACTGGACCACGTCCACGGTCTACCTGGGCCTGGTGGCCATCGCCTTGGCAGTCTTCGCCCTGGTCCGTCGCCGCGGGGACCTGCTCTTCCTGGGGGTGTTGCTGCTGGGGGTGTTGGTGGGCATGGGTGCTTGGCTGCGGCTGACCGGCCCCCCCGTGCAGGTCTTCGGCTGGCCCATCGGGCTCCCCAGTCAGGCCTTGGCGAAGCTGGTGCCGCCCTTCGTGGTCACAGCGGTCCACTCGTATCGCTACGCCGCTCTCGCGGTCCTGGGGCTCGCGGTGTTGGCGTCTCGGGCCGTGCGCGGTTGGCGCTGGGTCCTGCCCGCCATCGCCCTGGTGTTGGCGGACGCGCTGGTCTTCTCTCCGGTGCCTTGGCCGGTCGCCACCATGGACCTGCCGGGGGGCCCGGTGCTGGAGCGTCTGGCGCACGCGCCCAAAGGAGCGGTGCTGGTGGCGCCGGTCGAGGGGGAGCACCTGGGCCAGATGAGCCAGTCCCTGCTGCTGCAGACCGTGCACGAGAAGCCCTATCAGGACGGCGGCATCCACCGGCGGGCCGGGGCAGATGCCACGCTGCTGTTTCAGGCCAACGAGGTGGTGGACGCCATGGGCGACTTCGGGGGCCCGTCGCTCCCGGGTCCGGAGTCCCGCACCATCGGCCTCGAGCACCTGCACTCCCTGGGGTACCGGTACGTGCTGGTGCGGGCCTCCGCCCACGAGGTGCTGCAGTGGATGTTCGGCGAGCTGGGCAACCCAGACGCCACCGACGATGGGTGGGTCCTCTGGGAGCTGCGCTGATAGGTTGCCAGCATGCTCCTCTGGTTCGTCCTGGCCCTGACACTCCTCGCCCTTGCGGAGGGCGATCAGGTGCGGGTGACGCTGGTGGTGGACGACCGGGACGCGAAGCGGCTGTCAGCGGCCCAGGTGGTGGTGGAGCAGAATCCCCCCGTGGTCGCGCCCCTGACGGATGACGGCACGTGCCCGGGGGACATGCCCGGCGACCGCATCCTCACCGCCTGCATGGACATCCAGAAGCGGGAGAGCTTGAGCTTCGGTGTCCTCGAGGGCAGCCAGCGCATGGGGGCGTTCAACCTCTTCCTGCCCAACGCCGACGAGGCCACGGTCAGCCTGCGCACCAAGGAAGGCGCCCCAGCCCTGCTGCTGGACATGGCGGCCGAGACCCCCATGTACGCGCCGTCAGACCAGCAGGAAGCCGAGACCCCCCGGGACCGCATCCTGGTGATGGTCAGCATCGACGATCGGACCGGCGCCCTGCTGCGGGACCCCGAGCTGAGGGCGATGGACCGGGACGACGTGGACCCGGTGAGGCCCAGCGATGCCGGGCTGCTGCTGGGGGACGCTCCGGGCGACGGCATCTGGCGGGCGGACCTGGCGGTCCTGCGCACCGCCTCGCTCTCCTTGGGCCTGTTCGACGGCGGTCGTTCCCTGGGGCAGGTGGAGTTCACGCTGCCCGCCAAGCAGCGGGCCTACGTGGTGCTCACGCCCAGCGACGATCCCGCCGGGCTTCTGTCGCGGCTCAACCAGGAGTCCCCCGACGCCGATCGGGACCGCGACACCATCCTGCTGATGCTGGCCATCGACGATCAGGACGCGCGCGCGTTCGAGGGGCCCGAGGTGAGGGTCACGGATCGCGACGGCGTGGAACCCGTGAGCGCCAGCGACGCGGGTCTGATGCTGGGCGACGAGGCGGACGACGGGCTGTGGCGGGCCGATCTGACAGTCGAGCGTACCGACACCCTGGCCCTCGCGGTGTACGACGGCGGCGAGCTGCTGGGAACCCTCGATCTCGACCTGCCCACCAAGCGCCGCGCGGCCGTCATCATCTCCGTGGACGAGGATGGCGGTGGGCTCTCCGCTCGCATCGACCAGGAACTGCCCAGCGAGCTGCGGCTCGAGTCGTGCTCGCTGCGGGTGTCGGTCGAGGACACCACGGAACGGGCGCTGGGGGCACCGGAGATCCGGGTCGAGGGCCAACAGGACGTAGACCCCGTGCTGGCGAGCGACGAAGGGCTGCTGTCCAGCGACGTGGCCGGTGACGGCACCTGGCGGGCCGACATCACCGTGATGCGCACCCCCACCCTGACCCTGGCCCTGCGCGATGGCGAGACGGCGCTGGGCAGCACCACCTTTCCGCTCCCGTCCTCGAGCGAGGTCGCCATCTCCTTGGTGCGCCGCGGCGATCCCGCACAGCTCACCGCTACCACCGAGGCCATCGGCTCGACGTCGGCCACGGAGACCATCTCGCTTGTCATCAGCCTGGACGACCGGGTGGCCAAGCTGCTCGAGCAGCCCGCTATCAGCTCGGGCACCGAGACCGCCAGCGCCAGCGACGACGGCTCCACCCCGGGCGACAAGGCCGACGACGGCATCTACGTGACCGAGATGGAAGCCACGCGCGTGCCGGTCATCACCCTCGAGGTGCTGGACGACGGGGTGAGCGAGGGGACGGTCGATGTGCCCCTGCCCGCCAGCGGCTCGGCGGAGATCTACCTGCGCACCCGCCGCGGCTCGCCGGCGATCATGCTGGTGGAGATGCTCGAGAAAGGAGGCGCCCGAGGCGGCGGCGGCACGGGCGGCGGATCCATCTGGATAGTGGTCTGGCTCAACGTGGCCCTGTTCCTGGTGCTCTTCGTCTGGGTGCGCCGCACCATCAAGCGCGCGATAGACAGGGAACTCCAAGCCCGATCCGGCGGCACCCCGCCCCCGGACGTTCCTCCCCCCGACCAGGGTTGATCCCACACCTCCCCTTCCGGAGACTCCATGCGACGTGCCCAGCGGGACTCCCTGATCTTCAAGCTGATGATCGTGGCGGTGGCCCTGCTGGCGGTCAACACCCTGCTGTTGACCGCGGTGCTGCTGCGCCAAGGCGGCACCAGCGTGGCTGATGACAGCGCCGTCACCCAGCAGTCCTCGTCTTCGGAGCA
>CAZVHW010000038.1:6208-23222 GCA_964626835.1 uncultured Enterobacterales bacterium
GAGCTCCTCCACCCAGCAGAGCTCCTCCACCCAGCAGAGCTCCTCCACCCAGCAGAGCTCCTCCACCCAGCAGGAGCCACCCTCCGGCCTTGTCTCACCTCCGCAGGGCGTCACCTCCCAGGCGCCCTCGCTGGCCTTGGCCGGCTCGTCCAGCGGCACCGCTCCGGAAGTCAACATCACCGGTGACGGCCCGATCGCCACGGTGCTGCGCTCCACGGTCGAACCCCTGGCCAAGGCCGCCAGCGACTTCGGGCTCGACCAGTCCCAGGTGTTGCCCACCGACGAACAGCTGCAGGCCTGCGCCGACGCCGGCGACATCCAGTCCGAGGTCTGCCAGGCGGTGATCGAGAAGCTCAGTGCCGGCTACGGGCAGGTCAACATGCCCTTCCCCGACCTCGAGTCGAGTCTCTCGGCCGACCACGGCACCACCGTCGGCGCCGTCGAGGGCTCCTCGGTTAGCGCCGACCAGGACATCCTGCGGGCCTTCTTCTCGGTCACCGTCGAGCGCCTCCAGCGCCAGGCCAAGCGCCTGGACATGCTGGGCCAGATCACCGTGCCCGACGAGGAGCAGATCGCGGCGGCCGTGACCAGCGGTGCGGTGGACTCCGAAGCCAGCCAAGCCTTGTTGGTCCTGTTGCGCGAGCAATACGGGCTGGTGGGGCTGACCTTCCCGGAGCCGGAGTTCTAGCTACTCCGCCTCGTAGGCTCCGATGTCCCAGGCGTCGCCTTGGGGGCGCTCGGTGCCCTCGATGTCCTGGGTGACCCCGTAGTCGCTGGCGTCTGCCCCGGCGTCGATCAGGGGCGAGCCGTCACCGGGGCGGCCCTCGTCGTCGAGCAGCGGGTCTTCGTTCAGGTTGAAGTCCGTGCCCGTGGGATCCTCGATGCCGCCGTAGGGCGCGCCCTCGTTGTTCCAGACCAGGTTGTTCGAGAAGACATCGATGGCCTGCAGGCCGTAGGCGTAGAATCCGTAGCGGCCGTTGCCCACCGAGACGTTGTTGACGATCTGCGTAGTCGGGCCGGTCTCGCCTTCGTAGTACTCCTCCGGGCAGTGGGACTTGATGCCATCCTTCGAGTGCCCGATGACCGTGTTGTTCACGATGGCGCCGCTGTCGTCGTAGGAGGTGACGATGCCGTCGGGTTCGTTGCCCACCACGAGGTTGGCCGCGACCACGGCAGCGCTGTCCACGGTCCGGATGCCGCCGCCGGAGCTCTCCGCGACGTTGCCCTCGATATGGTTGGCCACGAACCAGGGCGTCCCGTAGCGAGCCAGCACGCCGCCCCCGACGCCGCTCTCGCCCTCGTGCACGTTGTCGCTGATGGTGTTGCCCGAAAACACGGCGTCGCTGTCGTAGACGTACAGCCCCGCACCGCCGTAGGAGGACTGCTCCGTGATGGTGTTGCCCTGCACCACGTTGCCTTCGAAGCTGCCGTCGTAGCGGAACAGCACGCCCCCGGCGCCGCGCCCCGTGGTGCTGTTGGCCTCGATGACGTTGTCGACGATGGTCGGGCTGGACTCCCAGATCCACAGCCCGCCGCCGTGTAGCAATCCAGCGTCGAACCAGCCGCCGTCGCCAGCCGTGCCCGCTCCGCCCGTCAGCGTGAAGCCTTGCAGCAGGGCGTCGCCGCTCTCACCGCCGGTGAAGCTCACCACCGGGCCTTCGCCGCCAGCGTCGATGATCGTCTCCTCCGCGCCATCGGTGCCCACTAACTGCAGGTCACGCCCGCCGAAGTCCACCAACTCTTCGTAGGTGCCGGCGCCGACATTGATCTCCGTGCATTCCTCGGGTAGCCACAGCAGCGCGTCGGCGATGGTGGCGAAGGGCTCGTCTTCGCTGCCCAGCCCCGCGTCCCCGGCGTCGGCGTCCACGTGCATGGGACAGGCCAGGTCGCAGTCCACCACCTCGTCGCCGTTGATGTCGGGCCAGTCCTCGTCGATCTCCTCGTCACAGTCGTCGTCCTCGCCGTTGCACTCCTCGGCCGCACCGGGGCTCACCGTGGCGTCGTGATCGTCACAGTCCACGGTGGAGGGGTAGCCGTCGTTGTCCTCGTCGATGTAGACCGGATCGCCGGTGGTGGTGTCGCAGGCGGCCGCGAGGAGCAGGCAGGGGACCAGCAGGGTGCGCATGGGACCTCTGGGGGGAGGTGGGGGCGGGGAAGATCCTACCGCGGATCGGGGCGGGGTGCGTGGTGTGATGCCGGGTAGGGCGCGCGGCGCGAACCGAATCCGTTGATCACGTTCGAGATCCCTGGGTCTGGTTCGTCTAATGAACCGGAATTTCCGATTTCGGGTGAGCTCGAAGTGTTCGGTTCGTGAGCGGCTCCCGCCCCTCAGTCGATGTAGCCCAGCTCCCGGAGCTGGCCGCGCACGTCGTCGTCCAGGGTGGGCTCGGCAGTTGTGGTGGGCGGCGCGAGGCGGGTGCGGGATTCCTCGAGGCTGCGTTCGCCTTGCTTCCAGTCTTCGACGAGCCGCGCTCCGAGACCATCGGTGGATTGCTTCTGCCGCATCGGGCTCTGCTCGCCTGGGTCGGCTGTCAGGTCGTAGAGGAGCAGCCGGCGGCGCTCTTCGTCCACGATGATCTTGCGCTCGGGGTGGCGGTAGGAGCGGAGTGCGTGGCCAACCGAGTGCAGCTCGCTGATGGCGGGCTCCTGAAACAGGTCTGTGTCGGGCCGCCACGCTGGAGTGAGGCTTTGGCCCATGACGTCTTCGGCGCTGGGAAAGCCCAACAGCTCGAGGACCGTGGGGACCAGGTCGATGGTGCGAGCCTGGTCTTGCACGCGCAGGCCCGTAGGGAGGCTGCCGGGCAGACGCATGATCAAGGGGATGCGGATCAGCTCGTCGTACAGGGCGTTGCGGTGGATCTTCTGGCCGTGCTCGAAGAAGGCGGTGCCATGGTCGGACAGCAGGACCACGAGGGTGTGGTCATCGAGGCCGCGCTCCTCGAGCAGCTCCAGGATGCCGCCGACGTGGTGGTCGGTCCAGGCGATTTCGCCATCGTATAGGGCCAGCAGGTGCTCCAGGTCCCGCTGGGGCATACCAGGGCGTATGCGGGGATCGAACATGAAGCCCTCGCCCGTGACCTCGCCATCGTAGTCGGGGTCGAACATCGTGTCCCAGGGTGAGGGTGGCAGGAAGTCGTAGTGGGTGTCCCACAGGTGCACGAAAGCGAAGAAGGGCTCCTGCGGGTCCTCTTCCATCCAGCCTCGTACTTCGCGCAGGACCGTAGGGTTGGTGACGTCGGCGTGGGAGGCCTTCCAGACCTCGCGTCCGTCTACGGTCCCTTCGTGCTCGGCTTTCTGATCGTTGAGCTCGGGGTACGAGGTGCAGTCCACCCAACGCTCGAAGCCTTGGTCCAGGCCGAAGACGGCGTGCAGGTAGGGCCCCGAGTAGAAGCCGGCGGTCTGGTACCCGGCTTCGGCGAGCCGCTCGGCCAGGGTGCGGTGGGCCTGCGCCAGGGAGCGGTCCGTGTCGGTGCAGCCGTGGACCGAGTCCGACAGCCCGGTGAACATGGCGGCGTGGGCCGGGAGGGTCCAGGAGGTGCTGCTGACGGCTTGCTCGAAGAGCACCCCATCAGCCGCGAAGGCGTCGATGTTTGGGCTGGTGTCGCGATGGTAGTCGTAGCAGCCGAGGTGATCGGGACGAAGCGTGTCGACCGATATGAGAAGGAGGCTGGTCGGTGGTGGTTCACCCCAGATCCCACACCCCGCCAGCAGCGTGAGCAGGGTCCCTGGTCCCCGGCGGTCGGCCGTGAACCTCCCTTGGAAGGATGACTTCGTGGATGCGGGTCCCGTGGGATAGTTCGCCATGCGCCTCGCGAGGCCGCTCCCCGAGCCGCGAAACAGCGCCCCGCCACCGCGGCTCGGCAGCCGACGTCCAGCCAGGACGCAAAGGACGGCGGCTGACGAGCGGCTTCGGGTACGGGCAGTCTCGCTGTTTCTGGTTTGTCGTCTCTCCGAGGTGAGGTCCGAGCCCAGGCCCGGATCTGGGACAGGAGCCACCAGCCTCGCGCTGGCGGTGCTCTTCACGTGGCCAGCCTTGCACCGCCCCTTCTCGCGGCAGGTGTGCGATGAGGATCCGCTCGGGGGCAGAACCCCATCCCCGTTGGCCACACCCGTCGCCTGACCGCCAACACCGCTCCCACCCCGGCCAGCCCCAGCCCCGCCAGGCCCAGGTAGGCCACGTGGTGCTCTCCTGGAATCGGGACCGCGCCGGCGTAGAACGTCTCCACGGGTAGTAGCAGGGAACGCAGGCTGGCGGACAGCTCGCGCAGCGGCCTGGCTTCGCCGGGCCGTGCGGGAGACAGCAGCGCCATCTCGCGCATGCGCAGGTAGAGGCAGGAAGGGGACCCCCAGCAGGGCGGTACCCCCCGCCATGAGCCCCAACCCCAATCCAGCCCGCGCCCGAGCCCACCAACCGTCACCCAACACTACGCCCCGCAGCGCGATGGCGGTGCAGAGCAGCCCGGTGGCCACGAAGTAGGAGGGGCTCGAGATCAGGCACGGCAGTGCGGCGACCCAGCCCAGCAGCGGCCAGCCCCCCAGCGCCGCCCAGCGGGTCGCCCCACCCTCTCGCCGTTGATGGGCCAGGCTCCAGGCCGCCAGCGCCACCAGCTGGATCCAGGCGTGGTTGGTCTTGGCCAGCCGTCCGTTGTTCAGGATGCCGAGCATGTAGGGCGAGTACCCGAGGATCAGCCCTCCCAGGAAGGCACCCATCGGGCGCGCCCCCAGCCGCCGCTCCAGCAGCCAGGCGCCGAAGGGGGCCAGGGCGCGCTCGCCAGGCTCCTCTCCCGTGCGGGGCTGCGATAGGATGTCGGCTCGATTCGGCCCGAGGCCTCATGTCCGGTCCCCCTTCCCGCTCCCTTCCCACCTGTCGCAAGCTGCTCTATGCCGCGATCGTGGTGGTCGTGGTGGTCGTCGGCGTCGAAGGAACGCTTCGGGCGTTCGGCTACGAGGGCACCACCGCCGAGGATCTGCGGCTCACCGCCGGCTTTCACGTCAACGCTTGCGTTTGGCGACGGGATCGCATCTTGGGGGACTGGTTCCTGGACGCGCCGGGGGGGCTGGTGCGCTCGAACCCTCGGCTACTGGCCCGCGGCATGCACGAGCTGCACTTTCCACGGGCCAAGGAAGAGGGCGAGCCGAGCTTCTTCGCCCTGGGGGGTTCCACCACCCAGGGAGAGCCCTGGACCGAGCGGGAAAAGGGCTTCCCCGAGCGCCTCGAGGGGCTGCTCCAGCAGCGCGATCCGGAGGCCCGCTGGCGCATCCTCGACGCTGGTGTGGCCGGGCTCGTGCCGCAGGCTCGCCTGGGGCGCGGCCTGTTGCCTGGGGGCAGAACCGACGCCTGGTCTACCCGTACTGGCAGACCGTGCATCGCCGTCCAGTGGCCGCGAGCCTGCGGCACGGACCTCCGCCGAGCATCGCGGCGGGGAATCCCTGGCTCGAAGGGCTGGCAGCGTTCCAGCAGGGGGAGGGCGTGCTCCCCGAGCCGGATCCCGGTCTCGGATCCTGGCTGCGCGCGAGTCGGGCTCGTGTCCGTGATCCCGGCGTAAGGTAGGCTGCCCCCATGCCGCTGCTCGTCTGGCTGGTCCTCTGCATCGCGCTGCCCTCGGCCTACGCCGAGCGCCTGGACTGGACCTTCGCGCTCGATCCCGATCACGTGGCCGTCATCGAGATCCGGGACGCCGAGGACCGGCTCGTCCACCGCATGATCACCCAGGATGGCGCCAGCAACTCTCGCCAGGGGTGGCGGCCGGACCTCGATCCCGAGCGAGGCTGGGTTCGTGGCGAGCTGACTCAGCTCTGGCTGCCCGCCGGGACCTATCGCGTGATCGAGCGGCTTCCGGAGGCCGACTACCCGCGAGACCTCGAGGTGGTCGCCGACACCGACCGGCTGGTGCTGGTGGTCCCCCCCCGGGGGGCCGACGGAGTCTCCGCCTTGCACCTGGGTCCCGGCTACGAGCAGGATCGGAGCTGCAGGGACTGCCCGGCTCCCGACATGGACGACGGCTTCGCCTGGGCGCCGGTGGAAGCCGGGCGCTTCGCCTTCCTGGGTCTGGGTCCCGGACGCTGGCGGGCCCAGTCCACCGGGGACGCTCGCAGCGACGAGGTGATCATCGAGCCCGGTGACGAGCGCGTGGCCCTCGAGGTGTGGCGTCGCTCGGGTGAGCGCACCCCGGACGACAGCCGCCAGACCATGGTGCGCCTGGGCTTGCTGCCTCCCACCGTGATCTTCCTCCTGGTGGCGTGCGTGGGTGTGTGGCGGCAACGAAAGCGCCTGCCCCCCGTGCTCGAGCTGGTGGGCGTCGGGCTGGCGTGTCTGGCACTGGGTCTGGTGGCCGTCTCCCGGCTGCTGGGGGCCTTCGGGGAGCGCATCCTCCTGGCCAGCCCCGCCCTGACCGATCCCCTGGACTCGGTGGCCCAGCTGCACTGCATGGCCGGTGGGCTGGGCGGCTTCACCGACGTCTGCACCTCCTATGGCTGGCCCGAAGGCTCCACCTGGATGACCACCGGCCCGTCCTGGCTGGGCTATCTGCTGCCCGCCCTCGCGACTCGGATGAGCGACGGCCTGGTGGGCCACAACATCGGCGTGCTGCTCGGCGTGGTGTTGCTGGCCTTCGCCAGCTGGGCCCTGGCCCGTAGCCTGGGAGCAGGGCCGATCTGCTCCCTGCTGGCGGCGGGCGGCGCGGCCTGGTCGCCCGTGTTGCTGGCCGAGCTGTCCCTGGCCAGCCTGGACCGGACCAGCCTCTACCTGGTGCCGGTGTTCTTTCTGGCCCTGCACAAGGCCGAGACCGAGGACGGATGGGGGTGGCCGGTGGCGGCGGGTTCGGCCTTGGCGGCGGTGTTCTACTGCCAACTGCACTATGGGCTGTACCTGGCTGCCGCGGCGCCGCTGCTCGTGTTGCCGCGCCTTGTCGGTGCCCGTCCTCTGCAGCGCCTGGGCCGCATGGCGCTGGTGGGGGTGGTGGCGGCGGTGTTGCTGGTGCCGGGGCTCTGGGTGCTGCAGGAGGGTACGGCGGGGACGCCCTACCACGCAGACGACACCCGCCTGGTAGACCAGGTCGACGATCTCCTCCACCCGGTCTCCGTCGAGGAAGCCCAGGAGTACATCGACGCCCACGATCCTCGCCGGGGACTGGGCCAAGATCCGCCCATGTCGTCCTCGACCGACCGACTCTTGGCGGCCTCGGCCCGGTCGGTCAACCTGCGGGACTTCTCCACCCCAGCCGAGCTTTTCCCGGGACGCGTGTACTTCTGGCTGCTGGTCGTGGGTGCCATCCTGCTCGCGCGGCCGCGGAGGAGGACGGGTCAGGCGGCGCTGGACGTGATGGTGTTGCTGGTCTTCGCCCTGGGCCCCTTCCTGCGTCTCGACAACGCCTTCACCGGCATCCCACTGCCCTACTATCTGAACTTCCTGCTCATCCCGGGCTTCGAGCAGCTCAAGCAGGTCAACCGCTACGTGCTCATGGCCGCCACCATCGCGCCGGTGCCCATCGCCCTGGGGGTGCACGCCGTCGCGCGGCGGCTCCAGGATCGCTGGCCAGGGCTCGCGCGCCCACGGGTGACGCTGCTCGGTGTTCCGGTGGTGGCGCTGTTGCTGGTTTGGTTGGTGGCGGTGCGAGCGGTCGGAGTCAGCTTTTCCACCTGGCCGCCCAAGCTGCGCTTCGCCGAGGCCAAGAGCCGGTCCCTGGGCATCGTGCGCTTCGATCTGCCTGCCGCGGCCGACTACGCTCGCGTGCCGGCCCTCGAGGGGCTCGAGCCCGGTCCTGCCCTGGCGCTGCCCCTGGACGAACCCACGCCAGCGGCCATCTCCGTCAGCGCCTGCCAGGCCGGCTTGCCGCTGTTGAACAGCCCACCCTTCGGTATGCCCGACACCCTGAAGCATCCGTTCTGGTACGAAACCAACGCCTTGCTCAACCGGCTGGCGCGGGCCTCGGGGTCCACTCGTCCCCAGCGAAACCTGGGGGGCGGACGCCTCGAGGCGGACGTCGAGGAGCTGCTGGATACGGGGCTTCGTTACGTTTTGCTGTACCGAGACCAGCTCGCAGGTCCCCTGCTGGCGGAAGACACGGAGGCGCTGCTGGATGCCTGGTGCGGCCGCCTGGCCGACGACGGATCGGTGGTCGTGTGGGACTTGAGCCTGCCTCCAGAGGGTTGAGCGCTCATCTGCAGGCGGGTGTGAAGCTTCCGCCTACGTTAGGGCGACAGAACAGGGAGGTCCCCATGCGCGCTTCCATTTCTGTTTCCCTGCTCACCGTGCTCGTCGCTTGCGGCGATCCGTCCGAACACTACCGACCCCCCTTGGCGGAAGGCGACGGCCCCACCGGCGAGGGCGAGCCGCTCAACGAAGCCCCCCCATGTGGGGATGCTTGTGGAAGGCTCGCCGATGGCTCGTGCCAAGCCACGGCATTGACCAACGAGCGCTATGGGCTCGAAGAAGGGGCAGGGGTCATGCTCGGTGGGGACATCCTCTACGCCGGTGAGTCCACCGGGCTCGTGCTCGTGGACGTGATCACGACCAACTCTCTGGGGGGCGCCGACCAGTCCGCCTACAGTGTGGTTTGTGGAGGCGTCGGAGCCTTCGAGGCCGAGGTCCCCAAGGACCTGGGCGAGGTCCGGCTGGTCGTCTTCCTCGACAGCGATGGCAACGGCCCGTCCGAGGGCGACCCAGGGGGGCTGTCCGACGAACTGGACGTGGACGATGCGGCGATCACGGGCGTCACCATCCACGTCACGGACGATCCCGATCTGGGAGCGTACTCGCCCGAGAACCAGATCGTCGCACCGCCCGCGCAGCCGCCCGACGGCGAGCCCGGCGGCGAGCCCGCCTTGGCCGGCGACGCTTCCGGCCCAGCCGATGGCGAGGCACCACGGCCTGCCGATGCGCCAACCCCTACCGACGGTCCTCCGCCCGGGCCCAACGAGGGTGCGACCCAGCAGTGAACGCGAGCCCGCCCGCGGTCTCCGTCATCCTGGTGTGCCTGGCCCTCTGGGTCCTGCGGCTTTTTCCTTGGGTGTTGTGGAAGCCCGCCGTGGAGCAGGTCCTGGACCACCCGGACCTGCACGTTCGCCTGTATCAGGGCTGGCGGAGCGCTCCTACCTGGCCAATCTGCTCTGGCTGCGGTGGCGCGGTCGGATCGCGCCCCCCGACGAGGTCCAGCCGAACGCACAGGGGCACGGCGAGGTGGCCGAGGCGGCGTGGCCTTCTCTGCTCGTCCTTGCCTCGCCCTGAACCCGTCAGGTCGGCGGTGGTCCGCTCCCCCGGTCCTTCGGACAGGCCGAATCCGTGGAACGCTCGAGGGTGTTGTCGGCCTCGAACGGGGCGAGGTCCCAGCCCGGGGGCGAGGTCATGCTCTGTCGGCAGGAGCGCACCGTGTTGCCCTTCACCTCGAAGCGTCCCTCCGCACCGGGAGGTTCGGCTGGCAGCAGGTTGATGCCCACGTTGACGTCCAACATCCGGTTGTCCAGGAGCTGGTTTGGGGGATCTGCGGGGCGGATGCGGACCGCGGCGTCGGCGCTGGAGTGGACCTCGTTGTCTCGCACCAGGTTGCCGCTCGATCGAGCATCGAAGGTGAGGAAGATGCCGTCGCCCAGGCTGCGATTCGAGCTGACCGTGGCACCGCTGCCGGACAGGAGCACGCCGGTGCCGTTGCGGCGGAAGCGGTTGTGCTCCACACGGGCGTCGTCGCCGATGAGGGACAGGGCCATCAGGTTTTGGGCCAGGTCGCAGTGCAGCACGCGGGTGTGGTTGGCGGTGGAGTAGATCGCCGCGGTCTCCACGCCCACGCGACCCTGCGCGTCCAGTGCGATGAAGCCCCCGTTGGCCACGGTGCAGTCGCTCATCTCGAGCGTGGCGTCGGGGTCGACGAGCACGTGGAAACCGACCCGTGAGTCGGGCGCGGCCAGGGTGCTCTTGGCCAGGATCTTCAGGCTCCCGCCGGCCGAGACCGTGACCTTCGGAGGCTTGCCCGTGTCGGGATCGGGCTCCAGCAGCAGCGTGGCCCGCTCGAGGCGTAGCTCGCTGGCGATGGCAAGGTCGCCCGCGTGGGCCACCACTTCGTCCTGGATCACCATGGACTCGCGGATGGCGGCCGTGTTCAGCCGTCGGTCGGGCCGGGGTAGCCGGATCGGTTGCGTGACGGGTAGGCGGAGGGCGTCGGTTTCTCCCAGGCAGTCCACGGATTCCGGATCGGAGGCGAAGGGGTCCCTCAGGCTCTCCAACAGCTCGTCCAGGTCGTCGTGGCCGTCATGGTCCTTGTCCCTCCCGGCCAGGGCCTCGTCCGACGGGGGGTTGAGCACGATCATGGAGCGGCGGGCGGCGCAGGTGGGAATACGAACCGCGGCCTGGGCCACGTCGAGGGTGAGCACCAGCTGGCGCAGCTGCTCGCCGTCGAGCCACCGGTCCACGGGGACTCGGCCCTTGGCCAGGGCGTAGCCTCCGGGCCGGGGCCGCTCACCCTCGAACACCGAGACGGGCAGGGGGGCCAGCCCTCCTTCGATGCCGGGCACGTGCAGGGAGAAGCTGCCGCGGCCCGAGCCGCTGAACCACCACACGCGGTAGAGCACCTCGTGCACGTGCATGCCCTCGGCCGGGGTAGCACCCTGGGCTGCGCCGAAAGCCACGACGGTGCTGCAGCTGCGGTCCTCGGGCCCCTCCGGAGGGTGGGGCGAGAGGGAGCCGAAGTCGGATGCCCGCCGGTTGACCCGAGAGAACTGGACGTGCTCCGGGGGCAGGGCCTGGTGCAGGTAGAGCACCAGGGGTTCGCCCTCGGACCAGGCGGAGCCCCGCTCCGGTGCCGGGCCGGGATCGCTCGGGGGCGCCCCACAGGCCAGGGCCACGAGGAGGGGGATGGCGGAGATTCTGGCGCGGATGGGGGACATGGACACTGGATATCACCCGCGGGGCAGGCCTGACGGCTCGATGCTCCTACGGTCCCCCGCACGCCCCCTCGGCGGCCAGGGCCCAGCGACCAGGGCGTTCGCCCGCCTCGAGCCCCGCGACCAGGACGGCGGCCCGCTCGCGGATGGGAGGTCGTGGGTCGCTCGTGGCCACGGCTCCCAGGCGCTCGGCCAGCCAGGCGCTGCCCTGGGGGTCGTCGCGGTGCCAGAAGAAGGCCTTGTGCTCGGCCATGTCCAGGGCGTAGACACGAACCGCGGCTGCAGGGTTGTCGAGAGCCTCGTCCAGGACGGCGGTGGTCTGGGTCCAGGGCAGGACCTCCAGGGCCCAGAGGACGGCGATGGCGGTGCGGGCGTCGGCTTCCACGGCGCAGCCCGAGCCGGGCCAGAGTGGGGCGGGGACCTCGCTGATGGCCAGCTGCCGGTAGGAACTGGGGGTGGGGCCGGCAGGGAAGAGGGGGGTCTCGGGCGGGCCGGCTGGCGCGCTCCGGCCCGGTTGGCAGGGCGCCAGGGCGTCGGTGAGCCCCGAGGGGGCGCCGCCACCGGCCTCGAGGTGGGTGCGTACGCAGAGCTTCAGGGCGCAGTCGCGCCACCAGCTGCGCCGGGTCGCGTCGTCCAGCCCATCATGGCCAGCAGTGGCCACGGCGTCGAGGCTGCCGTGTTGGGCCGCTGCACTCAGCAGGGCGTGGTAGCCCTCGTAGCCGAAGAGGAAGCGGTACCAGTCCAGATCGGACCCGGTGGGCAGGGCCTCTTCGAGCTCCGCCAGGTCCCGCTCCATGCCTTCGATGGTCTCGGACAGGCTGCCAAAGCGTGCCCGCAGCGTGCTCGCCTGGGCCTGGGCCTGCACCAGGTGGCGCAGACACTCGTCCCGGAACCGACCGGCGTTGCCGCAAGCGCCCGCCTTGGCCGGGAGCTCCGCGAGGGGCAGCGCTTCGCTCAAGCGGAAGAAGCACTCCCCCCGCCAGGTCGCCACTGGCGTCGCGCTGCAGACCCTCGAGGCCAGCTCGCCACGGCTCGTCTCACCCAGGCGGGTGGCCTGGGACGCGTCGCAGTCGCCGCGGAGGTCGGGATCCCGGATGCCCGTGCACAGGGCCCAGGCCACGGTCGCGTCCTCGCGGCGGGCCTCGCGCTGCAGGCAGAGGTCCACCAAGCCGCCTGGGACGTCTTCGCAGATGTCCTGGGCCTTCGTCAGGGCGTCGCTGGCGGCAGGGTCCAGCTCGAGCGTGGCGCCGCCAGGCTTCTCCACCGCGCCCGCGGGCTCGGGAATGTCGAGGTGGGGCCGGCGTGCGCGGGTGCTGCAGCCTTCCCGCAGCACTGGATCCCGGATGGCCTGGCAGGCGTCCAGGCCCAGGCCCGGAGCTGCATCGGCCAGCGCCAGATCGCGGAGCTCCGGGTCTTGGATGTGTCGAGCCGCGGCCAGCAGGTTGGGTGCTGGGAGCGCTGCCGACGAAACCTGCTCGGCCCAGCAGCGGTCGCGATCGTCGGATCCGGGGAGCGCGGCACAGTCGGCGTCCTCGGGCGCACCTTGTTGGCAGGCCGCGACCGTCGTGAGCGCGAGCCACGTGGTGGCGCAGAACCGTGCCACGGAGGAGGAGTGCCGGTGCATGCCGGGAGCCTATCGCGAGGGGGGGCGCGGCGCGGGCACCAGCGGGGCCTGGACGTGGTTAGGACGGAGAGATGACGCCCTCGGAGCCAGCGATTTCTCCCCCTGCATCGGGTCGTGGCAAGGCGCTGCTGTTCCGGCTGGCGGCGCTGGCGATGGTGCCCGGCTTGCTGGTCCTGGTCGAGGTCGGACTCCGCCTGGCCGACTGGCCCGCCCCGACCGAGCCGGTGATGCCCCAGGAATGGGGCGCCGACACCCGCATCGTGACCCCTGGCACCCGTCGCGACTATCTCGAGCGCCGTGAAGGAGAGTCCGAAGCCACGCGGGTGGGCACCGCCTCTGCGCTGCGTCGGGATGGGTTCATGCAGGCGGAGGAGTGGGATCTACCCAAGCCCGAGGGCCGCTATCGTGTGTTCTGCTTTGGGGGCTCGGCCACACTGGGCGTGCCCGTGGAGCGGGAGCCCGAGCGGACATTCCCTGGTCAGCTCGAGGGCCTGCTCACCAGGGAGGGGCTGGATGCGGAGGTGATCAACCTCGGTGGCGCGTCCTTCGGCACCCACCAGGTGGTGGAGCTCATGGGCCTGGTGGCGGGGCACGAGCCCGATGCCTTGGTGGTCTACAGCGGTAACAACGAGTTCTTCAACTACGCCCTCGAGCTGGCCTCCCACAACCCGGATCCCGCGGCGGTGCTCGCACCTTCCTCTCCGCTTCGGCTGGTCCGCTTGCTGCATCTCGTCGGGGGTTCCAGTGCCGACCGTGTTCCGGCCGAGCGCGAGGCTGCGCAGCGGGCCCTGGTGGGCGCCGCCGTGCGCTCCAGCTTGCTCGGGCAGGGCGCCAGCGCGATGCCGAAGGCGCCCGAGCGGGTCGATCGGCCCTACCGCGACGTCGTGGGGCGCTTCGAGGTCAACGTCGCGGCCATGGTGACCCTGGCCGGCGAGGCCTCGGTCCCCTTGTTCCTCGTCGAGGTGCCCGCCAACCTGCTCGAGCCGCCCCTGCTTCCCGCTGGCGATCCCTTCCTGGGCCTCGTGGCGTCGTGGCGATTTGCGGGTGCGCTACGGCGTGGTGGCGGTCATCTGGACGAGGGTCGGCTCGACGCGGCGGAGCAGGCCCTCGACGCTGCCATCGAGCTCGATCCCAGGCACGCCCAGGCGCGCTATCTGCGAGGGCTCGCGCGGCTCCGCGGCGACCGGGTGTCGGACGCCCTCGAGGATCTGCGCGCCGCGCTCTGGCTGGATCTCGCTCCCGGTCGCCCCCTGCCAGTCCAGGGCGACATCCTGGCCACCGTGGCCGGTGCCTCGGGGGTGCGCTTCGTGTCCACCGCCACGCACTTCGAGACCGCCCAGCTGGCCTCGGGGGACCGCGGCCACTTCCACGACGTCTGTCATCTCACCCCGGAAGGCCAGGCGCTGTTGGCGCGACTCGTGGCCCGCGCCTTGCTCGCTGACCGGCCCCCCCCTGTGGCCTACGGCGAGGCCGGGCCATAGCATGGCTGGCATGCGCCTCGTCGCTTCCTCGCTGGCTTGCTGGGCCGCGCTCGCCCTGGGCGTGGTGGGCTGCGACGGAGCACCGTCCGCCCCACCCGACACCGTGGAGTTGACCGCTGCCGACGGTTGGTCCTTCTCCATCGACGTCTACGAGTTCCCGAACCGGGCGGGGGAGAAGCCACGCACCTACGTCAACATGGACGAGGCACAGGCGGCCTGCGAGGGGGAGGGCAAGCGCCTGTGCACCGCCCAGGAGTGGCGCAGGGCGTGCGAGGGCCCGGCCGGCGAACATCGGTATGGCTACGGCGTCGGCTTCGTCTCGGGGGCTTGTTTCAGCGGCCAGGGCCTGCCGTCGGGCCACACGAGCATGATGGATCCCACCGAGCTGGTGGCGGCCTCGGGTGCGTACGAGCGTTGTGTCACCCCCGAAGGTGTTCACGACCTGGTCGGCAACCTCGAGGAATGGGTGTTGGACGACTGGAAGGGTGTGGACGGCATGCTCGAGGGTGGGGCCTGGTACACCTACCCGCGCTACGCCGACTGCTCCGGGCGCTACTCTCGCCAGCCGGACTACCGCGTCGATCCGCGCAAGCGCGTGTACTCGGCCGGATTCCGCTGCTGCACCTCCCCCGAGCCCCTGGACGCCGAGCGCGTCGCCGTCGACGCGGCGGATCAGTTGGCAGCGAGCCTGGGGCGGGAGGGCGAGGTGGCCTACGATCCCGATGCCGAGGTTCAGGTGCAGGGCGAGTTCTGGGTGGACCACTTCGAGTACCCGAACCGGTCTGGAGAGTTGCCGCTCACCGGTCTGGCCCAACAGCGGGCGGCGGAGCTGTGCTCCGAAGCGGGCAAGCGCCTGTGCACCGCCTACGAGTGGGAGCTCGCCTGCGCGGGTCCCGACCAGCTGGGCCTGCCCTACGGTGACGTGTACGTGCCCAACGCCTGCGCCGTGGAGATCGACGGCCCCGCCGCCTCCGGGCGCTACTTCGGCTGCAGCTCGGCCGCGGGTGTGCAGGACCTGGTGGGCGGGGTCTGGGAGTGGACCTCCACCCCCTTGGACGTCCCTGGCCTCGAGGCCCATCCCGACCAGGTTTTGCGGGAGATTCGAGGGGGTTCCTGGTACACCGATCCGGGCAAGGCGCGCTGCCAGCCCCGGGACGGCTATCCGGCGGCCCCCCAGGACGCCGCGTTCCCCGACGTCGGCTTTCGTTGCTGTCGCGGATCCCTCGATCTGCCCCCCGACGGGCCGCAGCAGGGGAATCGTCGCTGCCCTGACGAGCAACGGTCCATCGGGGACTTCTGCATCGATCGTTACGAGCACCCCGGTGTCGAGGGCGAGCGCCCTGGCGCCAACCTGGACTTCGTCGGCGCCACCCTGGCGTGCGAGGAGCGCGGGCTGCGCCTGTGCACCGAGGCTGAGTGGGAGCAGGCCTGCGCGGGTCCCCTTCGCCGGCGCTGGCCCTACGGCAACGTCTACGAGCCCGACCGCTGCCACGACGAGTCCAGGATCCGCGAGACCAACGCGGGCGAGGCCTCTCCCTCGGGGGCCTATCCGGGCTGTGGCACGCCCGAGGGCCTGATGGACATGTCCGGCAACCTCTGGGAGTGGGTCGCGACCCCCCGTGGCACGGGAGCCATCAAGGGCGGTGGTTGGAACGTCAGCGCCGGCCTGGGGCAGTGCTCGACCCGCGCCTTCTCCAGCACCGACTACAGCTCGGCCGAGACCGGCACCCGCTGTTGCTCCGACGGCTCGAGCCCTGCGGGGGGCTCCCCATGAGAGGGGTCGGCCGCAAGCTGCTGCTGGCTGCGCTCACCACCCTGCTCGCGCTGCTGTTGGTCGAGGGCGTCCTGTGGATGCTGGCGCTTCTGGCAGGGCGGGACTGGCGGCTCGATCCGCTGCCGGAACACCCTCCCTACCAGGCCACCTGCCAGCTGGACGAAGAGATCGTCTACCTCTGCCCGGAAGCCCGCTTCGGCCACCAGCGCGTGCGCCCCGAGATGTTCCTGCGGGAGCCCGACGGGGCGCGTGTCGTCGTCATCGGCGAGTCCTTCGTGCACGGCCTGCGCCTGCAGGCCAGCGAGGCCTGGCCCGCGGCCCTCGAGCGGGAGCTGGGCGGGGAGGTCGAGGTGCTCAATTGGGGGCGCTGCGGAGCCTACGCCGGTAGCCTGGTCTCCGCCGTGGAAGGCGCCGTGGCCCTCGAGCCCGATCTGCTCGTGCTCGCCATCGGCAACAACGAGCACACGATGACCTCGTTCTACACGGGATGGCCGGCGCGCCATCCCCTGCTGTTCCACCGTCTGTCCGCCAGCTTGGGCCGGTCGCAGGGATACGGGCTGCTGGCGCGGACCTTGGGAGCGGACCAGCGACCCCAGGAGCGCATGGAGCTGGGGCGGTCCTTCGACGACCCGGTGGAGCAGGCTGCCTACTCGGCCCGGCGCCGCCCCCCCGACCTGTCGATGTTCGAGGACGATCTCGCCGGTCGAGAGGTCACCGTCCTGCTCGAGCAGGAGCAGCGCCTCAAGGAGCGCATCTTCCGTGGCCGGTTGGACGACCTCGTGTCCCGGGCCCATGACGCGGATGTTCGGGTGGTGCTGGCAACCCTTCCCCGCGATCTCCGCGCGCGGCCGGTTCTGTCCGGGGTGCACCATGGCGATCCGGCACGGGTGCGGGAGCTGGTGCGCACCCTGGACACGGACGGGACGCCCCCAGACCCGGCCCAGCTCGAGCGGGCCCTGGAGGAAGACCCCGGCGTGGCGATCTTCCACTACCTCCATGGCCAACGCCTGCTCGACCAGGGGCGTGTCGATCAAGCCGCCGCGGCGCTGCGCCTCGCCGCCGACTGGGACCTGGTGCCCGACTCGACCCCCAGCCTCAACGCCATCGTTCGCGAAGTCGCCGCCGCGCGCGGCAGCCCCCTGGTAGACCTCGCGGCCCTGTCCGAGCGAGTCCTTGCCCAGAAGCGGGACCAGGTCTTCTTCATGGACCGCGTGCATGTCACCGCCTACGGTGCGGAGGTGGTGGCGGCCGAGGTGGCCCCCG